>JBGPLS010000027.1:0-22286 GCA_041486565.1 Gemmatimonadaceae bacterium
ATATCCGACGAGCTTTCCCGCATCGCGTCCGAGGGAATTCCCGAAGATGAGGTTGCCGCTGGCAAAAACCAGTTAAAGGGCCAGATTACACTCTCGCTCGAGAGTGTTTCCTCGCGCATGTATCGTGCAGCCGGCGTGGAGCTCTACGACGAGGAATTCCGGTCGCTCGACGAAGTGCTGGCGCTGGTGGACTCGATCGATCGTGAAAGTGTGCTCGCCGTCTGTCGTGATTTCTTTGCGGCGGGACTTCAAACTGTGGTGAGTCTCGGTCCGGGCGCCGCGCCGCGGGCAATCTGAATTTTCAACGTCAACAGACAACTATCGCATGAAGATCGGCGTTCCGAAGGAAATCAAGACGAACGAGAATCGCATCGCGCTCGTTCCCGCGGGTGCTGAAGCGCTCGTTGCCGGCGGCCACGAGGTGCTCATCCAGCAAGGCGCAGGCGAGGGAAGCGGATTTCTCGACGAGGCGTACACACGCGTGGGCGCGAGGATTGCGCCGAACGCTGCCATGGTGTGGCGCGAATCCGAAATGATCATGAAGGTGAAGGAGCCGATCAGGCGGGAGTGGCCGCGAATGCGGGAAGGCCAGACGATCTTCACCTACTTTCATTTTGCCGCCGACGAGAAGCTGACGCGTGCGCACATCGACAGCGGCGCCGTCTGCATTGCGTACGAGACTGTCGAGCTTTCGAACCGGGAGCTGCCTCTTCTCATCCCGATGTCGGAAGTCGCCGGCCGCATGGCGGTGCAGGAGGGCGCGAAATATCTCGAGAAGCTCTACGGCGGCCGCGGCGTTCTGCTCGGTGGGGTTCCCGGCGTTCCCCCGGCGAAGGTCGTCATCCTCGGCGGTGGAATCGTCGGCATCAACGCCGCGAAAATGGCAGCGGGCATGGGAGCGAAGGTGACGGTTCTCGATCTGTCGCTCGAGCGGCTCCGGTATCTGTCCGACGTGATGCCGGCGAACGTAACGCTCATCTACTCGAATCGTCATAATATCCTGGAGCAGATCTCGACCGCCGACCTCGTCGTCGGCGCCGTTCTGATCACAGGCGCAGTAGCACCGCGGCTCATCCGCCGAGAGGATCTCAAGACCATGCAACCCGGGTCCGTAATCGTCGATGTCGCGATCGATCAGGGCGGCTGCGTCGAGACGATTCGCGCGACAACGCACCAGAACCCGACATACGTGGTGGACGGAGTGATTCACTACGGAGTTGCGAACATGCCCGGCGGAGTTCCGCGCACATCCACCTTCGCGCTCACCAACGCCACGTTCCCTTACGCGTTGACACTGGCGAACCTCGGGTGGAAGGAGGCTTGCCGTGAAAACCTGCCGTTACGGAAAGGGCTGAACATCATCAACGGGCAGGTCGTTTACCCTGCCGTTGCCGAGGCGTTTGGCTTGCCACTTAAAAGCGTCGATTCCTTCCTGACCTGAGACTCCATGCGCTGGCCCTTCTTCAAGGCGGGATCGCTCTTCCCCGCCAATACAATTGCCGTAGACCTCGGCACCGCCAACACGCTGATCTACGTGAAGGGCGAAGGCATCGTCCTCAATGAGCCGTCGGTAGTCGCTCTCGATCGCGAGACCAAGAAAATCAAGGCAGTGGGTCTCGAAGCCAAGCGAATGCTGGGTCGCACGCCGGAAGGTGTGATCGCGGTACGCCCGATGAAAGACGGCGTGATCGCCGACTTCGACGTCACCGAAAAGATGCTGCGCTATTTCCTGGCGCTCATCATCGAGAACCACGTCTTCAAGGTGAAGCCGAGGGTGATCGTCTGCGTTCCTTCGGGTATCACCGAAGTCGAGAGGCGCGCAGTGCGTGACTCCGCCCTCGGCGCCGGTGCAAAGGAAGTATTCATGGTAGCGGAGCCGATGGCCGCGGCCATCGGAGTTGGACTACCGGTCGAGACACCGACCGGCAACATGGTGATCGACATCGGCGGCGGGACGACCGAGATAGCGGTCATCGCCTTGTCGGGAATCGTGAGCGACACTTCGATCCGTACCGGCGGCGACGAAATCGACATGGCCATTCTCCAGTCGATGCGCAAGAATTACAATCTTCTTATCGGTGAGTCCACCGCCGAGCAGGTCAAGATCCAGATCGGGTCGGCGTATCCGGTTGGAGAGGAGCGCGAAATGGAAGTGCGGGGCAGGGACCTCGTGTCAGGAATTCCGAAGAGCGTGCGGATCCATTCGGCTGAGATTCGCGATGCGGTGCAGGAGCCGATCCAGCAGATCGTCAGCGCAGTGCGGCGGGCGCTCGAGATCACGCCTCCGGAGCTTGCAGCCGACATCGTCGATCGCGGAATCGTCATGACCGGCGGCGGCTCGCTGATTCGCGGGCTTGACGTTCTCGTCTCGCAGGAAACAGGCTTGCCAATTCACGTCGATGAGGATCCATTGACCTGTGTCGTTCGCGGCACCGGACGTATCCTCGACGACGAGGAAAAATACTGGTCAGTACTAGCCACCTGAGGTTGCAGTGGCACGCGCACTTCGAAGCAGCAATCGCGTTGACCTGATGGTGCTTGGCGCCTGCGCCCTGCTGGGGCTGGTGGCGAGGGGCCTACCCCCCAACCTGCGGGACCCCATCGCGACATCGATGCGGCGAACGTTCCTCGCTCCACTGGTGATGCTGCAGGAGAGAGCCGAGGCGAGCCGCCGCTCGCTGCTTCTCGACCAGCAGCGGACCGCTGTTCGTGACAGCGTCGCGCTCCGCGCGATGACTGTCACCAGCCTGGAAGACGAGAACGACAAGCTCCGCAAGCTGATCGGTCTCGGCGCCCGCCTCAGGTGGGGGTTCATCGCCGCGGAAGCGATACACGGCCGCGGCGTGCGCGACGTAACGACGATGACGCTTACCGCCGGATCGACGGCCGGAGTACGCCGCTTGAGTCCGGTCGTTTCCCCCGGGGGCGTGGTGGGGATGGTGACGGACGTCGATCCGACAATGAGCCAGGCGATGATCTGGACGCATCCCGATTTCCGCGTGAGCGCGATGTCGGAGGATGGCAGCGCATTCGGGATCGTCCAGGCGCACCAGGCAAGCGCGACGAGCGGATACCTGATGGAGCTTCGCGGAATTCCATTCCGCACCGCACTCAAGCCGGGCACACTCATCGTCAGCTCCGGACTCGGCGGCGTATGGCCGCGCGGAATTCCGATCGGAACCGTTGTCCTAGAGGTGAAGACATCCGAAGGATGGGCGCGAACGTACCTCATCAAGCCGGCGGTTTCACCGGCGGATGTCGGTACGGTCATGATTCTCCGCACCGACCGGGTGACCAGGGAATTCCAGAATGTATGGGCGAGCGTCACCGGCGTTGAGGAAGCGGCCAGGCGGATCGTGGTGGCCGGCGACTCGGCGGCGAGGAGCGCTGCGCTCGCCGAGGCGGCAGCGCGTCGTGCGGCGCTCGACACGACAGTGCGCGACACGACGGCCGGCGGTCAGGTCCCGGGCGGCCTTCCTCCAGAGCTCCGTCCGGATACGCTGACGACTCCGGCCGCTGGTGGCGCGAGCCCCACCGCAGCCGATTCGGCGGCACGGGCTGCGGCGCGCAGGGCCGCGAGGCGAGCTGCGGCACGCCGCGACTCGGCCCGACTCGATTCCGCTCGCCGCGATTCGACACGACGTGACTCGCTGGTACGCAGTCCGACCAGAGGCGACTGATGACACTTGGCGGGACGGTGCGCGCCGTTATAACGTTCGTCATACTGGTATTGCTGCACTACACGCTGCGTCCGCTGCTCGGGTGGCGCGCTCCGATGGATTTCCTGGTTCTCGCTCTGTTGCTGGCTTCAATTCGCGTTCGTCCCGCCGCCGCCGCGATCGTTGGCCTTCTCATGGGACTGGTCGCGGATTCGCTGACACCTGAATCGCTCGGCGCCGCCGCGATCGCGATGACAATCGTCGGCTATCTGTCGTCGTGGCTCAAGGCGGTATTCTTCGCCGACAATCTTGCCCTCAACGCGTTCTTCTTCTTCCTCGGCAAGTGGTCGTTCGACGTGATCTACTTCGTCGTCGAGCAACGCCTGGGCGGTATCGAGCTCGTGCAGCAGCTCCTTCTCTGGTCGCCTCTCTCGGCGGCGGCGACCGCGGTGGCTGGAATTCTCCTTCTTCTCATCATGCGGCCGCTGCTCGAGCCGGCGCGGGTATGAGCTTCCATCCGAACGATATCGCCCGCCGAACACAGTTCAGCTCGTTCGCACTCGTAGCCGGCTTCGTCCTGCTGCTCGGGGCATTCTTCCGGACGCAGGTGCTGCAGCAGAGAACCTACGCTCTGCAATCGGAGGAGAATCGCCTTCGTCCGATTCCTCTTCCGGCTCCGCGGGGAATCATCTACGACCGGCACGGCCAGATCATCGCCGAGAATCTCCCGGCCTACTCGGTCTCGCTCATCGCGCCGAGCGAGGATTCGCTGCGCGCCACGCTCAAGGTGCTTTCGCCGACGCTGCAGCTCACCGATGCCGACATCTCGGCAGCGATCAGGCGGTTCCGTCGCGCTCCTACCCGCCCAACCGTCATACTCGCCGACGCGTCAATCGACGTCATCTCGGTGCTCGAGGAGCACCGCATCGATTTCCCGCGGCTGATCATCCAGTCGGTTCCCAAGCGATACTACCCGGACGGCCCGGCGGTTGCCTCATTCGTCGGCTACACCGGAGAGATTACAGAGGACGAGCTTAACAGGCCCGAGTACGCCGGATACAAACCGGGCCAGATCGTCGGCAAGGGAGGGCTGGAGAAACAGTACGAGGGCGAGCTGCACGGAAAGGAAGGCGTACGTTACGACGAGGTCGATGCACGTGGCCGTCCGGTGCGCGGCGTCGGGCCGCGCCCCGACGAGGATCCGGTGGGAGCGCCGGCGCTCAAAACCAACATCGATCTCGATCTGCAGAAGTTCGTGGTGACTTTGTTTGGCGACTCGTCGCAGGGCGGTGCCATCGCCCTCGATCCCAGGACCGGCGGCGTCCTCGCACTTTACAGCGCTCCAAGCTTCGACCCCAACCGCTTCACCGGAGGAATTCCTCCCGAATACTGGAAGCAGCTCAACACCGATCCGCGGCGCCCGCTGTTCAACAAGGTCATCCAGGGCACGTATCCGCCCGGGTCGACGTGGAAGCTTGCGACGGCGACGCTCGGGCTCGAGCAGGGACTGGTGACGATCAACTCACACATGCCGATCTCCTGCTCGGGCGGGCTTCAGTATGGCCGCCGGTATTTCCGCTGCTGGGAGAAGCGCGGCCACGGAAGCCTGAGCTTGTCGGGAGCGATCACGCATTCGTGCGACGTGTTCTTCTATCAGCTCGGCCTCAAGATCGGACTGGCACGACTGGTGGCGGGAGGAGTCGATCTGCAATTCCGCGAGCGCTCGGGGATAGACCTGCCCAACGAGTACAAGCCGCGCTTTCCCGCGCGGGACGTGAAGGCCTATTACGATCGGCTTTTCGGTCCGCGCAACTGGAGCAACGCCGAAACGCTCAACCTGGCGATCGGTCAGGGGGCGAACTCCCAGACGGTAGTGAACATGGCGAAGTTCTACACGGCGCTCGCGACGGATGGAGCCGCCTCGAAGCCTGAGCTCGTCGCCAGGAGTCCGGAGCGGAAGAAGATCATGACGCTCACATCGGCGCAGATATCCGGGCTTCGTGAGGCGATGGCTGGCGTCACTTCTGCCGGTGGAACGGCGGCATCGGCGGGCATTCAGGGCCTCGTCATCGCGGGCAAGACAGGCAGCGCGCAGAACACCGAGAATCCGGAAAAGGATCATGCCTGGTTCCTCGGTTTCGCACCGGCGGACAACCCGAAGATCGTCGTCGCGGTCTTTCTCGAGTTCGGAATCCACGGCTACCTCGCCGCCCGCGTGGCCTCGAAGATCATCGGCTTCTACACCCATGCGACTCCGGTAGAGCTCCTCGACGCGGGGGGCTGACATATGATGCGCCGGATCGTCGCGGATTATCCGCTCGTCATCACCGCGCTGCTCCTGTCGCTGTTCGGTGTCGCGATGGTCTACTCTGCCGGGCAGACGGACACTCCGACGGCTGTCGCTCGCGTCTATAAGTCGCAGATAGTCTGGCTGGTGTTCGGTATGCTCGGAGCGTATGGAATCAGCCGGTCGTCCGTCCGATTCGTCGAATGGGTGACTATACCGGCATACGCCTTCTCGATCCTGCTGCTCGCGTTGACGCTCTTGGTGGGTAAGGGTGCGGGGACCGCGGCCAGCACCAAGAGCTGGCTGGCGATCGGTGGAATGCGCATCGGCCAGCCCTCCGAGCTCGCGAAGGTTACCGTGGTTCTGATGCTGGCCCACGTACTCGCAGCGAGGCGTGAGCCTCCGAAGTCCCTGCTCGATCTGTGGAAGCCGGCGCTCATCGTGCTCGTTCCGTGGCTTATCATCATGCTCCAGCCGGACCTCGGCACGGGCATCGTATTCATCGGAATCTTCTTCGGAATGCTGTATTGGTCGGGTGTTGCGTGGCCCCTCCTGCTTCTGCTGGCCAGCCCGGTGGTGAGCCTCATTCTGTCGTTCAGCACCGGACTGTGGGGTGCGTGGTTCCTGGTGCTCCTTGCGCTCGTGCTCTACTACCGGCCGTATCTGGTGGAAGGAATAGTGCTGATGGTGGCGAACATCGCGACCGGTGTCGTCGCGCCCATTCTGTGGGAGAAGCTCGCGCCGTATCAGCAGAATCGCCTGCGGGTCTTCATCGATCCATCGGCCGATCCTCGCGCATCCGGATATCACGTCATCCAGTCCAAGATCGCGATCGGGTCGGGCGGCTTCTTCGGAAAGGGATTTACTCTCGGAACGCAGAAACGACTGGCATTCCTGCCAGAACAGCATACCGATTTCATTTTCGCCGTCGTTGGAGAGGAGATGGGATTCATCGGCGTGACGATCGCGCTGACGCTTTTTCTCGCCCTCTTCCTGCGCATTACGCAGATCGCCGGCAGGGCCAATGATTCCTTCAGCTCGCTCGTCGCGTTCGGATTGATGGCGAGCTGGTTCGTCCACGTTCTCGTGAATGTCGGCATGACGCTGAACCTCATGCCGATCACCGGCATTCCGCTGCCCTTCTTCAGCTACGGCGGATCGTTCATGCTCGCGAGCTGGCTGGCGGTCGGAATCCTGATGCGCATCTCGGGCGAAGGACGCGGCAAGGCGGCGTTCAAGAAGAGCTGAATACCGTTGCCTGTTGCCTGTTACCCGCTACCAGACGCACCGGGTAGCGGGCACCGGGTAGCGGGTGCCGGGTGCCGGGTAGCGGGTAGCGGGCAGCGGGTAGTGGGTACACATTTCCGCAAATGGCCTGGTTTCGCAAGGAAAAGAAGCCGCGGCAGCCGCGGCGTGAGAAACACGAGATCCCACCCGACGCGTGGGAGAAATGTGAGAAATGCGGCCACACCGACATCCGCGAGAAGTTCGTGCGGAACCTCAACGTGTGCCCGAACTGCGAACATCACCGACGCATCCGCGCCATGGAGTACGTCAACATCCTCCTCGATGAGGGTAGCGCTGAGGAAACAGAGACGGACATCCGCTCCACCGACCCGCTCGGCTTCCCCGAGTATCCTCAGCGGCTCGACAAGGCCATTGCCAAATCGGGAGAGGGGGACGCCATCGTCACCTTTACCGGCCAGCTGATGGAGCTCCCCGTTTGCCTGGGGGTGATGGACTTCGCGTTCATGGGCGGCTCGATGGGATCGGTTGTCGGAGAAAAAATCGCGCGGCTCGGCCAGAAGGCGCTGGAGCGGAAGTTCTCGCTCATTCTCGTGTCGGCGTCCGGCGGAGCGCGGATGCAGGAGGGAGTGCTGAGTCTGATGCAGATGGCGAAGGCAGCGGCGATCCTGTCGCAGCTCGCCGAGCGGCGTATACCGTATGTGTCGATTCTGACGAACCCGACCACCGGCGGCGTCAGCGCGAGCTACGCGATGCTTGGCGACGCGATCCTCGCCGAGCCCGGGGCGGTGATCGGCTTCGCCGGTCCGCGCGTGATCAAGCAGACCATCGGACAGGATTTGCCGGAGGGATTCCAAACCTCCGAATTCCTACTCGAGCATGGGATGGTTGATGCCGTCGTTCACCGCAAGGACCTCAAGCATACGGTCGGTCAGCTTATTCGACACATGAGCGGCAAGCCCGCCGCCACGGGGTGGACAGCGGCCTGACCAGCTACCGAAGCGCGCTCGGCCGCCTCTTCGCGCGCACCGGGAGCACCGCCAAATTCGGACTTGAGCGCACCAGAGCGCTCCTTGCGCTGCTCGGGGACCCGCACGAGCGCATCCGATGCATCCACGTCGCCGGAACGAACGGCAAGGGAAGTGTCGCCGCTACCATCGACACCCTGCTGCGCGCAAAGGGAATGCGCGTCGGCTGCTACACGTCACCCCATCTCGTGGACTTTCGCGAGCGCATCGTCGTCGATGGCGAGCAGATCAGTGAGAGCGAAGTTCTGGAATTCATCAGCCGCTGGGAAGCCGAGTCTGAGCGGCTGGGCGCGACATTCTTCGAGATCACGACCGCACTCGCCTTCGATCACTTCGCCAGGCGTGGAGTGGACGTTGCCGTCATCGAGGCCGGGCTCGGGGGACGCCTCGACTCGACGAACGTCATCACTCCCGTGGTCGCGGGCGTGACTTCGATTGGCGTCGATCACACGGAGTATCTCGGAGACTCGATTGCCGCGATCGCCCGCGAGAAGGGAGGGATATTCAAAGGCGATGTCCCGGCCGTCTTCGGTCCGGTCTCAGAGGATGCACGCCAGGCTCTTGTCGCCGCCGCCGCCGCGAGCGGCGCGCATCCAATCATCGCGGCGAACGAGCTGTATCGGCCGACTGGCATTCGCGTCCACTCCGCTGGCACGACCTTCGATGTCGAGCACCGTGGCGAGTCGATGGCGCTCACCATCGGACTCATCGGGGCGCCGCAGGCGGCGAACGCGTGTGTCGCGCTCGCGATGCTCGACGCGGCCGGCGGGCCGTACCGTACCACGCTCGCTGACGCAGCGCGGTCGCTCCCTGCCGTGTCGCTTCCCGGCAGATTCCAGCGTGTCGGAAAGTTCGTGCTCGATGTCGCGCACAACCCCGACGGAATGAGGACGCTGGTGGCGACTCTCGACTCCGTCGGACTGCGGCGGCCGATCATCGCCGTGCTGGGAGTGCTTCGCGACAAGGACTGGCGGGAGATGATGAAGATTCTTTGTCCCGTCATGGATCGTACAATTCTCACGGCTCCGCAAAGTGCGCCGCCTGAGCGCGCGTGGGACCCTGCGGAGGCGCTCGACTATGGGCAGCGGAACGGATGGGACGTGAAGCTCGTCGCGCCGTTGCCGCAGGCCATAGCGCAAGCGGCGAGGGAGGGGGCAACCGTCGTCGTCACAGGCTCGTTCCACACCGTTGGTGATACTCTGTCGCTTGGCGGACTCCCATGATGCGGCTCGTGCGCTCTGCTTGCCGCTCGGTCCAGAACCCGTAGCTTTCCCGAATGGCGCAGGCAGCACTACCCGGATTTCGCGACTTCTACCCCGACAAGTTCGCCGAACACGCGTACATTCTGAGCGTCTGGCGCGACGTGTTGCGGCGCTACGCGTTCGTCGAATACGACGGGCCTCCCCTCGAGCACCTCGACCTCTACCGCAAGAAGAGCGGTGGCGAGCTGGTCGGGCAACTGTACTCGTTCACCGACAAGGGCGGGCGTGAAGTCGCGCTGCGGCCGGAAATGACTCCCACGCTGGCGCGCATGGTCGCCGCAAAGGCCAATGCGCTGCGCAAGCCGGTGAAATGGTTCTCGATTCCGCAGCTCTTCCGCTACGAGAAGCAGCAACGGGGCAGGCTGCGCGAGCACTTCCAGCTCAACGCCGACATCGTCGGAGAATCGAGCGTTGTCGCAGATGCCGAGCTGGTCGCCGTCGCGTTGGACGTGATTCGCTCTTTCGGCCTCACGCCCGCTGATGTTGTCGCGCAGGTATCCGACCGGCGCCTCCTGGAGGCGCTCCTGCTCGACGCCGCGGTTCCTGGTTCGGCGCTGCCCGCGGTCTTCGCGGCGATCGACAAGCGGGCGCGCGAGCCGGCGGCGGTGTCCAGGGAAAAGCTCGAGGCGGCTGTCGGAAGCAGCAATGTTGCCGATCGCGTCGAAGCGATACTCGAGTGCCACGATGTCGCCTCGCTTGTCAGGCGGTTTGCCGGCGTGGAGAGCGCCGCCGAGCACATCGAGAGAATGCGCCAGTATCTCGTCTACGTCGCAGCTCTTGGTTTCGGAGACTGGGTGAGGCTCGACCTTTCTATAGTACGTGGGCTGGCATACTATACCGGAATCGTGTTCGAGCTCTTCGACACGGCGGGGGAGCTTCGCGCGATCTGCGGGGGTGGTCGCTACGACACCCTTCTCGCCAGTGTGGGAGGAGCGGATCTCCCCGCGCTCGGCTTCGGCATGGGTGACGTGGTGCTCGGCGATTTGCTGCGCTCGAGGAAGCTCATCCCGGTGGCGATGCCGAGAACCGACTACTGGGTCGCGGCTGATGACGAGTCATTGCTCGTCGACGTGATGATGGTTGCAGCCGAGGTGCGCCGCCGCAACCGCAGCGTCGAGTACGCGCTGCGGCCACAACAGCTCGGCAGACAGCTCAAGGCGGCAGTGGCCGCCGGAGCGCGAAGCGCTGTTCTTCTCAAGAGCGACCGTTACATGCTGCGCGAGGTTACAGTAAAGGATCTCGAATCCGGCGCCGAGCAGTCGCTCCTGCTCGACGAGTTTCTGAGCACCCTGAGCTGACAGGTAATGGCTGACGAGAGGAAGCTGACGACACGCGCTGCGGACTTCAGCGCTTGGTACAATGAGACTGTGCTTCGTGCCGAGCTGGCGGACTATTCGCCGGTGCGCGGCTGCATGGTGATCAGGCCACGGGGCTATGGCATCTGGGAGCGCATGCAGCGCCAGCTCGATACGATGTTCAAGGACACCGGACACGAGAACGCGTACTTCCCGCTGCTCATTCCCGAGTCGTTCCTCCACCGGGAAGCGCAGCACGTGGAAGGATTCGCTCCCGAGACCGCGGTTGTCACTCACGGCGGAGGGAAGAAGCTCGAGGAGCCGCTGGTGATCAGGCCGACTTCGGAGACGATCATTTACGCGATGTTCGCGAAGTGGGTTCAGAGCTATCGCGACCTTCCGCTGCTCATCAATCAGTGGGCCAACGTCGTCCGCTGGGAGATGCGCACGCGGCTTTTCCTGCGCACGCTGGAGTTTCTCTGGCAGGAAGGTCACACGGCCCATGTCAGCGAAGCCGAGGCGGAGGAGGAGACGCGGAAAATGCTCGGCGTCTATCGCGACTTCATGGAAGGCTGGATGGCGATGCCGGTCGTCACCGGCATCAAGACGGAGTCTGAAAAATTCGCCGGCGCGCTCCGCACGTATGCCTGCGAGGCGATGATGCAGGACAACAAAGCGCTTCAGGCGGGAACGTCGCACAACCTCGGACAGAATTTCTCGAAGGCCTTCGATCTCAAGTTCCAGACGGAATCAGGGGGAATGGACTACGCCTGGAACACCAGCTGGGGAGTATCGACCCGCCTTGTCGGCGCTCTGGTGATGACTCACGGCGACGATTTCGGACTTCGGACACCTCCTTTCCTTGCGCCCATCGAGCTCGTCATCGTTCCCATCTGGCGAACGGATGAAGACAAGGTCCGCATTCTCGAGGCTGCGCGGAGCATCAGCGCTACGCTCTCCGCGTGGGAGCGGCGGAAGACGGGCAAGCTCCGGGTTCACCTCGATGATCGCGACGGAATGACGCCGGGGGCCAAGTACTACGAATGGGAGCTGAGAGGAATTCCACTCCGGCTCGAGTTCGGTCCGCGCGACCTCGACAACAATCAGTGCGTGCTGGTGCGACGCGACAACCGCGTGAAGCGAACGGTGACTCTGGACTCCGTTGGCGAGGACGTCGCGGATCTGCTCAGCATGATGCAGACGGACATGCGCGTGGCGGCGTTCGAGCGACGCGAGGCCAACAGCTTTCGCGGCGACATCCAATACGACAGGTTCCGCGAGCTGATGGCCGGCGACGGGGCGTTCGTGTATGCGGGATGGTGCGGCAGCGCGACCTGCGAGGCGGAGATCAAGGAAGAGACGAAGGCGACGATCCGGCTGCTGCCCGACGAGGAGTTTCGCTCCGCCGAAGCGCCGACTCGATGTCTGAAATGCGGTCGGACGGCGACAACGGAAGCGTTGTGGGCGAAGGCCTACTGACGTTGGGAGTCGATTCCGCCGCGGGCAAGGCGCCGGCCGTCGGCAGCGATCCATCTCCGGGGTTCGTCCGCAAAGGCGGCTCGTTGCTATGCGACGACATTTCGCTGGAGCTGATCGCGGAGAAGGTCGGGACGCCTACCTACGTCTACAGCGCTCCAGCAATTCGCGCCCAATACCAGCGCCTCTCGGCGGCGCTCGACGGTCTGCCGCACCGGCTTCACTACAGCGTGAAGGCCAACTCGAACCTTGCCATACTCGGAATTCTCCGGAGACTCGGCGCGGGTGTGGACATTGTGTCCGGCGGTGAGCTGTACCGCGCGCAGTCGGCGGGATACATCGGGGCCGACATAGTCTTCAGCGGAGTGGGGAAGACCCGCCGGGAGCTCCAGGAAGCGCTCACGGTCGGACTCCTCCTGATCAACGTCGAGTCTGAGGAGGAGCTGAAGCTCCTCGATCAGATCGCCGGCGAAATGGGAGTCGTTGCGCCGGTTGCGCTTCGTGTAAATCCGGAGGTCATGGTCGACACGCCGCATCCGTACACGCGCACCGGGGTCAAGGGAATGAAGTTCGGCATTCCCTTCGACGAGACGCTCGAGGTGGCCGTGCGCGCGCTGGCGATGAAGAACGTGCGGCTCGTCGGACTCGACATGCACGTCGGGTCACAGATCTCGAACTTCGAGCCGTATGAGATCGGCCTCGGACGGCTGTTGCAACTTCATCGGGAGATCAAGGCAGCCGGCGCCACCGGTCTCCGCTACCTCGACATCGGCGGCGGCCTCGCGGTTACTTACGACGCGGAGAAAGCGATAGACGTGGAACGATTCGGCGCGGTCGTAAAAAAGATGATCAAGCCCACCGGCCTCGACCTGATCCTCGAGCCCGGGCGTTTTCTTGTCGGCAACGCCGGGGTGCTGATGACCCGCGTGCTGTACAGAAAGCACAGCGGCGGTAAGGATTTCATAATCACCGATGCCGGGATGAACGATCTCCTTCGCCCGTCTCACTACAATGCCTATCATGCGATCGAGGCAGTGACCCCCCGCGGCGGGAAGATCATCGCCGATGTCGTCGGCCCGATCTGCGAGAGCGGAGATTTCTTTGGACTGCATCGCGAAGTCGACGACGTCAAGCCGGGCGATCTGGTTGTCGTGCGCTCTTCCGGTGCTTACGGGTTTGCGATGGCGTCGAACTACAACTCCCGGCCCCGGGCCGCGGAGGTGCTCGTGGATCGCGGACGCTACGGCGTTGTCACTGAGCGCGAGGATTATTCGGATATCGTGAGGAAAGAGAGACTGGAGCCCGAATGGAGGCCCGCCTGATGCGCGTCGGACTGATCTCGGACACTCACGACCGGCTACCTGCGATAATCGATCTCGTCAAGCTGTTCGCGGATCGTGGAATCAGCCTGGTTATGCACGCCGGAGACTATTGCTCACCATTCGCGCTCGATCCATTTCATGACGCGAGCATGCCGCTGCTCGGAATCTTCGGGCGGAACGACGGCGACCACGAAGGTCTCAAGGCCCACGCGTCCCAGGCGATGGCAACCGAGCTGCATGATTCCCCCCACAGCTTCGACGTCAGCGGCCACCGGATTCTCCTTGTGCACGATCTGGGCGAAGTGAACAAGCGCTCGATCGAGTCGCATGAGTTCGTCGTCCACGGGATGACGCATCGCCAGCAGTCGGTCACGCGAGGGAGAACCCTCGTCGTGAACCCCGGCGAAGCCTGCGGGTGGCTCACCGGCCGCTGCACGGCCGCGGTACTGGATCTCGAGACCGGAGAGCTCGAGATAGTGAGTCTGTGACCAGCCGGATACTGATTCTCGATTACGGATCGCAGTACACGCAGCTCATCGCGCGCCGTGTCCGTGAGGCGCGGGTCTACTCCGAGATTCATCCGCCGACACGATCGCTCGACTGGGTGCGCGAGTGGAATCCGGCAGGGATCATTCTGAGCGGCGGTCCCAATTCGGTTTACGGCGAGAACGTTCCCACCGCCGACCGGGCGCTCCTCGACATCGCTCCGGTGCTCGGGATCTGCTACGGGATGCAGCTCATCGCGTATATCGAAGGCGCGGAGGTGAAGCGCGCGGGAAGGCGCGAGTACGGTCGAGCTGAAGTCGAAGTCATCGAGCCGGGGGGCATGTTCGCCGGCTTCGACGCCGGAGAGCATTTCTCGGCGTGGATGAGTCACGGCGACCACGTCGAGTCGGCGCCCGCCGGCTATCGCGCCACTGCGTCGAGCACAGCGAATCCTCTCGCTGCGTTCAGGCACGAGACGAAGCCGATCTTCGGAGTGCAGTTCCACCCCGAGGTCGCGCACACACCACGGGGCAGGGAGATCATCGCCAATTTCGTTTTCGGCGCCTGCAAGGCTGATGGCAGTTGGACAACGGGCGCCTTCATCGAGGACGAGATCGCGAAGGTGCGCTCGACCGTAGGGAAGAGCGGCGTCATCTGCGGGCTTTCCGGCGGCGTGGACTCAGCGGTTGCAGCGGCGCTCGTGCATCGCGCCATCGGCGATCAGGTCACCTGCATCTTCGTCGACACCGGCCTGCTCCGGCTGCACGAGCGGGAACAGGTCGAGCGAACCTTCCGCCAGCATCTCGGGATCCGTCTCATCACCGTTGACGCCTCGGAGCAATTCCTCTCCGCTCTCGCGGGGATCGAGGACCCGGAGAAAAAGCGAACGACAATCGGGCACACCTTCATCGACGTGTTCGAGGCGGCGGCCGCGGAGGTGGGAGGCGAACAGTCGTTCCTGGTTCAGGGCACGCTCTACCCCGACGTCATCGAATCCGCATCGCCGAAGGGCGGTCCGTCGGTGACGATCAAGACGCACCACAACGTCGGCGGCCTCAAGCCCGGGATGAAGTTCAAGCTGATCGAGCCGCTGCGCGAGCTGTTCAAGGACGAAGTGCGAAACGTCGGACGCGAGCTGGGACTCCCCGAAGAGATGGTGGGGCGCCACCCGTTCCCGGGGCCGGGCCTCGCGATACGCGTGCTGAGTGACGTTTCGAAATCGAAGCTCGACATTCTCCGCGAGGCGGACGCCATCTATCTCGAGGAGATTCGCGCGGCCGGACTCTACGACCAGATCTGGCAGGCGTTTGCCGTGCTGCTGCCGGTGCGCAGCGTCGGCGTGATGGGCGACGAGCGCACCTACGAAAACGTCCTCGGACTTCGCGCAGTGAACAGCACCGACGGGATGACCGCCGACTGGTACCCGTTCCCCCATGAAGTGCTTGCCCGCATCTCGAGCCGGATCATCAATGAAGTCACCGGCATCAATCGCGTCGTCTACGACGTGAGCTCGAAGCCGCCGGCGACGATCGAGTGGGAGTGAAGCGCTAGAGCGCCTTCTCCTCGAGGAGGGCCATGAACTGGGACGGCTCGGTGAGCGCGAAGAGACGCTCGGGCACGTCGGGCTCCTTGCTGAACTGCGCGATCTTGCCGAGCACCGGAAGGTACTGGTTCGAGACCTCCAGCGGCGGCGCGACGATGAGAAAGAAGAAATTGACGGGCTTCTCGTCGATTGCCCGGAAATCAACTCCCTCGCTCTTTCGGCCGAATGCCACGCGAAGCTTGCTCACCACGAGCGAGCGGCAATGGGGAATCGCGATGCCGCGGCCGATCCCGGTGGACCCCAGGTTCTCGCGGCGCTTGAGCATCTTGAAGAGCATCCCCTCCGACTTGTCGTCGAGCTTGAGGAGACCGATCAGCTCCTTGAGAATATCGTCCTTCGTCGTGCTCTCGAGTCCCAGCTTGACGGCGTCCTCGGAAAAAAACTCGCGCAGCTCCATTCAGATCCTCAGGTTCGTGGCCGTTGCCCACGTCGGTCGCGGAATCGAAGAACTTACGCGCCTCGTGCACGAGTGTCAAACCACGATGTTGCAAGCACTTGTAGTCTCCGCTAGCTTCGAAATGATGCGCTTTCCATTTCCGATCGACGTCGACCTTCCACTTTACCTCGCGCCGATGGCCGGGGTATCCGAGTCGCCCTTCCGGCGGCTCTGCCGCCGCTTTGGCGCCGACGTTGTCGTCACCGAATTTCTTTCCAGCGAAGCAATCCGCCGTGAGAACAAAGTGACGCTGGCGAAACTTCGGTTCTCGTCCGACGAGCGCCCGATTGGTGTGCAGATCTTCGGCGCCGACCCGGTGGGAATGGGAGACGCGGCGGCACTCGTCACCGAAGTGTTCGAGCCCGAGTTCATCGACATCAACTTCGGCTGTCCGGTGAAGAAGGTCGTGAAGCGGAACGGCGGCTCCGGCTGCCTCAAGGATCTCGATCTCGTTCAGGCCGTGATCCGCTCGGTTGCGCAGCACACGCACCTGCCGGTGACGGTCAAGATCCGCAGCGGATGGAGCGAAGAGACGCGTGACCCGGTGACGATCGGACTCCGCTGCCAGGACGCGGGCGCGCGCGCGATCGCGCTCCATCCGCGCACGCGGACGCAGATGTATACCGGCGCCGCTCGCTGGGAGGAGATCGCCGCCCTCGTTGATGCGCTCGACATCCCGGTCATCGGCAATGGCGACATCAAGACCGCCGAAGATGCGGTGAAGCTGCAGCGCGAGACGGGATGTGCGGCGGTGATGATTGCGCGTGGATCCCTGGGGCAGCCCTGGATCTTCGATCAAACCCGCGCAGTGCTCGAAGGAAGACCCAAGCCGCCTGCTCCGCCTGTCGAGGAACGCTTCGCCGTCGCGGTCGAGCACGCGAAGATGGCGGAGCAGTACGAGCCCGACCCCCGAGGCGCAGCGATCGAGTTTCGGAAGCACCTCGGCTGGTACGTTAAGGGACTCCCGGGTTCGTCGGAGCTGAGGAAGCGTCTGTACGCGGTGGAATCGTTCGGCGAGATCGAAGGAATCTTCGGGGACTATCTCGAGTCACACGTCGATTTACAGGCAGAGTCGGCGGCGGCCTGAGGCACGGGGGGACCTTGTCCCCCGCTTCGGATTGCGCCATATCAGACGACCCCGTTGTAGCCTACCCCCCCCAAAAGAGGAAGTCCATATGACTCGAGTCATCGCAGTCGCAGCACTCCTTGCCGTAACTGTTTCATCCGCCGGGTTCGCCCAGTGCACTGACGCCGACAAGGCGGCGCTCGAGGCATTCGACAAAGCGTGGGGCGAAGCGGGCCAACGCGGCGACCGCGCATTGCTCGAAAATATCTACGCCGATAATTACATGGCCGTCAACCCCGCCGGCACGCTCGACAAGGCAACGACGCTGGCGAATACGATGCGCGATGCCGAGCGCAACAGAGCAAACCCGCAACCGCCGGCTGTACCCGATCGCTATGTGATAAGCTGCACGCCGTCAACGGCGACGATCACGCATCGCAACACCATCGTTCCGGCCACTGCCAGTATGGGCGCCCCATTCTATTCGCGGAGCATCCACTTTCTGGAAAAGCGTGGGAATCGGTGGCAGGTGGTGAGCAGCACCGGTCATGCTCTAAACGACCAGATGCAGCTCGCTTACATGGAGCAGGACTGGAACGACGCGGATAAGCGGCGGGACGCAGACTGGATAGACAGGAACTACGCGTCATTCGCGAGCGACATCAGCAGTCGGACGGGCGCACTGGAAAACAAGGCGCAGGCGATAGAGTCGATGAAGACCGGGAAGGCCGTGGTCGAATCTCTCGAACTTTCAGATCTGAACGTTCGGGTGGAAGGGGATGTTGGCGTCGTGACCGGCGTCAATCATGTAAAGGGACGGGACGAGCAGGGCAAGCCATTCGACCGCAGGGTGCGCTTCACTGACACGTTCATCAAGCGCGACGGACGGTGGCAGGTCTGGGCGACGCAGGGTACGACAATTCAATAGCGAACGAGGCAACCGGCTCTTGGGGTGTAGGTCAACTGGCAGACCGCCTGACTGTTAATCAGGAAGTTGGTGGTTCGAGTCCACCCGCCCCAGTCTGGAGAGCCATCCTTGCGCAACTCTCAGCGGCACCAAACGTTGTCAAGAAATGTAGGACCGATGAAAGAGTGGGGTTGATCTACTTTCTCTTGCCGGGCGAAAGCGGCTGTGGCGGCTCTACCGCGCCGGCAGTGACCGCGCCCGCCTCAGTGGCGACCGTTACCGTCTCGCCTGGCTCGGCGAGCATCATGGTTGGCGGGACGCAGCAGCCCGGGCGGCGGAATTGAAGCCGAAGCGCTGACGCTCAGAAACTGCCGCAGCGTTCGCCTTCGGAGCTTCGTCGAGATCCCACTTGACGAGGCTTTCGAGAATGTACTGGGCAACGATGTCGTTGCCGAGCTTTGAGAAGTGGCCCCACTTCACCGCCGAGATCTCGCTCATCGTGTAGCGCTGCTGAACGGGCTCCAGCGCGCCGAGCGCGTCGATGTACCGGTAGCCCCTGGAGCGGAAGTACTCGAGCAGGGGTGCGTAGCGGCGGGGCTCTCCCTCGCGGCTCCGCTGCTGGTCGTTCAGGTCGGGCAGCACCACGATGATCGGCAGGGCGCCGTCTTCGAGCACCTTTCGATAGAAGGCGTCGAAGATCCGGACCGTGACTTCGTAGGCTTCCGATCGCTGTTCGTACCGGCCGTCGGCGGTGAAAATAGGGATTTGACGCGCCGTCCGGATCCGCGCTGCAACCATCTTTCCGAACCGGACGGATGGAGAGAAGTCCAGCGGTCCAGCCCGGTACTGGCCCACGTAGTGGTAGTCGTTCCGCCCGAGTTGGCTGAGGACCTCCTCTTCGTTGTCACGCAACCTGCGGTAATCGTCGAGTGTCGCAAGCGGGTTCGGGACGAGGACGAGCGCTCCATTTTCAACCCGGAAGCGCGGCTTGGAGAAGATTGCGTTCCGGTAGAAGCTGGTGTAGAAGCCCCGAAAGACGTTCACGTCCCTCGCGAGGTTCTCGGTCATGTAGCCGATGAACACGACTTGAGGATGATAGTCGGCACCCACCTGTAAGTAGCGTAAGTACGCCTGATCGAGGCCGTAGGCTCCGACGCCGTAGTTCAGAACCTCGATCGGAGGCTTCATCGCGGAGATCCGCTTCGCCCAATTCTCTCCTAATTTGACGTCCGCCCCGTAAGTGAAGGAATCGCCGAAGGCGGAGATCCGGAGTATGCCAGGCGCCGGCTGGGGATCGTAGTCCCGGTCGTCACGCATACCGGCCGCGTTTATCTCTGAGCCCGGCTGAGGGACCCACCCGAGGACTGCATCCATGCGTACCTGCGCTCCCTTGCCACGCGCTAGGAAGGCATCCAGATTCGTTCTTGCCTCGGGAGCGAGAGTTGACCCCGTCGGGAAGTAGGTGAGCCCGCGTACCTTGCGAAGGACCTGAAGGCCAGCGAGCGTGAGACCTTCAACGACCAAATAGAGCGCCAGAGCGAACGCGAACCGAACGAGCAGTTTCGGTCTCATAGTCGATCTCTGACCAATATTAGGTGGGCGCCAAAGGTTAGCACAGGAAAGCTACAGCCCGCGGGCGCTCATTCGAAGACGGGCCACCACCTAGCTTTCGGATGCTATCGACCTGGATTATGGGGTGGAACCGCCCCCTCAGATCACCGTTGCGCAGGTTCAGGCCGTCCATGATGCTGTGCATGACAGCGAAGAAGAGGCAGCGCGGCGGGAAGGGCAGAATGCCCTCGTCGGCCAAGGCGATTCGTGAGCGGGCTGAGCGGTAATGGCTTTTCGGGCGAAAAATGGGGGCTGTATGAATCGGTGGCGAAGGATGGTCGCCCGACGGCTCAAAGATCGCGTTCCAGTCTGTTCGGGACGATGACATTCCATCGATGTGATTAACGCGGATGGCACACACCGAGCGACGGTTGCCGACCGCGTCTTCTTTGATATTATGGTCGCCACTCCGCCCTCGTGGTCCCCGGACGGATCAAGAATCGCCTTTACGCGAATGCCTTTCTCGGTAAATGAGTTGAGGGCGAAAGGAGTGGACGCACTTTGCTACGACATCTACGCTGTCAACGCCGATGGCTCAAATCTCAAGGCGCTGACCAGCACGGGAAGGGCTCTCAACCCGACCTGGTCTCCCACCCCGAATTGCAGAACAGTTCACTGAACCCTGCGCTGGAGCCAATAAATGCAGCAAGATGGACGCGGCAATCGGGATCAGGCTCGCGTGGCAGGCGTCAAGGGTTGAAGTCGGGGCGTTTCGCACCCCCGACGTGCGGCTGGTAAACCGCGCGAGTGGTCGGTGGTCGAAGCAAATGGGAGATCGTGTATTCGGCCACCTGTGCAGTTCTCGGCGGCTCGATTTCCGGTACGCCCGCACTGACGGACAGTCTTTACCCGTTTCTTTGCCCGTTTCTCCCGGCAAGGTACGGCATCAATGACGGGATATCGCAAACAGTTATATAACTCCTTGTTCTCGTATCGCTTTCGCCCTGCTACGATTCGAGCTAGTGGAATGTCAGTCCGAGTCCCAGTTGGCCAACGTTCGCGTCTGCGTTCGAGGTTTGAATAGCAAAGCCATTCCAGAACGGAGTGAGGCTCAGGTTGTCCCCGACGCGGAAGTCCATGCCGAGCCCGAGAACAAGTCCAACTCCTGTTTCGCTGGCGCTCCCAAATCCGGACACGTCAGCCCCGATACTCCCCACTCCAAGCCCTCCAGTCAAAAAAAAGCCTCCCGTCGCACTGGGGTAGAACCTGAGCCGCGCGTCAAGGGTGCCTACCGTCAACGTTGCCCCGCTCTCTGACCTGGTCCAACCAGTCGTGCCCACTCCAAGCAATAACCTGGGGCTTAATGTCCCGCCGATAACCAAGCCCCCTGTGAGGCCGCCTGTAGTCCCATCGCAATCCTTGCAACCGAGTACGCCATAACCAAAACCGAGATTGAACCAAAATCCCTCTCGGATCTGCTTTGGCCGTACCGACGACTGAGGCGCGCTACCCGGGCCTACAGCATCCATCGCTGGGACCGGAGCCGGGGCGGCAGGCTGAGCTGCCGCAGGACCGAGGGCGACGATATTGCTCGCGTTCTCTTGAGATAGTCTGATGAGGCCAGTTCCAGATCGAATCGGCACCAGCACGTCCCATGTGTAGGCGTTGTTCTGCCACACGACGGGATCTGGCGTGACGAAGCGGTAGGTGCCTGGCCGCAACCACGCACCGGCAGTCCCGGCATCGTCTGTTCGAATAGAGATGCGATCGCCGCTTTCAGCAACCACAATGAAGCGCAGTCCCGAAATTGGATGGCCGAACGCGTTCGGCTCAGTGATGGTGACGGTCATCTTGGCGAGCACTCGCCCGCTGGTGTCGAGATCGCCCGCTGAAGGGAGCTGTGCAGATGCGATCGGCGCGACAACGGCCAGCGCAACACACGGCGCGATTCTGGATCTCCTGCTTGCCATCGGATCGCCTCGCGGTTGAGGTATGCGGTGCTGTCCGGCGAGGAAACCATACACCCCGTGCCTGACAGTCGCCATAGCACCGACGCTCGATTTCCTCCTTTGAAGTTGAATCCGGCGAGGCGCACCAGAGAACGTCTAGTCGGCGAGTGCTCTAACCACAGAGAACGACTCACGAGAGCTGTGTTGCTTGATTTCCCCCTGGCCGCATGCCGTCAGGAGACCATGATGTTGGCGAGGGTGCCAAAGATGTCCTTACCCAGACTCGACGTCTTCTTCTCGGCCGCGATGAATCCGACATCCATATAGTTATTTTTCACCTTGTAACCCATCGTGTTGATCTGCCGCAGTGCACAGGAGAGCGCCGCATCCGACGGCGATGGCGTCATCGCGACAAAAGTGATTGGGCGAGAAGTCCTGCCGCTGGCGATTAAGAGAACTCCGAGCGTGGTAATGCACAGTGGCGCGGGCTTCTTGCTTCTTTCACACCCGAATCCGGGCCTGGCTTTGGCGGGGCAGCTTTACGGAGGTCCGGAGAATGACCCGACGGATACGTGGTTCACCACGCTCAACGGTCTCGAACGAGACTTGCAAGGTACGCTTACAGTATGCTACCCTGGGTGGGGGTGCTGATTGCGCCGGTGCTTAGCATCTCAGAATCAGACCATCGGTTCGGGGTATCGATTTCAAGAAAGG
>JBGPLS010000028.1:0-22275 GCA_041486565.1 Gemmatimonadaceae bacterium
CGTTCGCCGTCGCAAAGGTTCTCTTCGCCGTCGCAAAGGTTCTCTTCGCCGTCTTCATCTTTTCCGCTCACGTCGTGGACCACGCGGAGAAACTGATCTGCCGTTCTCAGTAGGGCCTTTGCTCTGACAAAGCAGCGTGATGGATCAACCGGACTCACTACCGGGCGGCGCGTATTGCTTGACAACATCTCAGTCTTGCCGGAACATTGACTGAATGGCGGTGATGGAGACCGCGCTGATTTTGCGGAGGGCCGCATGACCAACGATATCACCCGACGCGAGGCGCTTCAGCGTGCGGCCTGGCTGCTCGGCGGCACGCTGTCGGCGCCCACAATCCTCGGTGTGCTTGCCGGCTGCGGCGAGAAACCGGCGACGGTCGCGTGGACGCCACGCACGCTGACACCCGATCAGCGCGTCATGGTGGTCGCTATCGCCGAGGTGATCATCCCGACAACCGACACGCCTGGCGCGCGAGAAGCACACGTCGACGAGTTCGTCGACGCGATGCTTACTGACCATCTTCCGGCGAAGGATCGCGAGCGCTTCCTCGCCGGACTGAAGCGACTGGACGCGCGCGCAAGGCGCGCGCACTCCCGAGGATTCAACGAGCTTACGACGGCGCAGCAGAGCGCGCTGGTGTCCGATATGGATCGCCTCGCCTTCGCCGAGCCACCGCAGACGAAGGAAGCCGCCGGCGGCGCCGAAGCATCGCCGCGCGTGAAGGAGAGTGACGTCGCCGCCGGGCAGGGCGTCGGCGCGAATCCCAAAGAAGCGGCGACGCCGGCGCCGGACGCCGCCGACATCGGGCCAGAGAGTTTCTTCCGCATGATGAAGGAGTTCGCCGTCGTCGGCTACTACACGTCGGAAGTCGGATCGACGCGCGAGCTGCGGGTCAACCCGTTCGTGCGCTATCGGGACATTCCATACAAGCCGGGCACGCCGGCCTGGGCATGACATGCTGATTCAGCGGCGCGAAGAGTACGACGCCATCGTCGTCGGCTCGGGAATAAGCGGCGGGTGGGCGGCGAAGGAGCTTTGCGAGAAAGGTCTTCGCACGCTGGTGCTCGAGCGCGGTCGAAACGTCGAGCACCAGAAGGACTATCCCACGGAGCACGTTCCCAACTGGCAGTTTCCGCTGCGGCAGCGGCGCATTCCGCCGGAGAGTCCGCAAGCGAGAGATTACCAGGTGCAGGCGCGCACCGGACAGTTCGTCGAGGCGGGCGTCCACTTCTTCGTCAAGGACACGGATCATCCCTACCTCGAGGACAAGCCGTTTACCTGGATTCAGGGGGACCAGGTGGGCGGACGCTCGCTGATCTGGGGCCGGCAAACCTATCGCTGGAGCGACCTCGACTTCCGAGCGAACCTTCGCGATGGGCACGGCGTGGACTGGCCGATCCGATACAAGGATATCGAGCCGTGGTACAGCTACGTCGAGCGCCACGCCGGTGTCAGTGGCGAAAAGCTCGGACTGGCGCACCTCCCCGACGGCGAGTTCCAGCCGCCGATGGAGCTCAACGCCGGCGAGAAATGGGTGAAGGCGGGGATCGAGCGTGCTTTCCCCGGACGCCACGTCACCATCGGCCGTGTCGCGGTGCTGACGAAAGCGATCGGCGATCGTCAGCCGTGTCATTTCTGCGGCCCGTGCTACCGCGGCTGCTCCACCGGCTCGTACTTCTCGAGCCAGTCGTCAACGCTGCCCGCAGCACAGAAGACGGGAAAGCTCACGCTTCGTCCGCACAGTCTCGCGCACAGCGTCCTCTACGACGAAACGCGGAATCGCGCGGTAGGGATTCGCTTCTTCGACACGACAACCGGCGAAGCCCACGAAGTCTACGCGCGTGTGATCTTTCTCTGCGCATCGACACTCGGCACCACCCGGCTGCTCCTCAACTCGAAGTCCGCGCATTTTCCGGACGGCCTTGGGAACTCGAGCGGCGTCGTCGGCCACTACCTGATGGATCACCATTTCATCGTCGGCGCCTCAGGTGATGTACCGGGACTTCTCGATCACTACTACGAGGGGAATCGTCCCAACGGATACTACATTCCCCGCTTTCGAAACCTCGCCGCGTCCGACTCAGACAAGCTGAAGTTCGTCCGCGGTTACGGCTACCAGGGTGGCGCGGGGCGCGAGGGATGGGGCCATGGAGTGGGCGAGCCGGGCATCGGAGTCGAGCTCAAGCGCCGGCTTCATGATGCTGGTCCGTGGAGTACGCGAATGACGGCTTTCGGTGAATGTCTTCCGAGAAAAGAGAATCGGGCCTGGCTCGATGCGGAGAAGACTGACAAATGGGGGATCCCGCTGCTGCGAATTGACTGCTCGTGGGGACCGAACGAGCTCGCGATGCGCGAGGACATGCGCGCGCAGGCGGAAGCAATGCTCAAATCAGCAGGATGCGGGAATGTGGAAGGCTGGGACGGCAACAAGCCGGGCGAACTGGGTGCCGAGCCCGGGTTGGGCATTCACGAGATGGGAACGGCGCGAATGGGCCGCGATCCGAACACGTCGGCGCTCAACGCCAACAACCAGCTGCACGATGTGCCGAATGTGTTCGTAACTGACGGCGCGTGCATGACGAGCTCGGGCTGCCAGAATCCATCGATTACATACATGGCGCTCACGGCTCGCGCGGCCGATTTCGCCGTGCGTGAGCTGCAGCGCCGCAACCTGTAACGGATCGATGAACCGGCGGCGGTTCCTCGCGGCAGGGGCGGCGGGAGCGGGCGCCGCGGCCGTAGCGTCACTCATCGCCGAGGAATCCGCATTGGCCGCCCCGAGTGCCGCGGGCAACGGCGCCATCTCAGTCGCAGCTTTCAAGCACTCCGTCTGCCGATGGCCCTACCGGCAGCTGAGCGTCGAACAGCTTGCCCAGATGGCGCAGGAGCTGGGACTCGACTCGGTAGAGCTGCTCGAGCCTGACGAGTGGGCGATCGCGCGGCGTCACGGGCTGAGCTGCGCCATGGGTTACGCGACGGTGCCGGAGCCGCACCAGCGCACTCGGCTGACGGAAGGATTCAATCATGCCGAGCACCACGCGTGGCTCGTCCCTGCCTACGAACGCGCGATCCCGATGGCTGCCGCGGCCGGAGTTCCGAACATTATCTGCTTCTCCGGAAACCGCGGCGGAATCGATGACGAAGCCGGGCTCGCGACTTGCGCACGTGGACTCTCCGCTCTTCTACCCACGGCGGAGAAACACGGCGTCACGCTCTGCATGGAGCTCCTCAACTCGAAGGTGGATCACCCTGACCACCAATGTGATCGCACGGCGTGGGGCGTCGCGCTCGTCAAGCGCATCGGGTCCGCGCGGTTCAAGCTGCTTTACGACATCTACCACATGCAGATCATGGAGGGCGACGTGATCCGCACGATCCGCGACAACCACCAGCACATCGCCCATTACCACACGGCGGGAGTGCCTGGGCGGCACGAGATCGACGCGTCGCAGGAGCTGAACTATCCTGCCATCATGCGGGCGATTGCGGAAACAGGGTTCTCAGGGCACGTGGCGCAGGAGTTCATCCCGACACGCGACGCGCGAGCCTCGCTCGCTGAAGCGGTGCGACTCTGCAGCGTGTGAGTCGGATCGGCGTCGCGCGATTCGGCGCGGCGCTCCTCGCATTCGCTGCCTGCACTACTGCCTGGAAACCCAATCCTCCCGCTCCGATCGCGTCGAAGATCTCCACTGACTCCGGATGGAAACCCGGCGCAGTCTGCTATGAGATCTTCGTCCGCTCGTTCTACGACAGCGACGGTGACGGAGTCGGCGACCTCAACGGGCTCGCCGACAAGCTCGACTACATCAACGACGGCAATCCGCGGACGCAAAGCGACCTCGGCGCCCGCTGCATCTGGCTGATGCCGGTGGCGGCGTCGCCGAGCTATCACGGCTACGACGTTACGAACCATTACCTCGTCAATCCGCAATACGGCACCAACGATGACTTCAGGCACATGGTCGCCGAGGCGCATCGTCGCGGCATTGCAGTGCTCGTCGACATGGTGTTGAACCACGTATCGAGCGATCACCCTTTCTTCCAGGAGGCGCTGCGCGATCCCGGCTCTCCGCACCGCGACTGGTTTCGGTGGTCACCGACGCATCCCGCCGAGAGGAATCCGTGGGGCGGCGACAACTGGCACCGGTCCAAGGTGCGCGACGAGTACTACTATGGATTCTTCTGGAGCGGGATGCCGGACTTGAACTACGAGAACCCCGCAGTGCGTCAGGAGGCGATGAACGTCGCACGATTCTGGCTCGAAGCGATGGGCGTAGATGGGTTCCGCCTCGACGCGGTTCAATATCTCGTAGAGGAGAATGGCAGAATCCACCACACGCCTGGCACACACGCATTCCTTCGCGAGTACGCAGCATACATCCGCCGCGTGGCGCCGACTGCGTTTACTATCGGCGAGGTGTCGGACAGTACGGGCGCGCTGCTTCCGTACTACCCGGACCAGCTCGACGCGTACTTCGCCTTCGACCTTTCGGACGCAATCATAGGCGCTGTACGAACCGGCTCGGCGCAGAAGCTGTTCCCGCCTTTCATGCGGCTGCAGCGCGAGCAGCCGGCCGACCGCTGGTCGCCGTTTCTGCGGAATCACGATCAGACGCGCACGCTGACCGAGCTTGGAGGGGACATCGGTCGCGCCAGACTGGCGGCTTCGCTGCTGCTCACGCTCCCGGGCCTGCCCTTCGTCTATTACGGGGAGGAAATCGGGATGACCGGCAACAAACCGGATGAGCGTCTGCGAACACCGATGCAATGGCGCCGCGGCCAGGGCGGCGGCTTCACTCGCGGCAAGCCGTGGGAGTCGCTGCAGGCTGACTCGCTGACGGCGACTGTGGAGGCTCAGGACGCCGATCCGACTTCGCTGCTCAACCTGTACCGCCGGCTCATCCACCTGCGGGCGGCAAACGTCGCGCTCGGCTCCGGTGAGCTGATACCGCTTGTCGCCGGCAGCGACGCAGTTGCCGCGTACCTCCGGCGCAGTGCCGATCACGTAGTGCTTGTTATTGCCAATCTCGGCGCAGTGCCGCTCTCGGGAGTAACGCTCGAGTCGCACGAGCACGTCCTGCGGGAAGCGCGATACGAAGCGAACGAGCTGCTTGGCGGTCTACCCGCAGCGCCGCTTCAAGTCAGTGCGGACGAGCGGATACAAGGCTACGTTCCGCTCGGCCTGCTCAAGCCGATGGAGACCTATGTCTTCGAGCTCTCCCGCTCGGCAGCCCGGTAACGTCGGTTTAGTCGGGTCGAGCCAGGGCATTGCCATCCGCGCCGAACAGATGCACGCGCTCGGAAGGCATTTCGATTCCAATAGTGTCCCCGACTTCCGGCGGCTCCTCGCTCGAAACTGTCGCCATCAAACGGTGCGGGCCGACATCGAAATGGATGTGGCTCGTGCCGCCGAGTCGTTCCACGAGCAGTACTCTCCCTGATAGCCGGGCACCTGCCGCGCCACCGGACACCGGCTTACCGTCAGCAAGAGTCACGTCCTCGGGACGTATGCCGAGAGTCATGGTTTTCGAAGGGATCGAGGCCGGCAATCGGTCGGCGAGGAGCTCGACGCGCAAACCTTCGGAAACGAAGAAGACTTCGCCGCTCTCGCGATGCAGACTCCCCTCGACAAAGTTCATCGGCGGAGTTCCGATGAACCCGGCAACGAAGCGGTTGATGGGATTGCGGTAGAGCTCGATCGGCCGGCCGATCTGCTGAATCCGTCCGTTCGCGAGGACGACGATTCGGTCGCCGAGTGTCATCGCTTCCACCTGGTCGTGCGTCACGTACACGGTGGTGGTGTTGAGCCGGCGCTGCAGTCCGCCGATCTCGATGCGCATCCTGGCGCGGAGGCTGGCGTCGAGATTGGAAAGGGGCTCATCGAAAAGAAAGACCAGCGGCTCGCGCACCATGGCGCGTCCCATCGCAACTCGCTGCCGCTGTCCTCCCGACAGCTGCTTGGGTTTGCGATCGAGAAGCGACTCGAGTCCCAGCATGTCGGCCGCCCAGGTCACCCGGCGATTTATTTCGGCAGCGGGCATTCTGCGGAGGCGGAGTCCGAGCGACAGATTGTCGCGCACCGTCAGATGCGGGTAGAGAGCGTAATCCTGGAATACCATCGCGACGTCGCGATCGCGCGGCGCGAGATGCGTGATGTCGCGATCATCGATGCGGATCGTCCCGCTCGTGACGGGCTCGAGCCCGGCAACCATGCGCAGGATTGTCGATTTGCCGGAGCCAGAGCCGCCGACGAGGACAAGCAGCTCGCCGTCCTCGACCCGCAGGCTGAAATCCTCGACGACGCTCACGTCCCCGAACTTCTTGTTGACGTTCTCAAATGAGATCGATGGCATGATTACCCTTTGACTCCGGCGCCCGCCATGCTCTCGATGAAGTACCGCTGAAGGAACATGTAGGCGACGACGACCGGAACGACGAGCACCATCGCTGCGGCAAGCGAGACGCCGAGCGTGCCGGCGCCGCCTCCGAGCTGGAATACTGTAAGCAGCTGAGGCAGCGTCATGAGCTGCTGGTCGCGAACGACAAGCAGCGGCCAGAGCACTTCGTTCCACGATCCCATGAAGGTGAAGATGGCAACGATGGCCAGCGCCGGTCGCGCCAGCGGCCAGAAGATCGTGAAGAGAATCCGCAATTCGCCCATCCCATCCATACGCGCTGAATCGATGAGCGACTGCGGGATCTGAAGAAAAAACTGCCGCAGCAGCAGAATGGCCGTGGCGTTGAAAAGGTAGGGAACGATGAGCGCAGCATACGTGTCGATCCAGCCGAGCTGCACGATCAGCGTGTAAAGGGGAATCAGCGTCAGCTGACCGGGCACCAGCAGCACTCCCATGGTGACCGCGTTCAACACTCGTCGTCCGGGAAACGTCAGGCGAGCCATCGCATAGGCGGTCATCGAGCCGAGAACCAGAACCGAGGCGGTGATCGTGCCGGCGACGAGAATGCTGTTGAGCAGCGCCCGCCCGAACGGCGCCCTGCTCCACATCAGGCGATAGTTGTCGAAAGTGATCGTATGGGGAATGAGCGCCAGCGTGCCGACCTCGAACGGGGGCTTCAAGGTGGTGGATGCCATCCAGAGGAAGGGATAGATGAAGGTGATGGCGGCCAGCGTCAGCGCCGCATAGAGTCCCGCGCGCACGACGGGCCTCATGCCGCTTCCGCCGAGCCGATCACACGGCGCTGAACGGCCACCACCGCGCCGATGATCAACGCCAGTGCGACACCGATGGTGGCCGCGTACCCCATTTTCTGATACGAAAAGGCGTTCGTGTACATGTAAAGCACTACCGAGTATGTGCGCCGCAGCGGTCCGCCCCCGGTCATGACGTACGGCTCGATGAAGAGCTGGAATCCATTGATCGTCGAAAGAGTCACGACGAGGATCGTCTGCGGCAGCAGCATCGGAAGAGTCAGATGGCGAAAGCGTTGCCACGTGTTCGCGCCGTCGAGCTCGATCGCCTCACGGCAGCTCTGCGGGATGTATTGAAGGCCGGCCAGATAGATGATGACGTAGAAGCCGACGTTCTTCCAGGTGACCATCACCGCAATCGCCGGCATCGCAATCGACGGATCGGTGAGCCACGGTATCGGTGAGCCCCCCAGCTTCGCCAGCAGGTTGTTGATGAGGCCGACGTCGGTGGCGTAGAGCGCGTTCCAGAGAATCGCCACCACCGCACCGGAGATGACGACCGGCAGAAAGAAAGTCGCGCGCCAGAAAGCACGAAACGCCAACCGCCGATTGAGTGCGAGGGCGAGCCCGAGAGCGGTGACGATCTGAAGCGGCAGATGAATGGCGAGGAACACGAACGTGTTCGCGACGGCGCGTCCGAAACGCGCGTCGGTGGCGAGCAGTCGCACGTTGTCGATGCCGGCGAAGGAAGGGGCGGTCACGAGGTCCCAGTGCATGAACACGAGCGCCAGCGCGAAGAACACTGGATACGCCGCGAATGCGAGAAGGAATGCGGCGTAGGGCGCCGTCAGGGACCACGCCGATCGCTGTTCAGCGCGCATCGACGATTTTTCTCGCTTCGGCCGCCGCGCCATCCAGCGCCTTCCTCACCGGCACGACGCCGTAGATGCCCGCGGCCTCGTATGCTTCGGAGAGAATGTCGAAGATCTCGACGACGTCGGGATCGATATCCAGGTCGCGTGTCCGCTCGACATAGGTCGCGTAGATCGGTAGTGTCGGCGACCGCGACAACGACGCGGCAAATCGATAGTCTGTCGCGAGTCCACGCCGGTAGGGAAGTTGACTCGCTTCCTCGATCAGCAGACGGTCGGCGGCCGGCGACGTGAGGTAGGCGACGAACCGCGCGGCGGCCTCGGGGTGCTTCGTCGTGGAAAAGATTGCGATGCTGCGCAGATCCGCGAACGCGTAACTGTCGCCTGGTTTGGTTCCATCGGCGGCGGGGATCGGTGCCACGCTGTAGCGCAGGCCTGGCGCTTTCAGCAGCTCGAGCTCCCGCAAGAACCAGGGGCCGATGATCTTCATCGCAACGGTGCCGTCCGCGAACGGATCCCGGCCCAGCGCGAAATTCGCTCGCGGCAGCAGTTTCTCGGCGAATCCACGTCGCAGAACGTCGATCGCGGCCACCGCGGCTTCATTGTCGAAAAGGATCTGTCCGTTGGAGATGAGGGTCCGGCCTCCGGAGCTGGCGAGATACAGGGGATAAAAATCGTAGAACCGCTCGAACCACGTTGTCTTGAGCGGTGCCCAAAGCGCCCAGCGATCAAAGCGGCCGTCGCCATTTGTATCGCGGGCGAGCAGACGAAAGGCGGCCAGCAGCTCGCTATGCGTCCGTGGAGGACCGATGCCTGCGGCCGCCAGCAAGTCCACGTTGTACATCAGCATCTCGGGATTCGTCTTCCACGGCATCGCGTAGATGCCGCTGTCGGGTAAGCGGAGCGAGCCGAGCATCGCTCTGGTCGTGCGTTCCGAAAGACGCGCGGCAGTTGGAACGAGATTGTCGAGTCGCACGACTCCGCCGGCACGTACCAGCCGCGCGAGCAGCGCCGACGAGACGTTGGATGAAACGTCGGGTGTTGCGCGCGCGACGATCGCCGCGAGCAGAACTTCTTCGGTGGATCGCCCGGCCGGCAGCGGCTGCACGCGTACCTGAACGTCCGGGTGCTCTCTGTTCCATTGGTCCGTGAGGCGCGTGGCAAGCTTCACCTCGGGCGGATTTGCCGCGGGCCAGTAGGTAAGTGTGATTGGAGCTTTGTTGTCGTGTCCCTCGATTATCTCGAGGGCTGCGGTGGTCCGTCGCAACAGAATGCGCTCGCCGCCCGGGCCGGTGAACTCGCGCTGTTCCGGTACTTGAGCCAACGATACGGACGGCTTGCCGACCGGGCGGTAACGCATGTACTGGGCGGCGTCGGGGTTGCGTGTAACGCTCTGCAGTGCGAGCAGCGACTCGATTGTTGACTCTGCTCCGGAGTTCCGGTTCACCTGCCGCGGGGACGGACCGTCTATCCCGTCGAATGTCCGACCAGTACGCTCGTCGTACATGACGACGCCGGCCGGGTTCGCTCCGAGGAGCCAGCCCGACGTCAGGCCGGCCAGCACGGCATATCGCCGGTTGCCGGTCGCTTCAGCGAGTGCGACATATCCCTCCGCGATAGGGCTGATTCCGTATGCGATTTGCGGGAACCACGTCGCCGTTCCGTCCGGCGCAACTTCGGACGCGAATTGTCCGGCAAGGAGAAACCGCCCCCAGAGCCCATCGGCTTCCTGTCTGGCGGCCGCAAGGAAATCGGGACGGCGAAGAACCGCTGCGGCGGTGGCGAGCGCTTCTGTCGATCGGCAACCCCATGCGTGCCAGGGCGCATCAGGGCGATCCAGCCGCGCGCCCCATGGCGCAGCTGCGATACTGCCAGCCGAAAGCGGTACGAGCATGTCGGCCATGCGCCCAGCAAGTGCCGCATGAGCTGGTGATGGATCCAGTTGCTCGAGGGCGAGCAGTCCGAGCAAAGCTTCGGAAGTGGCCGTAGCCGATCCGCCGATCAATCGTCCAGCATCGACTTCGCGCGTCATCCGCACAACAGCGCGGTCGAGCACAGCCCGCAACGGGGGAACTCGATCCGCATCGTGCCGTCCGAATACACGTACCGCCTCACCGAGCGCCCACACGCTGCGAGCGGCCCAGTACGACATGCTTTTCCGGCTGCTCGGCGCTGAGCGGTTCGGCCGCCCGGCTGTGTCGATGAAGTTTACGAACTCTCCGTCCCCCTGCTCCATGGATACGACAAAACGAAGCAGGCCATCGGCCTCGTTGCGAGTGTGCGTATCTCCGGTCTCTTCGTAGGCGCGGAGATAGAGCACGGCCGCCCGCGCCGCATCGTCCACGCTGGCAATGCCCTCCGATCCGTCGCGCAGCGGCGATCCGGTCAGGCGGTAGTCGGGCGCGCTCGCATAAAGCGCAACGGCACGGACGGGCCGATGATTTACCGACGCGTTCAAAGCGAGATGCTCGAGGTGATCGAACCGCAACGAAAGCGGCGGTAGCTCGGCGCTCCTCGGAGGCGATACGGCCGCGCCGCAGCCAGCGGCCACGCATACGACAGCGAGCGCGAGAAAGGATTTCATGGGTCGCGCTTCGTAGGCTGCCCTTCGGCGATCGCGCTTTCGATTGAGTCGAGGAGCGCTTCCTTGTTCACGGCTGCACCCGCCACAGACACGTCGGCCGCGCCATAGTAAACGATGAGATCATCGCCACGCTCGATGAGTCCCTGCGGAAAAACGACGCGAACTCCATTTCTGAAGTTGACCATGTCGACCTGCGGAAGCGGCCCGGCATCGATCTCATATGCAGCCTGCGGAGCGAGTGCGGGAGTGTCGGAAACGTACACGACCTTTTCGGGCGCATCGTGATCCAGCACGCACCAGCCCATCGAGTACACGTTGCCTTCGTTGATTTCCGTCGCGCCGTGAAAGGGAAACAGCCAGCCGAGCCGTGTGGAGATTGGCGGAGCGCCGGCACCGACGCGTGAGCTGCGCCAGGTCCCGGGCTGCGGGGCCAGGATTTCAATGCCATTTGCCGGCCATTCTTCCTCGAGCGAAGCCACTCTGACGCACACGATGTGTGGCAGCGGACGGTGCAGTATCACGTACTTGCCGCCGAGCTTTCGCGGAAAGATTACGCAGTTCTTGTTTTCGCCCGGAATTCTCGGCCCATGCCGCTTGTAACTCGCAGGAGAGAGCAGATCGTCGGTTGTCATGAGGCAGACTCGGGGGCCCGCCGAAGAGTAGCCGGTGTATGTGATCGCGTATCGTCGCTCATCCGCGAGGTACGTGATGCGGGCGTCTTCGACGCCCCATTCTTCGTACGGTGCCTCGCGACCGACCGCCGGTCCATCGAGTATCTCGTCGATCTCGCGCCCATCTGACGAGAGAGCAAGGGCAAGGCACGATCGTCTGGCTTGCTGCTCGAATACTCTCACCAGCAGTACCACGCGACCAGTGGCCCGATCGACGCACGCGCCAGGGTTGAACGACCCGCTGGCACGAGTGAAGGTGATCTGCGATGGACGAATGAGCGGGTTGGTGGCGAGACGCACGAGCGGCGCGATCACGACTGTGCCGCCAACCATTTCGCGTACAGCCGCTCGAAGTGCGCGGCCGGAGATTCGTAGTATTCGTCAGCGCTCACGTCCAGCACGGGAACGAGATTCCCGCGTGCCAGCTCGTCGTTGTCACGACGCCTCCTGAATTCGCGGAAGACGTCCGCGGCCAACTTCTCATTTCCGTCGGCGCGCACCAGTCCGAACGTGCGCTCGCGCACTGCCGTCACCAGGGGCGGCCGAGCGAAGAGTTGCTGGTCATAGTCGCCGTAGCACCATGCGTAAGCGCCCGCGGCACCGGTTTCCACCAGTCGGCCCAGAACGGACTGACAATACGCAGCTGCCTCTTCCTCCGAGGCGAGGTACTGAGCCAGCGGCTGCCCGAGAAAATCATCGGTGATCGCGTGTCCCGCAGCGCCGGGCGGAGCCGTGCACAATCCGAACTCCTGCATCAGTGTCGGACGGCCATTGCCGGAAAGATCGGACGTCAACGCGCATGAAAATGGTACGAGCTCCGGGTCGAGAAACGATCGCGCGGTGCGGCAGTAGAGTGGGTACGCGTGCATGATGTTCTCGTCTGCGATTGCGGCGAGGTCGTCGACTCGCATGTGATTTTCCGTCGTGAGCGACGGAAGGTGGGCGCCGATCTGGACGGGCGTGCCCGGCGCTGCATCCCTGATTGTTCCCGCCAGAACCGCTGCCCATATCCTGCCTGCGTCTCTCGATGCCGGCCGCTGGGCTTCGTCGACCTCGTTGGCGATATCGATCGCGCGCACCGATGAGTCCCCGGCGAGTGCGCGCGCGCAGGTCTCGACGAGCAAGATCTGCGAGCGCAGAAGGGACGCGTCCGAATAAAGATCTGCGGGGCGTCCATCTCCATTCAGCATCCAGTCCGGCCACCAGACGCGACCGCTCATGTTCAGGACGATGAGAGTCGGCACACTCTCGAGACCGGCCTCCTTCACTGCTTGTGCCACCTCCACGAGTCGATCGATCATGTCCGGATCCACGCACTCGCGACGCGGAAGAAAGTCCTGCATCAGCGCGAAGAATCGCACCGTGTCGAAACCGATGTCGGCAATGTGCGCAAGGTCATCACGCACCTCGGCGATGTCGAACTCCCGCCACATGTACATCGCACTTCCCGGCGGCCAGTAGTTGATTCCGAGCTCGAACCGGGCGGGTGCGCCCGCACTGGATGTCCAAGCGGTGGCAGGACGCACGATCACGACATGTCGCTCAGAATGTTCTCGAGGGACAGATCGGCCGCAGCAGTTACACCGTCGGCCGCGCCGTAATAAATCCGGACCTTGTCGCCCTCAGCGAGCAGGCCGCAGGTGAACACGACTCCGCCGAAGAAGCCTTTCCGTTCGTACTCTGCCTCGGGCTCGAGGATCGGGTCGCGCGAGCGGGCAATGACCCGACTCGGATCGCGATCATCCAAGAGAAGCGCGCCCAATGAATACTGTTGGGACGATCGGGCGACGCCGTGATAGACCGCGAGCCACGCATCCCGTCCATCGGTCCGCACGCGAAACGGAACGGCACCCCCTCCCACCTTGTAATCGTCCCAGCGGTCGCGACGTGCACCGGCGACGAAACGATGATCGCCCCACGACATCAAGTCATGAGACCAGCCAGTCCAGATGGCCGGCTCGCCCAATCCCTCCGGCATCGGACGATGCAACGCGGCATAGCGGCCGCCAATCTGTTCGGGAAAGATCGCGACATCGCGGTTGGGAGGCGGAAAGATGATTCCGTGCCGCTCGAATGTGCGGAAATCGCGAGTCGAGGCGAGCGCGGTAGCAATCCCGTGGCGCGACACGGCGGTGTAATTGATCCAGTATGTACCGTCCAGAAACGTGATGCGCGGATCTTCAATTCCATATGACTCGAGCTCGGTGGCGGACGAAATTGCGGGCGCGTCCTCGACGTCGAAATGAATTCCGTCCGTCGAACGTGCAACGCGCAGGTGGGAGAGCGACGTGAGCCAGCTTCGTCCCTCGAAGACCACGATCCGCGGATCGCTTACGTCCAGCCCATCGGTGCCAGCGGCCCACCGCTGCACTTCGATACGGCCGGAGCTCGCGTCAAACGTGGCGACAGCTATCTCCCCGTCGGAGGTCCGCAGCGGTGCCTCGGCAACGCGCAGCAACAGAACAACGTCGTTCCCATGTCGTGTGACACCGGGGTTGAACACGCCCACAATTTCTGTGTCCGGCCGGGAAGGCCGAACCATTGCGGGCGTGACGATCGGGTTTTCGGGTGCACGTCGAGCAGCCATGCAAGCGCTAACCGGTCGGGTGGTGGGATCGGGAGCTGAACAAGGTTGGCGCTAAACTAACCCGATGCACCGCCGCCGCGTGGAAAGTTGACGGGCTCAAGGAATCGCCTCGGCTGGCTGTCACCTCTTCGCAGTCATACATTTTCTGCCGGCAACACACATCTTCATTGCGAGGAGTCACGCATGCCACTCAAGGACGGGAAGCGCTATTGCATGAATCACCCCAACACGCGCATGGGCCGTACGGAGCGATTCAAGGCACTCGTGAACGTCGATGGAGCGACGACCTCGGGCACCGGCGGGACGATCGATCCGGGTTCAGGAATCATCGTCATGCCGTTCGTGTGCGAGGAATGCGGGTATCTCGAGCTCTATCTGGCGGACAAGACTCCCCAGGAAAAGAAATAGGCGCGAATGGCAACGCAGGTAGTTCAGCTGAGACGCCGCAAATGGGGCGAGACGATGCGTCCCGACTTGTGGTGGATCGAGCCGCTGGTCGTCTTCACGATTCTCGCCTCGTTTATCGGCTACGCTACCTGGGCGGCGTTCCAGAATGCGCATTACACGTACGGGAACTACCTGTCGCCCTTCTACTCGCCGCCGCTGTTTGCGGACGTCGGTAACAGCTGGTTCGGGCCGAAGCCTGGATGGTGGCCCGGCCCGCTACCGTTCTCACCGGCGCTGCTGATCCTTCCTCTCCCGGCCGGCTTCAGGCTCACCTGCTACTACTATCGCGGCGCCTACTACAAGGCGTTCTGGTCTGATCCGCCAAACTGCACCGTCGGCGAGCCCCGCACCGGGTATCGCGGTGAGCGATCGTTTCCGCTCGTCATCCAGAACATTCACCGGTACTTCCTCTACTTCGCGCTGATCTTTCTCGTCATCCTTTCCACCGATGTGTGGAGGGCGATGTGGTTCACCGATCCCACCACCGGCCTGCGTCACTTCGGCATCGGGGTCGGGACGATTCTCCTCGCCGGGAACGTCATTTTGCTCGGCGGCTACACGCTGGGCTGTCACGCTCTCCGCCATCTCGCTGGAGGATACCTCGACCGTCTTTCCGGAGCGCCGGTGCGAAAGAAGACCTACGATTGTGTGAGCTGTCTCAATCGCGGGCACATGCGATGGGCGTGGGCGAGCCTCTTCACCGTCGCCTTCTGCGACATCTACATCCGAATGCTCTCGATGGGGATCTGGCACGACTGGAGACTGGTGTAGATGGCCGACTACGAGACCCATGCGTACGACGTTCTCGTCGTCGGCGCGGGCGGCGCGGGACTGAGAGCGGCGATAGAAGCGGCGGCTTCAGGGGCCCGTGTCGGGCTGGTATGCAAGTCGCTCCTCGGGAAAGCGCACACGGTGATGGCGGAGGGAGGTGTCGCCGCCGCGCTGGCGAATGTGGACGACCGCGACAACTGGCGGGTGCACTTCGCCGACACGATGCGCGGCGGGCAGTACATGAACAACTGGAGAATGGCCGAGCTCCACGCCAGGGAGGCGCCGGACAGGGTGCGCGAGCTCGAAGCGTGGGGAGCGGTCTTCGACCGTACGCCCGACGGTCGCATTCTCCAGCGCAACTTCGGCGGCCACAAGTATCCCCGTCTCGCGCATGTCGGCGACCGCACCGGGCTCGAGATGATCCGCACTCTCCAGGACCACGCGATCCATCTGGGGATCGACGTCCACATGGAGTGCACGGTCGTCACGTTGCTCAACGATGGCGACCGGATCGCCGGCGCCTTCGCTTATGACCGGGACCGCGGGCGATTCAAGCTCTTCGCCAGCCCGGCTGTGGTTCTGGCGACCGGCGGCATCGGCCGCGCCTACGATATCACCAGCAACAGCTGGGAGTACACCGGCGACGGCCAATCGCTCGCCTATCGCGCAGGCGCGGCGCTTCAGGACATGGAGTTCGTCCAGTTCCATCCTACCGGGATGGTCTGGCCGCCGAGCGTCAGGGGAATTCTGGTGACCGAGGCTGTGCGTGGAGAGGGAGGAATCCTCGTCAATCGCGACGGCCGCCGCTTCATGTTCGACGACATCCCCGAGAACTACCGCAGCCAGACAGCGGACAACGAGGAAGAAGGGTGGCAGTACGTGCTGGGAGACAAGAATGCCCGGCGTCCCCCCGAGCTGCTGACGCGCGATCACGTCGCGCGATGCATAATGCGCGAGGTGCGGGAAGGGCGGGGAAGCCCTCACGGTGGCGTGTATCTCGACATATCCTGGATCAAGTCGAGGATCCGCAACGCGCCCGACCACATCAGGAAGAAGCTTCCGAGCATGTACCACCAGTTCAAGCAGCTCGCCGACATCGACATCACGTCGGAGCCGATGGAGATCGGCCCGACGACTCATTACATGATGGGGGGGATTCGCGTCGACGGTGACACGCAGATGTCCACGGTTCCCGGACTCTTTGCCGCCGGCGAGTCCGCGGCAGGCCTTCATGGTGCCAACCGTCTGGGCGGCAACTCGCTCTCGGATCTTATCGTGTTCGGCAAGCGGGCCGGCGAGCACGCGGCGAGATTTGCGGCCGACTCGCCTCCGGCGCGAGTGGCCATTGACGAGGTGGAATCAGCGGCACGAGCGGCGCTCGATCCCTTCGAACGAGCGATGAGGGAAGAGTCCACCGAGGGGCCGTACCAGGTGCAGCACGCCCTCCAGGAAATGATGCAGGAGCTGGTGGGGATCGTGCGCCGCGAGGAAGAGATGCGCCGCGCGCTGGACGGAATAATGACACTCAGGGCCCGCGCTTCGCGGGTGGCTGTAACCGGGAACCGGGAATACAATCCGGGCTGGCATACGGCCCTCGACCTCCAGAATCTGCTGACGGTCTCCGAAGCCGTTACGCGCTCGGCGCTGGAGCGGAAGGAGAGTCGCGGCGGCCACTTTCGCGACGACTTTCCGGAAAAAGATGCTGCATACGGAGACTTCAACATCGTCGTCGCTCGCGGCTCGACAGGAGAGATGACCGTCAGCCGGATACCAATTCCTCCCATGCGTGACGACCTCAAGCAGATCATCGAGGAGAACAAGTGACCGGCGCGGGAACGACGAGCATCTCGCGCGAGATTGTCGAGACCGGGCAGCGGGCTGCCGAACGCAGCGATGCGAGTGCCGGCGGAGAGTCGAAGGGCGCGTCCTTCCGCATCTGGCGCGGTGACTCCTCGGGTGGCGCGTTCGCGGACTACACGACGTCCGTATCCGAGGGGATGGTCGTGCTCGACGCCATCCATCAGATCCAGGCGGAAAGCGCCAACGACCTCGCCGTTCGCTGGAACTGCAAGGCCGGGAAATGCGGCTCGTGCTCGGCGGAAGTGAACGGCATGCCGCGGCTGATGTGCATGACGCGGCTCAACGATCTGGATCTCGACAAGCCTGTCACCGTCGAGCCGATGCGCGCTTTCCCCCCGGTGCGGGACCTCGTGACTGACGTGTCGTGGAACTTCGCGGTGAAGAAGCGGATCGCGAAGTTCAAGCCCCGCCCCCCGGACGCTCCCGACGGCACCTGGAGAATGGCGCAGTCGGACGTTGACCGCGTTCAGGAGTTCAGGAAGTGCATCGAATGCTTCCTCTGCCAGAACGTCTGCCACGTGCTGCGCGATCACCGGAAGCACGACGAGTTCGTCGGGCCGCGCTTTCTCGTCCACATCGCCGCACTCGAAATGCATCCGCTGGATACCGAGAACCGCGTCGACGAGCTGCGTGAAGCTCACGGTATAGGCTACTGCAACATCACCAAGTGCTGCACCAGGGTCTGTCCGGAGAGCATCACCATCACCGACAACGCAATCATTCCGCTCAAGGAGCGGGTGGTGGACGAACACTACGATCCCCTCCACGCGCTGGTGCGCCTCTTTCGACGGAAATCCTGAGACGTGGAAGTGGAGCCGGGTAAAGGGGGAGGAATGTTCCAGTTGAAACCGATCTCGCGCGACGCGATTCCGCGGGCGATCCAGAAGGCCGAGCGCTACCGCCTGCTCAATCAGTCGTGGGCGGCGGAGAGCATCTGCCTCGACATTCTCGACGTGGATCCGGAAAACCAGAGGGTACTGGTGACGCTCGTGCTCGCTCTGACGGACCTGCATAGCGGCGTCGCCGCATCCGGTGTGATGCGCGCGAAAGAGTACCTGGCGCGCATCACCGACGACTATCAACGAGCGTACTACGCTGGAATGGTCGCCGAGCGGCGCGGTCAAACGCTCCTTGCCAGCGGTGGACTGGGGTCGGGGGGAATGGCCTACGATTCTTTCCGCGAGGCGATGACATGGTACGAGAAGGCGGAGGCGATCAGGCCACCGGGAAACGACGACGCGATACTCCGCTGGAACACCTGCGCACGAGTTCTCACCGGCAACAGCCACCTCGCTCCGACATCCGACTCCGGTTACGAGCCGGCATTCGAAGACTGAAGCTTCGGAATTGCCGGGCCGGGCCCGGGCAGCACCCGGCCCGCGACGTGCAGGCCTCCAATGCATGCACGCCCAGTTGACCGTCGCTCTTCTCACCGTCGCCCTGGCCGGCTGCGATGGGAGCAATTCGCCCACCGGCCCGGGAGTGTTACCGGCTGACTTCAACCTCACGGTGCAGGAAGTTGTCGCCGGACTTACCGGTCCGCTCTTCGTCACCGCTCCCGCCGGCGATTCGCGACTTTTCGTCGTCGAGCAGGCGGGACGGATACGAATCGTCAGGAACGGCCAGCTTATCACGCGTCCCTTCCTCGACCTCGCCGCGCGGGTGTCAAGTGGCGGCGAGCGGGGACTGCTCAGCGTGGCCTTTCATCCTTCATACCGGACGAACGGGTTCTTCTTCGTCAACTTCACGGATCTCGCGGGCAATACGAGGATCGAGCGATTCTCCGTATCTGCCGACGCCGACGTGGCGGATGCAGGGTCCTCGAAGCTGATCCTCGCCGTCGCTCAGCCGTTCCCGAACCACAATGGAGGACTCAATCTCTTCGGTCCCGACGGGATGCTGTACGTCGGGCTCGGTGACGGCGGGAGCGCGGGCGATCCCAGGGGGAACGGCCAGAATCGCGCGACGCTCCTCGGGAAGATCCTTCGCATCGATGTCGACCACGGCGACCCTTATGCGATACCGGGCGACAATCCATTCGTCAACCAGCCGGGGGTGCGCGGCGAGATCTGGGCTCTCGGTCTCCGCAACCCGTGGCGGTTCGCTTTCGACAGGACGAGCGGGTTGCTCTACGTCGCCGACGTCGGACAGGACCGATTCGAGGAAGTGGACGTCGTCACCGCGACACGCGGCGGCGTCAACTTCGGATGGAACATCATGGAAGGCTCGTCCTGCTTCCTTTCTACGCCGTGCAGCCAGCAGGGAGTCGAGCTCCCCGTGCTCGTTTACGATCATTCCGGTGGCGCCTGCTCGATCACCGGTGGGTACGCCTACCGGGGCGCAAGCCTTCCGGAAATCGCCGGTCGCTACTTCTACTCCGACTACTGCTCCGGGTTTCTGAGAAGCTTTCTCTATCAGAGTGGAGCCGCGATCGAACAGCGCAGCTGGGACATCGGAAGCATCGGCTCGGTTACGTCGTTCGGCGAGGATGCGGCCGGCGAGATGTACATGACCTCGTCGAACGGACGCGTGTATCGGATCATGCGCCGCCGTTGATCATTGCTGCACGCTTGTTCGAGGTTCGATCGAGCCTGTACATTAGCCCTGTAGCCTCGCGAGGCGGAGGAGGATGTTTCAGCGGACGTCGCGGGTAAAGACCGATCTTCGCGGGCAACTTCAGGAAATGCTCGGCTCGACGTACACGATCGAGCGCGAGCTCGGTGGCGGCGGGATGGCACGCGTCTTCATCGCCACCGAGTCAGCTCTCGGCCGCCGGGTCGTAGTGAAGATCCTTCCGCCCGAGGTCGCGGCCGGGGTGAAGGTCGAGCGATTCAAGCGCGAGATTCAGTTTCTCGCCCGACTCAATCACCCGCACATCGTTCCGATGCTTGCCGCAGGAGGGGACGGCGGCCTCTCGTACTATGTAATGCCGTTCATGCAGGGGGAATCGCTGCGTGCGCGCATCGTACGCGACGGTGCGCTCCCGGCGGGGCAGGTGGTGCGGACGCTTCGCGAGGTTGCCGCGGCACTGGCGTTCGCGCATCAGAATGGCATCGTCCATCGCGACATCAAGCCGGACAATGTCCTCATCACCGGTGGCTCGGCCATGGTCACCGACTTCGGAGTCGCAAAGGCGCTGTCGGTCTCGACCGGCGAAGGCGATCCCAATGCGCTGACCTCCCTTGGCATCGCCCTCGGCACTCCGAGCTACATCGCGCCCGAGCAGGCCACCGCCGACCCCAGCAGCGATCACCGCGCCGACATCTACTCCTTCGGGGCGATGGCTTACGAGATGCTTTCCGGCAGGCCGCCATTCTCCGCGCGGACACCGCAGGCGATGCTCGCCGCCCATATCACCGAGGATCCGGTTCCGCTGATCGAACGCATGCCCGGCGTTGCTCCGGCGCTCAACTCTCTCGTCATGCGCTGCCTCGAGAAGCTGCCGGCCAACCGGCCGCAGACGGCGGACGAGATCGTAAATATCCTCGATGATATCGTGCTCACCCGGGAAGAGGCGGCAACGCCCTCCGGTGGCGCCGGGCCGTATTCGGCGGACGCCACCGATACCGCGCAGAAGCTGAGGAGCACTCAGGCCGCCTCGTCCAACCGGCTCTTTCTGCTTGTTCTTGGCGCCATCGTCCTCGCCGCCATGGTCCTCGGAGCGAAATGGATTCTCGGACGCGGGGACGATCCGCTCGGCAGGGCGGCAGCCGCGAGCACCGCATCGCCAACCAGGTCCATCGCCGTTCTGCCACTGGTCAACGTCAACGGCGATTCGCTGAATGAGTACTTCTCCGACGGCATGAGCGACGAGATCATGGGCGCGCTCAGCAAGGTCCCGGGACTGCGCGTGGCGTCGCGCACGTCGGCGTTCGCCTTCAAGGGAAAACGGCTCGACGCCCGCGAGATAGGACGTCGTCTCAACGTCGGAGCGCTGCTCGAAGGGACCGTGCGTCGCGACGGCGATAACCTCCGCGTGAACGTTCAGCTCACGAACGTCGCCGACAATCTCGCGATCTGGTCGGACACCTACGAGCGCCGGACGAAGGACGTGTTCGCTGTGCAGGACAGTATATCCCAGGCGATCGTCGCCGCGCTGTCGCTCACGCTTTCCGGCGAGGATTCGGCTCGTCTCATCAGGCGCGGCACCATCCTGGTCGACGCCTACGATCTCTACCTCAAAGGCAGGTTCTTCGTCGGAAAGAACACCGAGCGCGACATCAGGAAGGGACTCGACTATTACGACCAGGCGCTTATCGCCGACCCGAACTATGCCAGCGCGTCGGCCGGCGTTGCCTACGCGTGGATCGCGCTCGCTGATGACTACGTCGCCCCGCGGGAAGCGTATCCCCGTGCGAAGGCGGCCGCCCTCGATGCAATCCGGCTCAACCCTGGCCTCGCCGAGGCACATGCCGCGCTTGGCGCCGTCCACCTCTGGTACGACTGGGACGTTCCGAATGCTTCACGCGAACTCCGAGAGGCGATTCGTCTCGACCCCAACGGGGTCTACGACTATCGGTATTACGGCAATCTCCTCAAGGCGACGGGGAAATTCGATTCCGCGCTGGCAGTGATCCGGCGGGCGCAGCAGCTCGAGCCGCTGTCGCCCGGGCGCACCAATTCGGTCGCGCTGATGTACACGACACTCGGCAAGTACGACCTCGCGATACACGAGGCGAGACAGGCGCTTGAGATAGATCCGAACTATGCCGACGCATTCCTGGCGATTGGAAACGCGCTCCTTGCCGAGCGGAAGCCCGCCCAGGCGATCGCCGAGTTCAGCCGCGCGCCGAAGATGGGAAACAGAATGCAGTCGGGGATCGCTTCAGCGGAAGCGATGCTCGGCCACCGCGACGCAGCGCTGAGAATCGTGCGCGGCCTCGAGGGTGAAACGGAGAAACACTACATCGGCCCAGAGGTGATAGCCGCCGTCTACTTCAACCTCGGGAACCGCGACAAGGGCTTCGATTGGCTCGAGAAAGCCTACCAGGCGCGCTCAGCCTACATGGTGCTTCTGCGCTCGGACCGGCGATGGGACTCGGTGAGGAGCGACCCGCGCTTCGCTGCGTTGGTGCAGAAGGTCGGCGTGTAAGTCCGCAGAAAAAGATGCGGGTCAGTTTGAAGCCAGGCCGCGACGGGTGGTGCTCACAGAGAAAATCACCGAGAAAGACACAGCGGCGAGCGGATAGCTTTGTCTGCCGCCAGCCGCTAGCGAAACAACATGGAACCTGCCGGGATGGAATGATCCAGCTTTGAGCACGTACCCATATCTTCACAAGCTGACTGCTGGCCCGATACGCGAGACGAATTCTCCGATAAAGACGCCTGAGTAG
>JBGPLS010000029.1:0-21757 GCA_041486565.1 Gemmatimonadaceae bacterium
CACCCAGATTCGCGTGCATCCCACACCGCGCCAGGTGTGGGGAACCCGCTTGGTGGCGGAAGGAATTGTATCCGAGGACGAGGTCAACGCGCTCGACGCAGAGATCACGTCGAATTTCGAGCGCATCCAAAGCGCCGCGACGCCCGAGGATGGAGAACACAACGGGGACGAGAAGCCAGCGATCGAGGATGAACGGCGCGACACGAAACCAGCCGCCGAGATCGAGAACCCCCGGCCGGACCAGCTCGTCTCACTCAATGAGCAGCTATTGGCGTGGCCGCCGACGATCAAGCCCAACCCGCGACTTGCGAAGACGCTCAAGCGCCGGCGGGAGGCGATGGGAGATGCGGGTGGCATCGACTGGGGTCACGCGGAAGCACTCGCGTTCGCGTCACTGGTTGTGAGCGGCACGACCGTCCGAATGTCGGGGCAGGACGTCGAGCGGGGGACGTTCTCGCACCGGCAGTCGGTGCTGCACGATTCAGAGACGGGTGAGGCGTATACTCCGCTCGCGCATCTGTCGCAGGCAAAGGGGAGTTTCGAGGTCTGCAACAGTCCGCTGTCGGAAACGGCGGTGCTGGGCTTCGAATACGGCTTCAGCACGGCGAGGCCAGAAGCCCTCGTGCTGTGGGAGGCGCAGTTCGGAGATTTCGTGAACGTCGCGCAGCCAATCATCGACCAGTTCATCGCATCGGATCGGGCCAAATGGGGTCAGGATTCATCTGTTGTGCTGTTGCTGCCTCACGGCTACGAGGGGCAGGGCCCGGAGCATTCGAGCGCGCGGCTCGAGCGGTTCCTCCAGCTTTGTGCCGACGGCAACATGCGGGTCGCCTATCCTTCGACGCCGGCGCAGTACTTCCACATCCTCCGCCGGCAGGCGCTGATGACGCCAAAGCGCCCCCTGGTACTGATGCAGCCGAAGAGCCTCTTGCGCATGCCCGAGGCGGCATCGAAACTCGGCGATCTCACCGAAGGCCGTTTCCGCGTGGTGATAGACGATCCTATCGCTTCTGAAGCGCGGGACGCCGTCACTCGCCTCGTATTCTGCACGGGGAAGATATACTACGATCTTGTCGCTCAGCGTAAACCGCATGTCGCGCTTGTGAGGGTCGAGGAGTTGTATCCGTGGCCGCACGAAGAGGTGGCGCGCATCGTGGACCTATATCCCGACGCAACGGAAGTTGTGTGGGCGCAGGAAGAGCCGAAGAACATGGGGGCATGGACCTACGTATCGCCGCGGTTGCGCGTCTCGACAGGCAACGCGATGATCGTACGCTACATTGGACGTCCCGGGCGCGCGAGCCCGGCTGAAGGCTACGCGTCGGCCCATAAGGTGGAGCAGGATCGAATCGTCTCGGAAGTGAACGCCGAGCGTCCATCACCGGTAGGCACGAAACGACGTGGCGCTGCCGTGAGCTGCTAGCGGCCCGGTTTCCTCATACCAGCAGAATTGATGAAGCAAGCTTTGTTCGCCCTTGCGGCCGCCATCACGATCGTCGCGCCGCGCTCCCTCGTCGCGCAGGAGCGCGGCGCGGTTGCAAATGGAGCGGTGTCGGGTCCCGAGATGCAGGACAGGCTGCGCGTGCTGTGGATCGCCGCGCACCCGGACGACGAGGACACGCAGCTCATCACGTGGCTTTCGCGTGGAGGACGCGCGGAGACGGCGTATCTCTCTTTCACCCGAGGGGACGGCGGTCAGAACCTCATCGGGAACGAGCTGGGTGAACAGCTTGGCATCATCCGCACGGAGGAGCTATTGGCAGCCCGCCGCGTGGATGGCGCCCACCAGTATTTCACACGCGCATACGATTTCGGCTTCTCGAAGACAGCGGACGAGACATTCAGCCACTGGCCGAAGGACTCGCTGCTTGCCGACGTGGTGACGGTGATCCGGGCGTTCAGGCCGCATGTGATCATGACCACTTTCTCAGGTACCCCGCGGGACGGTCACGGTCAGCATCAGGTGTCCGCAATTCTGGCGAAGGAGGCGTATGAAAGCGCTGCCGCCGACACGGTGCGATTTCCCGTCCGCTCGTACGGGCGCCCCTGGACGCCACTCAAGTTCTACAGGTCAGCTTTCTTCTCGCCGGGCGAAGGAACGCTTCGCATCAACGTCGGCGAGTACAATCCGAGCTTTGGGAAATCGTACCAGGAGATAGCAGCCGAGAGCCGCTCTCAGCACAAGTCGCAGGGATTCGGGACGCTCCAGCGAAAGGGTGTGATCTGGGATAACGTGCGGCGCGACGCCACCCGGGTGAATGCCGGCACCGCACCGAAGGATGAGCACTCGATATTCGATGGACTCGAGAATCTTGCGCGGCCGGCAGCGGACACGGTCGACGCCAGACTTGCCGAGCCCAACGTGGCAGTCGAAGCTGTGGCGGACCGTCAGACAGTTGCACTCGGAGACAGCGCCCGCGTGACGGTGACGATCTACAATCGCAGCCCGATCCAGATTACGGCCCGACCAACCTGGGCCGGCGCTCCTGCCGGATCGATCATCGCGATCGAGCCCGACAGCAGCTACCGATGGACGACCTTCGCGCGCGGAATGGAGATCACTCAGCCCTGGTGGCTTGCCGCACCGAGAAATGGAGATCTGTTTTCGCCGCCGATCGGTCCCCTGTCGGAGGACGAGCGAGAGAAGCAGGGCTGGCTGGGTGTGACTGTCTGCGGCAGCGGAAAGAGCTGCGCCAGTCATCGCGCTCCGGCGGTCTATCATTTCGCTGACCCGGTGCGTGGAGACGTTCAACGACCCCTCGTGGTGGCGCCGGCATTGAGTGTAACGCTCGATCGCCAGGTCGAGCTCGCGCGCGCAGGTGTCCCTCTCGATCGATTCTTCGCGGTCACGGTGAGATCGGCGCTGATGTCGCGCAAGCCCGTGACCGTCTCGTTATCGCTACCGGGCGGACTAATCGCCGACTCGGCAGAGCGAACGGTGCTGCTGGATTCAGCGGGAACGCGTACGGTCACATTCCGTGTGAGGGGCAACCTCTCGCCGGGTACGCACAATCTCGAGGCAATCGCAAAGGAGGACGGCATCACGAGCCACACCGGCTACGTACCCATCGACTATGAGCACATCAGGCCGGAGCGCCAGTACCGTGACGCGGTGGTTGCAATCAAAGCGGTAGATGTTGTCGTGCCGCCGAAGCTTCGTGTCGCATACATCCCCGGTGTCGGCGACAATGTCGCGCCGGCGCTCAGGCAGCTGGGGATTCCGGTTACGATCATCGAGCCGGCGGAGATTCCCGCAGCCGATCTTTCCTCCTTCACGACGGTTGTAGTCGGACCGCGGTCGTACCAGGCGAGCAGGGAATTGAGGGACAACAATCAGTATCTGCTTGCCTACGCCAGGAATGGCGGGACGCTGGTCGTGCAGTATGGTCAGTACGAGATGACGACACCGGGCATGATGCCGTACCCGATCACCATCGCTCGGCCGCATGATCGAGTTACCGGCGAGAACGCGCCTGTCACGGTGCTTGACCCGTCCTCTCGCGCGTTTTCATCTCCGAACCGGATAACGCAGGCGGATTATGAGGGATGGATTCAGGAGCGCGCGCTGTACATGCCGCGCACCTTCGACCCAGCGTATCATTCGCTCCTTGCGATGAACGATCCCGGCGAGCCGCAGAACAAGGGAGCAATTCTCATCGCTCCCTATGGAAAGGGGCTGTACGTGTACACGACACTGGCTTTCTTCCGCCAGCTTCCGGCCGGCGTCAGCGGCGGCGCGCGGCTGTTCGTGAATCTGCTCGCCTTGAAGAGTGGAGGCACCAGATGAGGCGATGGCCGGCAGTCGCGCCTATTCTACTGTCGGCTCTCGCATGCACCAGCGATAACCGGACGGTTCTGACGGTCTATTCGCCGCACGGGAAGGAGCTGCTCGAGTATCTCGAGAAGGGATTCGAGAAAGCCCACCCCGATGTGGACGTTCAGTGGGTGGACATGGGGTCGCAGGAGGTTCTGGATCGCGTTCGGGCGGAGAAGGACAACCCACAGGCGGATGTCTGGTTTGGAGCGCCGGCCGAGGCATTTGATCGTGCGACGCGGGAGAATCTCCTCGAGCCGTATATCCCGACCTGGTCGAACGCGATAAGCGTCGAGGGGCGTGAGAATGGCGACCACTGGTATGGGACGTACCTGACGCCGGAAGTGATCGCCTACAACACGCAAGCGGTCTCAGCCGCCGAAGCACCGAAGGACTGGGATGACGTTCTCGATCCCAGGTGGAAGGGGAAGGTGCTGATTCGCGACCCGATTGCATCGGGGACCATGAGGGCGATATTCGGAGCCATCATCGCCCGGTCGGTCGCGAGGACGGGCAGCCCTGAAGCCGGTTACGAATGGCTTCGGCGTCTCGACGCCAATACCCGCGAGTATGTGTTGAATCCGACGATTCTTTATCAGAAGATCGGAAGGCAGGAAGGGATCATCACACTCTGGGACATGCCGGACATCGCGACGCTGCAGCAGAGAACGGGCATACCCGTGGGCTACGTGATCCCATCGAGCGGAACTCCCGTTCTCGTTGACGGGATCGCAATTGTGAAAGGCACGAAGCATCCGAAGGAAGCGCGGCTCTATTACGAATTCGTCACCACGCCCGAGGCGTTGATTGCTGCCGCGGACCAGTTCCTGAGAATTCCGGCGCGCACGGACGTTCCAATCACGTCTCTGCCGCGGTGGATCCAGGATGCGAAGTCGAAGATCAAGCCGATGTCGGTGGATCGGCAGGTGATGACGGAGCATCTCGACGAGTGGATGAAGTACTGGGACACGCACATCAGGAACCGCGGGCCCAAACAGTGAGCGCGGGCGCGCTCGCGCTGCATGGAATTACCCGGCGCTTCGGCGACCACACGGCAGTTGACGATGTTTCGCTCGAGATTGCGGCGGGGGAGCTGCTCGCACTGGTAGGCGCTTCCGGCTCGGGGAAAACCACCACTCTCCGGATCGTTGCAGGATACGAGATTCCCGACAGTGGACGAGTGATGCTCGATGGCAAGGACATCACAGCGTTGCCGCCGCAGAAGCGTGGATTCGGAATGGTCTTCCAGCACTACGCGCTTTTTCCCCACATGTCGGTGGAAGACAATGTCGCCTTTGGACTGGAGGCGCGGGGAATTCCGAAGGCGAAGCGACTGGAGCGTGCACAGAGCGCGCTCGACTCGGTGGGACTCGGCGGTGCCGGCAAGCGGGGAATCCAGTCGTTGTCGGGAGGTGAGCAACAACGGGTCGCGCTCGCGCGGGCGCTCGTAATCGAGCCACAGGTGCTGCTGCTGGACGAGCCGCTTTCCAATCTCGACCCGACGCTCAGGCAGACCACGCGCGACGAGCTGCGCGCGATGCTGCATCGGGTGGGAGTATCGGCGCTATTCGTGACGCACGACCAGGAAGATGCATTCGCGATAGCCGATCGCATTGCGGTGATCAGGAAGGGAAAGCTCCTTCAGGTCGGCACTCCTGAAGAGTTGTATAACAGGCCGGCATCGCTCGGCGTGGCGAGCTTCATCGGCCGGGCGACGATTCTGCGGGCGGAGCCCGCGGGCGAACGAATGGCGCTGACAATTGGCGGTGTGAGACGCGAGTTCTCTGTCACGCCGCAGCCAAAGCCGAATGGCTCCGGGCTGTACGTCGTGCTGCGCCCCGACGCGCTCGAGCTACTGCCGGCAGATACGCAGGGTGCGTGGCCAGGTGAAGTGGCGACACGCCGATTTGCTGGAAGCAACGCGGTCTATCGCGTAAAGATGGCGGGGGACGTGATGGTGGAGGTCGAATCGTCGAGAATGGACGTGCGGGAAGGGGATCGCGTTGGCGTCGGGATCTCGCGGGAGCCGGTGCCACTCGTCGGAGGCATGTGAGACGTCGGGCCGGCGGATGGACAGAGTTGCGGGGAAGCTGGCTGCTCGCGCTGCCGGTTCTCGCGCTTCTGTTGTGGACGGTGGTTTATCCGAACGCCGCCGTAATCGCGGGAAGCTTCGAGAACGGCCTTGGGCACTGGCGCGAGTTCGCCTCGAGTCCAACCGATCGCGAGGCGCTGACGACGACCCTCATCATCTCGCTGGCGTCGGTAGTGGCTTCACTGATCATCGGAGTGCCGCTGGCATTTCTGCTCGGGAGATTCGAGTTCCCGGGACGCCGGATCCTTCGCGCGGTGGCGACGCTTCCCGCCGCGTTGCCCCCGCTTGTCGGAGTGATCGCGTTCCTCTTTCTGTATGGTGAAAGCGGCCTTGTTACCCGTGGAATCCAGCGGCTGCTGGGTTTGCAGGAAGCGCCGTGGAGACTGACCGGCGTGTGGGCGATCATCTTCGTCCATGCATACACGATGTACGTCTATGTTTTTCTCTTCGTGTCGGCGGGACTGGAGCGTTTCGACACGACACTTGACGAGGCGGCAGCGGGGCTTGGAGCGAGCTCCTGGCAACGCCTGAGAAGGGTGACACTCCCGTTGCTGATGCCGGCCATTGCCGGGTCGATGCTGCTTGTGTTCATGACGGCGCTCGGATCGTTCTCGGCGCCTTACGTCTTCGGGGGCGGCATTCGCGTGCTCTCGACGCAGATCGTAGCGTCGAAGCTCAATGGAGAGCTGGGACTCGCGTACGTGGAGACCACGGTGCTGGCGCTGAGCGCCGTGGCTGGTCTGGCACTTTTCCGGTGGCTCGAGCGAAAGCGGAAGTACACGCTCGCCGGGAAGGGTGCGGCGACGAGGCGAGTGATCCGCTCGCGTAATGCCCAGCTCGCAGCCGCTGCGTTGGCACTGGCCACCGTAGTCGTGCTCGTGCTCCCGCACCTGATGGTGGTGCTGGTGTCATTTGCCCGAGACGGCGTGTGGACGACACAGGTGATACCGCCGCAGTACACGCTGGACAATTACCGGCGGTTGTTCTCGGAAGCTGAGCTGTGGCGTCCGATCGTGAACAGTGTGTCGATGTCATTGATTGCGACAGCGGCGAACGTCGTCGTCTGCTTCCTGGCAGCGTATCTGATCGTGTTGAGGCGATTCAGCGGGCGACGGCTGCTCGAGGTGCTGGTCGCGCTTCCGTGGGCCATACCGGCGACGGCCATCGCGCTCGGGCTCGCGGCGACGTTCAACAGGAACGACTTCCTGACCGCGCGGGTGCTGCTGGTCGGGACTTTCTGGATTCTTCCCCTCTCGTATTTCATTCGCGACATCCCGCTGGTGGCCACCGCGGTCGAGGGATCGCTGCGCCAGATGGATCCGTCGCTCGAGGATGCAGCGAGGGGATTAGGTGCGTCGTGGTGGCTGACGATGCGTCGGGTGATTCTGCCGGCCGCGCGACCCGGGCTCGTCGCGGGAGCGCTGCTGGCGGCGGTGACCGCGGTGGGAGAGTTCGTAGCGAGCGTGGTTCTCTACACGCATGCCAACCGCCCGATCTCCATCGAGATCCTTGCGCAACTGAGGGCACTTGCATTTGGGACAGCAGCGTCCTACAGCGTGCTGCTGATTGTGCTGGTGCTGCTGATGACACTCACGGCGCGTACGCTTGAGGAAAGGATAGCGTGAGCCGCGCCGCAGAACCAACGATGGGAGCTCGAAGTTGAAACGCCGTCAGATAGTCATCATCGGTGGTGGGTTCGGTGGCCTCACGGCAGCGCGGACGCTGCGCAACGTGGATGCAGACATCACCCTGATCGACAGAACGAATTACCACCTCTTTCAGCCTCTGCTGTACCAGGTGGCGACGGCGTCACTGGCTCCAAGCGACATCACGGCCCCCATCAGATGGATCCTGCGGCGACAGCTGAACACGACAGTGTTCCTGGGGGAGGTGCGCTCGGTGGATGTCGCGAGAAAAATCGTCTGTATGGATTACGAGAATCGCGAGATTCCATACGATTATCTCATCATTGCCGCAGGGTCGCGACACGCCTACTTCGGGCACGACCAATGGGAGGCGCTCGCTCCCGGCCTCAAGGCGATCGAGGACGGCTCGGAGATGCGACGGCGGTTCCTGCTAGCGTTCGAGCGCGCGGAAAAGTCGAGGACAGAAGCGGAACGGGATGCATACCTGACCTTCGTCATCGTCGGCGGAGGGCCAACCGGCGTCGAGCTATCCGGCGCGCTTCCCCCCGTCGCGCGGAAAGCGCTGTATCCCGACTTCCGCAACATCGACACGCGCACTACGAGAGTGATTCTTCTCGAGGGCGGACCGCGAATACTTCCGTCGTTTCCTGAGCCGCTAGCGAGGATCGCGCACCGTGATCTTGGCGAGCTCGGCGTCGAGGTACGGACGAGCTCCGTCGTGACGCGAATCGAGTCCGACGCAATCTACGTCGGTGACGAGCGGATACCCACGCGCACGGTGTTTTGGGCGGCGGGCAATACCGCGTCGCCCCTTGGCGCGACGCTCGGGGTGCCGATGGACCATGTAGGCAGAGTGCGCGTCGAGCCCGACCTTTCCATACCCGGATACCCCGAAGTCTTCGTCGCCGGCGACATGGCTCTCGTCGAACGGAAGGCTGAAGGGAAACCGCCGGTACCCGGCGTCGCTCCGGCTGCAAACCAGGAAGGACGGGCAGCGGCTCGAAACGTGATGCGATTGATGCGCGGTCAGCAGACAGATGCGTTCCGCTACCGCAACAAGGGAGATCTCGCAGCAATCGGACGGTCCCATGCAATAGTGGACCTGGGGAAGGTCCACTTCTCTGGCCGGCCCGCGTGGCTCTTCTGGCTGACCCTTCACATCATGTACCTGGTGGGATTCCGGAATCGACTGAGCGTGCTGCTGCAGTGGATGTACGCATACTTCACGTACCAGCGAGGCGTGCGGCTGATTACAGGTGCAGAGCGGCGTGGTGAGCTGGTGCCGCAGGTTCCCCCCGACTAGACCGCCACTTCGCTCACCACGTCCGGCGCCGCTCCCTTGACCTTTCGGCCGTCGTCCACGCCCAGGCCGAGGAAGAGTGATCCAAGCACGAGGATAGACGAGGTGATGAAGGGCACGCCCTTGCCGAAGTGGTCGTAGGCAAATCCGGCCCACAGCGGTATGACCACCCGTGCCACTCCTCCATAGGTCTGTTGTACTCCCATGTAGAGCCCGCGCTCATTGCTCGGGATCACACGTGACAGGAGTGACGTGACACAGGGAAATGTGAAGGCGGTTCCGAGCGGGATGCATGCGATCACTACAGCCAGCAGCACGTAGTTGTGGGCGAAGGGAAAAGCCCCCAGCCCCGCGGCGAGCAGGATGAGACCGATGCGTGACAGACGTGCCTCGCCGAATCGTTCGACTGCCCAGCCAAGTATTCCCGCGCGTGTAATGACGGAGATCGTCCCGATGTAGGTGAAGAACATCCAGATTCTGCGCTCACCGATGCCGAAGCGATCCATCAGGAAAAGCGCGAGGATCGCTGTCATTCCCGAGAACGCGCCCATCGCGATTGCATAAATCCAGATCAGTCGCGGCGCCGGCTCGCGCGAATGTGTGAGCACGCGGACGAGCGCTGCTCTCGATGCGCCGGGCTTCCTCTGGGTCCCGCGTGCGGCATGCATGTCGCGTGACTCGTGCAGGTACTTCCAGGCGAATACCATGTTGATGAGGCAAAGCGCGGCGGCGGCGAGTCCCGGACCACTGCGACCGGCAAGCAGCGCCAGCGAGCCAAGGGGCGGGCCCAGCGCGACTCCCACATTCGTAGCCGCAGACAGCCAGCCGAGCGCCTTCGCTCGGCTCCGGGGCTCCGTCGCGTCGGCGACGTACGCCTGCACGACGCCCACCGTTCCGCCACCGGCTCCCTGTACGACTCGCGACAGCAGCAAGAGCCAGAGCGAGTTCGCGAATGCGAATACCAGGTAGGCAATCGCCGCCGACCCGAGCCCGACGAGCAGCGCCGGTCGTCTGCCGTAGCGATCCGAGAAACGTCCCCAGATGGGCGCGCTCAGTAACTGCGCCGCAGTAAACGATCCGACGAGCAGCGTCACCATCAGTGCGCTCGCCCCGAACGTCCGCGCGTAGAACGGCATCAGCGGGAGCACCATCAGGAGCCCCACCATGTCCACGAACGCTGTGATGATGAGAATCAGGAGCTTCCTGAACACTCCTACTGTCCTGTCTTGCCCAGTGCCGCCGGAGGCACCGCGCGACCGACCACTCCCGCGAGTGCCACGATGGTGAGGAGGTAGGGAATCATCTCGACGAACTGCGAGGCGATGACGTGATTCCCCTGAAGCTGAATCTGCAGAGTCTCGGCGGCGGCGAAAAGAAGACAGGCCAGCGCGGCACGAACCGGGTCCCACCGTCCGAAGATCACTGCCGCAACGGCGATGAAACCACGGCCGGCGGTCATCTGATCGGTGAATTGATGCTGATCGAGCGCCAGGTACACGCCACCCAATCCGGCGAGCATCCCGGAAAGCGCGACGGCGACATAGCGTACTCTCGTCACCGGAATGCCGACGCTGGCCGCCGCATCAGGATGCTCGCCAACCGCGCGCACCCTGAGCCCGAAGCGCGTGCGATAGAGCAGGAACGCGAGCACCGGCGCTGTGAGGAGTCCCATCCAGAGGAGCGGATTGTCGAATCCATGCGCGCCTGACCTTGCTGTGAATCCGTTGATGCGCGGCGAGTTCGAAGAACTGGCGAACGCCAGCTTCAGGAAGAAGCGCGTGACGCCGATGGCGAGAAGATTGATCGCGATGCCGACGACTACCTGGTCGGCGCGGTAGCGGATGGTAGCGACCGCATGTATCAGTCCGAACAGCAGACCACCAAGCACTCCCGCGAGCACTCCGATCCACGGACTGCCGCTGTAGTGGGCCCCGAGGGTCGCCGTAAAGGCGCCGGTGAGCATGAACCCCTCGAGCGCGAGGCTGATGATCCCCGCACGCTCGGCGACGACTCCGCCGCTCGCCGCGAAGAGATACGGCACGGCGATGCGGAGCATCTGGGTAAAAAATGTAAAGGGGTTCATGCGCGCGCTGGTTTCCTTGCTTGCTGGAGCGCGCGCCGCACTTCGGGCACCGACATCGCGACAGCCAGAATCACGACTCCCTGGAGAACCTCTACCATCTGCTTGGGCACGAAGGCGTGGATCGCCAATCCGCCCTGCGACAGCGTCGCGAAGAAAAATGCGGCGAGGATCACGCCAACCGGGTGATTCCTCCCGACCAGCGCGACGGCGATGCCGAGGAAGCCGGAGCCACCGGCAAATCCGTCTTCGTAGTAGTGCTTGTAGCCGAGGACGTAGTTGATTCCGCCGAGTCCGGCGATCGCACCGGAGACGGTAAGTGTGCGGAACCAGACTCCGCCGACGGTGACGCCCCCGTATTCCGCGGCATCTGGCTGGAGGCCGACGGCGCGCAACTCGTAGCCACGGCGTGTGCGGAAGAGCCAGAACCAGGCTGCCGCCGCGGTGAGCAGCGCAGCGAGAATCGTGAAATTAGCGGCGGAACCGTGGAAAGCTGGAATGAAGCGATCAAGACGCGGTATCGCACCGGCGTGGATCTCCGGAGTATGCAACGTCTCCGGAACGTGGAGATGATTGGCGATGAACCAGTTGAGCAGCGCGAGGACGATGAAGTTGAGCATGATCGTCACGATCACTTCATGCGCTCCGAATCGCACGCGAAGGTAGCCGGGAACCGCGCCGACGACTCCTCCGCCCAAGGCTGCGGCGATCATGCAGAGGGCCAATGCGACGGCTCCCGGAACGGCCGGCGAGAGAGCGAGGCCCATAAGGCCCGCGAGGAAGCCCCCGGCGGCCAGCTGGCTTTCCGCGCCGACGTTGAAGAGTCCTGCGCGAATTCCCACCGATACGGCGAGTCCGGTGAATGCGAGAGTTGTCGCCTTGTAGATCACCTGGCCGAAACCGTAGGCGTTGCCCCAGGTTCCTTCGAGAAGAAGGCGGTAGACCATCGACGGCGACTGTCCGTAACTCATGATGAGCAGGTCGCCGCAGATCAGCGCGACGAGCAGCGCGACCAACGGCGGGAAGAGGGCCTCCTCCAGCTGTTCCCGGAAGCGGGAGGTCATGCCGCTGTATCCGTTCGTGTGCCGATCATGTATTCGCCAAGAGCTTCCTCTGTCGCTTCAGCCGCCGGCATCACTACGGCGAAGCGACCGCGATACATCACGGCGACACGGTCGGCGAGGGCCAGCACCTCACTGAGCTCCGCGGAGACGAGGAGGACCGCGGCGTCGGCCGCGCGCGCCGCTCGCAGACGCTCGTGGATGAACTCGATCGCGCCGACATCGACACCGCGCGTCGGCTGCGAAGCGAGAAGGACAGTGAACCCGTGTCCCATCTCGCGCGCGATCACAACCTTCTGCTGGTTGCCACCGGAGAGCGCGCGGGCGGGCAAGGCCGCCGAAGGAGGGCGAATGTCGAACGACTCGATCTGCTTCTCCGCGTTCTCGGCGATACGCTCGCTGTCGAGGACTCCCCGTCGCGAATAGTCGTTCTGGAGACCGAGCAGGAGATTGTCGGCGATCGAGTAATCGAGGATCAGACCGCGGCGATGACGATCCTCGGGAATGTGGGCAAGGCCCGCTGCCCGTCGCTCGGCGACGTCTTTATCGGTGATGTCGTAACCGGCGATGCGAATGTTACCGGACACCGACTTCCTGAGGCCGGCGATCGCCTCTATGAGCTCGGTCTGTCCATTTCCTTCGACACCAGCAATCCCCAGGATCTCGCCCGGTTGAATGGCGAAGGTGATTCCGTCCACGACCCGGGTGTTGCGAGAGCCGGTCACGACGAGATCGGTCACCTCGAGGGCAGCGCTGAAATCGTTTGGCGCGTGGCCGGCAGAAGCATCGGGCGCAGAGTGGCCGAGCATACCGAGTGCTTCGCCCTGGGGGGACATCAGGGTCACGTCCCGTCCTACCATCGCCCGCGCAATCTCGGCGGGAGTCGTCGCGGACGTCCGGAGCCGCTCGATTGTCTCCCCGGCGCGCATCACAGTGATTGTGTCGGACAGATCCATGACTTCGTCGAGGCGGTGCGTGATGAGAATGATCGTGCCACCGGCGTCGCGGAGGCGGCGAAGCACTGTCCACAGCTCCTTCACCTCCGGGGGTGAGAGTACCGCCGTCGGCTCGTCGAGGACGAGTATCTTCGCGCCGCGAAAAAGTGTCTTGAGAATCTCGACGCGCTGCGCTTCACCCACAGACAGCTCGGACACCTTTCGATCGGCCGGGACGGTGAGGCCCGTTTCCTTGCTGAGGGCCATGACTTCGGAGACGGCGCGTGCGTAGTCGAACATTCCGCTCTTCACCGGCTCCTTGCCGAGGACGATGTTTTCGGCGACGGTGAGCGTCGGGACGAGCATGAAATGCTGGTGGACCATTCCGATGCCCGCGTCGATGGCGTCGTTGGTTGACCAGCCGGTGACATCGCGGCCGTTCACCTCGACGGTCCCTGCGTCGGGCTTCATAAGTCCGCCGAGAATGCGCATCAGAGTCGATTTTCCGGCTCCATTCTCACCGACGAGAGCGTGGATCTCACCAGACAGCACCTCGAGTGACGCGCCGCGATTGGCTCGCACGGGGCCGAAGAACTTGTCGATCCCCTTCATGTGAATGATGGGATGGGCTGGTTTGGCAGTGTTATCCGCGGCAGCCGTCATCGAGTGCTCGGAACCTTGATTCGGCCGGCGATGATCTCCTGCTTGAGCTGCTCGACGCGAGCATGAACGCTGTCGGGAATAAGAGGCTTGTTGCGCGCATCGTAGATGTAGCCGACTCCGCCTTCCTTCAATCCGAAGGAGTAAATGCCCCCCTTGAAGGTCTTCGAGTGAACCCGCTGGATTGCGTCGAAGACCGCAGCGTTCACTCCCTTCACCATCGAGGTGAGGACGTGGCCGGGGGCTTCGTCGTTCTGGTCGGCGTCGACTCCGATGGCGAGCTTGTTGGTTACTCTCGCCGCCTCGAACACACCCTGTCCCGTGGATCCAGAGGCGTGAAAGATGACGTTGACCCCGGACTGGTACTGGCTGAGGGCGAGCTCCTTGCCCTTGCCCGGGTTCTTGAACGCATCGGGCGTGACACCGGCGTACTGGGCTATCACCTGGCAATCCGGGCAGACGTATTTCACGCCGGCGCGGTAACCGGCCTCGAACTTGTGGATGAGCGGAATGTCCATGCCGCCGACGAACCCGACTTTCTTCGATTTTCCAACGAGAGCAGCCAGTGCTCCGACGAGGAACGAGCCCTCCTCCTCGCGGAACTTAAGCGCAGCGACGTTGGGAGGAGGCGGTATCACGTTTCCCTTGTCATCGACCGCGAGCGCGTAGTCCACACAGGCGAATGAGACTGCCGGATACTCCTTCGCCAGATTGGTGATATCGTCGGAGAAGATGAATCCGACGCCGATGACGAGATCCATCTTCTCGGCTGCGAGCAGTCTGAGTCCTGCCTCGCGGTCGGAGCCTTCGCCAGGCTCGATGAATCGAACATTGGCGCCGATAGTGTGGGTGGCGCTGTCCGCGCCGGCATAGGCGCCATCGTTGAACGACTTGTCGCCCCGTCCGCCGACGTCAAGAACGACTCCGACATTCACCCCGCCCGTTCGGGCGGCACTCACCAGTCCGCCGCGGCCGGCAAACAGCAGTGCGATGTGCACGCCGAGCAGCGCTGCGGCGACGATGAGTAGTTTGCGCATCTGAGGGGGGAAGAATCGTACACAATCCATTGTCCGGCAAGGCGGCGTGCCCCTTTCTATCGCTGGATATTCCCGATTGATTTCACTCCATGCCAGAGCGCATCCGAACACGCTTTCTCGTTGTTGGAAGCGGCGTTGCAGGGCTCCACACGGCGCTCCGGGCATCGTCCGAAAGTGACGTGATGGTGCTGACCAAGCGGTCGCTATTCGACAGTGCGACGGCATACGCTCAGGGGGGAATCGCCGCAGCGCTCGGCGCGGGAGATTCTCCCGAGCTTCACAGGCGCGACACACTGGCGGCCGGCGCGGCGCTGTGCGACGCAAAAGCGGTGGAGATCCTGGTGGAGGAGGGGCCGGCGCGCGTGCGCGAGCTGCAGACCGCGGGCGCTCGCTTCGACCTCGAGCCAGGGGGAAACTTCAATCTGGGGCGCGAGGCAGCGCACTCACGGCGGCGGATAGTTCACGCGCATGGCGATCAGACGGGAGCCGAGGTGGCGCGGACGCTGATCGATCGCGTTACCAACAGCAAGCGGATCGAGGTGATGGAGCACACGCGCGTGCTCGATCTGATCGTCGCCAGCGGTCGCTGTCACGGTGTTCGTGCGACGATCGCCGGTGCGCCGGTGGACATCATTGCAGACGCGACGGTGCTCGCCACTGGGGGGTGCGGGCAGGTTTATCGCTACACGACGAATCCACAGGTGGCGACAGGTGACGGATACGCCATCGCCCATCGGGCCGGCGCGCGGCTGGCGGACATGGAGTTCGTCCAGTTTCATCCAACGGCGCTCGAGACGCCGGAGAATCCGCTCGCGCTCATCTCCGAAGCGGTGCGTGGCGAGGGTGCGGTGCTGCTCAACGACGCCGGCGTTCGCTTCATGTTGAAGCGTCACCGGCTGGCGGAGCTGGCGCCGCGCGATGTTGTGGCGCGCGAGATTTTTCGCGAGCGAGCGCGCGGAAGCAGGGTATGGCTCGATGCGCGGATGCTCGGCGCTTCGTTCAGAAAGCGCTTTCCCGGTATCTTCGTGCTCTGTCGTGCGCGTGGTATCAATCCGGAGAAGGACCTGATTCCCGTGATTCCAGCGGCGCACTACATGATGGGTGGCATCGTCACCGACCTGAGTGGCCGGTCGACGCTGGAGCGGCTGTACGCATGCGGAGAGGTGTCGTGCACCGGAGTTCACGGGGCAAATCGCCTGGCATCGAACTCGCTGCTCGAGGGGCTGGTGTTCGCGGAGCGGGTCGCCCGCGACATGATCGCCAGGCCGGTGCTAAAAGGCGCACCCCGCAAGAAGAGCTGGGACGCGCCCCCGCTGGTAGATCGGGGGGCCGCACAGGTCGCGGCTGACGACGTCCGAAGCGTAATGTGGGAGCACGCCGGAATCGCGAGGACAGCAAAGGGACTCCGCGAATGCCTGTCGGTGCTGGTCGCGATCGAGCAGCGGCTGCCTGTCGGCGCGACTGAGGAAGGGAATATGGTGGAAACGGCACGCCTCATCGCGGAAGCGGCGTTGCTGAGAAAGGAATCCCGGGGCGGCCACTATCGCAGCGATTTCCCACACTCGAAGCGCAAATGGCGCGGCAGGCACATAGAATGGTGAGATGACGACATCACCGATGGGGGGAAGAGCGGCATCAAGCGCGCGGCAGGTGGCGGAGCTCCAGGCGAGGATCAAGAAGCTCGCGACCGAGCGCAACGCGGTGATCCTCGCGCATAACTACGAGCGACCGGAAGTGCAGGACGTCGCCGATTTCGTCGGAGATTCGCTGGGATTGAGCCGCGAGGCGGCAAAGACTGACGCGCAAGTGATCGTGTTCTGCGGCGTGCACTTCATGGCCGAGACCGCGGCAATCCTGTCGCCGAACAAGATGGTTCTTCTTCCCGACCTCGCCGCAGGCTGCTCGCTTGCCGCAACCATCGACGGTGATCAGTTACGCGAGTGGAAAGCCGAGCATCCGGGAGCGGTGGTTGTCTCGTACGTCAATACCACCGCCGACGTGAAGGCCGAGAGCGACTACTGCTGCACATCGGGAAACGCGGTGGAGATAGTGAACTCCATTCCCGCGGACCAGGGTGTCCTGTTTCTTCCCGACATGTTCCTCGGCGCGCACGTTCGGCGCGTGACCGGGCGGAAGAACATGCACGTCTGGATGGGCGAATGTCACGTGCACGCCGGGATCGATCCGGAGGACATCAATCGACAGCGTGCACTGCATCCCGGCGCAGAATTCCTGATTCACCCTGAATGTGGGTGCGCGACCAGCGCCGTTGAAGCCGTGTCGGCGGGTGACGTGGATCCCGAGGGAGTGCAGATCCTTTCGACCGAAGGGATGATCAACCGGCCCCATATTTCCGATGCGAACGCGTTCATTGTCGCCACCGAAGTCGGAATCCTGCATCGGCTGAGGCGTGAGAATCCAACGAAGACATTCATCCCCGCCAACGAGCTGGCGGTCTGCGCCTTCATGAAGGTCACGACTCTGCCGAAGGTTCTGCGGTCGCTCGAGCGGCTCGAGCACCACATCACCGTGGACCCGGAGACGTCGGCACGCGCACGGAAGGCGATCGAGCGGATGATCGCTATTGGAGGCAACAGACCTCTCTCGCCAAAGCCGGAAACGACGGAGGATCCGGGGGAGTGAGGCGGAGCAGGCGGGTCACCGCGCTCGCCGAGCGGGGTTTCGTGCCGGTGAGAGGGTTACGTTTTCCGTATGCGCGCCTGATGACGACTACGCTCGTGCGCGATGCTCTCGACGAGGACGCTGCGACAAATGACATCACCAGCATCGCCACGATCATTTCCGACCGTCGCGCGCGCTGCGCGATCGTCGCCCGCGAAGCAGGCGTGATTGCGGGTGTTCCACTGGCGCGGGAAGCGTTTCGCCAGCGCGATCCATATGCATCGGTGCGAGCAGCGGTCAAGGAGGGCCAAAAGGTGCCTGCCTCGGCGCCAGTGATGTTCGTCACCGCCAACGCCCGCGCGATGCTCTCGGCCGAGCGGGTGGCGCTCAACTTTCTCCAGCGGCTATCAGGGATTTCATCGCTCACCGCGCGCTATGTGGATGCCGTGAAGGGTACGGGCGCAAAGATCCTGGATACGCGGAAGACGACACCCGGCTGGCGCAGGCTCGAGAAGTACGCCGTGCGCGCAGGCGGCGGGATCAATCACCGCATGGACCTGTCGTCAGCAGTTCTCATCAAGGACAATCACCTCGCGACTCTCGATGGCGACGTGGAACTGGCAGTGAGACGGGCGCGTGAAGTCGCGCCCGAGGGGATGCGGGTCGAAGTGGAGTGTGCCAATCTCGAGCAGGTACGCTCGGCGCTCGTGGCCGAGGCGGATGTGATAATGCTCGACAACATGTCGAATCCGATGATGAAGGACGCAGTCGAGCTGGTGAATGGCCGAGCGGTGACTGAGGCGTCCGGCGGAGTCACACTCGAAAGGGTCCGATCGATTGCCGAGACCGGCGTAGACTGGATCTCGGTGGGCGCGCTGACGCATTCGGCGACGGCGATGGATCTGGGGCTCGACTTCGAATGAGCTCCAATACCGAAATCATCTGCGATATCTGCGGGTCCGCCGATGTGAAGGAGATCAAGTGCAAGGTCATCTGCCAGAACTGCGGGACAATCCTCAGGAGCTGCGGCGATCTCTGACTGTCGGGTGCGGCTCGCTGAGATCTCAGAGATCGAGTATGGCGTCCTTCACGAAGTAGCTCTTCCCGTTCCGGTGACGATGCGCGGCGCGGTTTCGAGCTGCCGGCCCAATGCCGGTGTATCGGTGACGGGCTCGTCGCAGGTATATGAGCGGCATACATAGGCGGTGGGGCTTCCCCCGCGAGAGAGGCGATTTGCGAGGAGAGCGACCTTTCCGCCGGCTTCCGGGTCTCCGCCGGCGAGCACGAGGGAGGGAACGTAGTGCGCAGCGACCTCACGCTCCAGCAGGTGGAATTGCGCGTCCGCGCGATCGCCCGCGATTGCAACTTCCACAGCGCCGTTGACCGCCATGTCCGTCACTCCGAGCATGTGACCGAAACCGGTTGGATATTGGATCAGCGCGGCGGCGGTCGCCTCGAGAACGAAAATCGCGCGCCGCCGCATCTCGCCGTTGTCGGTGAGCTCGGCGATGAGAAGCAGGAGGTCCACCGCCAGCGACGTTCCCGATGGCATCGCGTTATCGGTGATGTCGCGCGGCCGCGTGATGAGCTGCTCGGCGTCGCTCGCCGTATCGTAGAAGGCACCGATGGAGTCGTCCCAGAACCACTGAATCATGGACTCTGCAATCGCGACTGCGCGGTCGATCCACATCGCATCGAAGGTGAGCTCGTAGAGGGCGATAAAGCCCAAGGCAACGGAGGCATGATCCTCGAGGAAACCCGGGATCCGCGTTTCACCACCGGTGTGCGAGCGCATCACCCGGCCGGCCCGGACCATCCGGCGAATGAGGAATTCTCCATTCGCGAGAGCGAGGCGTGTGTGACCGGGCTCGCCGAAGACACGGGCGGCTGTAGCGACACCACGCAGCATCAGGCCGTTCCAGCCGGCGAGGATTTTCTCGTCCCGTGCGGGCCATACTCGCTTCGTGCGCTCGGCGTAGAGGATTTTCTTCGCCGCGTTGATCCGCACTCCGAGGTCTTCGGTGGAGACACCACTCCGTGACGCAGTTACGGCCGGATCGGTGGCAACATGCAGAATGTTCCTTCCCTCAAAATTGCCGCGTGGCGTCACACTGTAGTAGCTCTTTACGAGTGTTGCCTCGACGCCGAGAAGAGACTCAAGCTGCGCCTCGCTCCAGACGTAGAACTTTCCCTCGTGGCCCTCGCTGTCGGCGTCGAGCGACGAGTAGAAGCCCCCTTCGGGCGACGTCATCTCCCGCTCGAGCCAGGTGAGCGTTTCACAGGTGACGCGACGCACTTCGGAGTCTCTTGTCGCCTGCGAGAGATGAGCTCCGAGGCGAACGAGAAGAGCGTTGTCGTAGAGCATTTTCTCGAAATGCGGAACGAGCCATATCCCATCGACCGTGTAGCGGTGGAATCCGCCCCCGACCTGATCGTATAGCCCGCCTCGCGACATCCTGCGGAACGACTCCGTGACCATCTCGAGGGCGTAGGGAGTCCCGGTGCGTTTCCAGTAGTGGAGGAGAAAATCGAGCGCCATCGTGGGCGGGAACTTGGGCGCTCCGCCGAAACCACCGTTGCGAATGTCATAGCGCTGGGCGAGCCCGCGGTAAGCCAGCTCGAGCGCATGCGGCGTCAGCGGACCTTCGCTTCGAGCGCGACCTCTTGTGGAGTCGTAGATCTGCCGGAGCTGCGCCGATGTACTGGCAATCGCGTCGCGGCGATTGGCATAGGCATCGGCGACGGAGCGGAGGACGCGACTGAACGAAGGCATGCCCTGCCGGTCAGCGGGTGGATAGTAGGTGCCGCCAAAAAAGGGGACTCCCTCCGGGGTGAGAAAGACAGTCATCGGCCAGCCTCCCTGGCCGGTGAGCGCCTGGATCGCCTGCATGTAGATGCTGTCGAGGTCGGGTCGCTCCTCCCGATCGACCTTGATGTTGATGAACAGGTCGTTCATCAGCCGCGCCGTTCCTTCGTCCTCGAAGGACTCGTGTGCCATCACATGGCACCAGTGACACGCAGCGTAGCCTATGCTGAGAAGGATGGGCCGGTCTTCGCTTCGTGCGCGGGCGAGGGCTTCCTCGCCCCACGGGTACCAGTCGACCGGATTATCGCGGTGCTGGAGAAGGTAAGGACTGGTCTCGCTGGCGAGTCTGTTGGGCATCGTGATTATCGCAATATGTAACCCGCTGCCTCCCTCAGCACCTCACGCTCACTCTTGAATGCGAGGAGCTCGAGCGCTTTTCCAATTTCCACCCACCGTGCTTCATTCACCTCGTGGTCGTGATCTGCGACGTCACCCGCGACGTAACTCATGAGGAAGAAGTGAACGAACTTGTGGTATCGAACTCGCTTTCCGGCAACTGTAGCCTGATACCAGTACTCCACCGGCTTCATCTTCTCGATAATCACCGAGTCGATGCCGGCCTCCTCGTGCGCCTCGCGAAGGGCGGCGATCTCCGGTGTCTCGCCCTTATCAACCAGTCCTTTCGGTAGTTGCCATCGGGGCGGATCTCCGACTGAGATCAGCGCGACTTCCATACCGCCATTGGTGATCGGGCGAAAGACAATCCCGCCGGCGGAGACCAGTATTTGCGTGGGGATCCTGCTCGGAACTCTCGTCATGCAGGCAGCGGCTCCGTCTGAGCGTTAGTTTCATGCCGCAGCCGGCGGCGGGCCGCGTAACACCCTCTTGCAGAATCGGGACCCGCTGCCGGCTTCGAAACAGCCGACAAGAAGACTTCCCGACGATAAACATGGATTATTCAACAATGAAATCAGCCGTATCATCGGACCTCGAAAGCTATCTCGAGCAGAACGACGCGCGAATCCATGACGAGCTGTTCGAGTTCCTGCGAATCCCGAGCGTGAGTGCCAGATCGGAGCACAATGCTGACACCGCCCGTGCGGCGGAGTGGTTGAAGGAGGCTCTGGAGAAGATCGGCATGACTGCGCGCCTCCATCCGACTTCAGGTCATCCCATCGTGGTGGGCGAATGGCGAGGTGCGCCCGGCGCACCGACCGCGCTGGTGTATGGTCATTACGACGTCCAGCCGGTGGAGCCGGTCGATCTGTGGACGTCTCCGCCTTTTGAGCCGACGATGCGCGACGGAAAGATCTACGGGCGTGGGTCGGTGGACGACAAAGGCCAGCTCTTTCTCCACGTGAAGGCACTTGAAGCTCACCTTGCGACACGAAAGACTCTTCCCCTCAACATCGTCCTGATCGCCGAAGGCGAAGAGGAGGTCGGGAGCTCGAACCTCGAGCGATTCATCAGCGAGAACCAAAGGCTTCTCAAGGCGGACGTGGCGGTGATTTCGGACTCGGCGATGTTCGCTCCGGGCCAGCCCTCAATTCTCTCATCGTTGCGCGGACTGGCGTACTTCCAGATCGACGTCCAAGGGCCCATCTGCGATCTGCATTCGGGAAGCTACGGCGGAGCCGTCGTGAATCCGGCAATGGCGCTGGCGCGCATCCTTGCCAGCATGCACGACGAGAACGGCCACATCGC
>JBGPLS010000030.1:0-21419 GCA_041486565.1 Gemmatimonadaceae bacterium
AGGGCGAAGTGCCGCTGGATAAAGACTGTCCACGAGCGTCCGCTCTTCTGCCTGCCGCGCTTCGACCGCCCTGCGCACGGCGGCGGCCGCCTCGGGAATCTTGATCTCGATCAGTACGGGGATTGAAGGGAATGCCTCGAGGACCTCGTCGAGCGACGGGATCCGATGGCCCTGGCCCCGGTAGGGAAAGCTCTTTCCACCGTCAGGGGTGAAACGCGCACCTGCATCGAGCGCGCGCAGCTCGGAGAAAGTCATGCGTGCGATATCGCCGGCTCCGTCGGTCGTGCGTCGCACGTGCGGATCGTGAATGACGACGGGAATGCCGTCGGCGGAAACGCGCACGTCAAACTCGAGCGCGTCAGCTCCTGCGGCGACCGCTTGAGCGAACGATTCGATGGTATTCTCCGGCGCGTGCGCGCGATTCCCGCGGTGGCCGATCACCGGGCGGCAGTTACGGTCGGTGAGTACGTTCATGCGCGGCGCCTTCCCGAATCAGGTCCTTGAACAAAAGAACGGAGCGGCACGCCGGCCGGCGCACCGCTCCGCCCCGGAGGATGCGCCTCCCTAGAACGTGACCTGGACGCGCGTCATGATCAGGCGGCCGATGACTCCGCCCTGAACGAATTCCTGGTGCTTCCTGTTGAGCAGGTTCGTCCCGTTCAGGGACCACATTACGTCGTTGAGGAATGCGGGGCGTATGGAGAAGCTGGCGTCAACCAGAGTGTAAGGCTTGATCTGGCCATCGATGAACCCTACCGCGCGGAAACCGTCCACATGCCGCTCGCGGACCTCGGCGCTCACTCCCTTCGTTTCATCGCGATAGTTCATCGCGAACGAATGCTTGTTGGCCGGCGCGTTCAGCGAGATGTCCGATACGCCGCCCACCTCCGACTTGGGGAAGAGCTTCTTGTTGACGTACGAATAGGTTCCGGTCACGGAGAAGCCGCGGTCGAGAAGAAGCTGTGCGCCCAGGTCGCTGCCCCACAAGTCCATATTTCCGAAGTTGCGGTAGGTGACAATCACGTCACTGCCGGACGAATTGGTTTCGTTGAAATTCACGACACCAAGCGGGACGCCCGTTGCCGCCGTGCTCCCGGACACTCCGCCAAGCGCACCGGCGAGGGTGGGAACGAGAGCCCCAATCGTTGCGGCGGGAACGCCGCTGGCCGCAAGCTTCGCCGCCAGGAAACCGCCGAGTGTGGTGGCGTCGAGGAAGACATTTGGCGTCTCGATGAGCAGAGGTCCGACGAAATTCTTTCTGTTCTCGTGCCAGACGTCAAGCGAAAGCTGCAGGCGATTCGCGACGATGCCCTTGTAGCCGCCCTCGAACGTCGTGTGAATGGTCGGCTTGATCCGATCAACGTCGCGAAGCTGTGTCGGGTCAACATCGACGAACGTGCCGTTGCTGCTGTTCAGGAGACGAAATTTCGTACCGACTTCAGCCGGTCCGGGCTGGAACGTCCCGAGCAACTGAACAATGGAGGCAGGAACGCCGGCGCGGATGAGCGGTCCTGCGGCGGCTCCGACTGCGTACTTGTAGAGAAGAGCGGCGTTGGCCGGCATCTGGGTCGGGGGAAGGAACGTGCCTGGCCTCATGCAGAAATTGCTGAGGCCGCCAGTGCAATTCCGTCCAAATGTCAGACCGCCCTCCGGCACGCCCAGCGCGCGCACTCCGAAGAGCTTTGGGCCCGTCCGCGGAATCTGGCCGGCCGGAAGATCCAGGAAAAGATTGAGCGTGCTCGGCGTGGAGAAGGCGCGGTTGTACGTGAAGCGGAAGTTCTGATTCTCGACCGGCTTGAAGACCAGCGCGACGCGCGGCGAGAACACCGCATCCGCCAGGCGGCTGCTTTTGTCCACGCGCGCCGCAGTCGTCAGCTCGAGCATCGGCGAGACCGTCGTAACCGAGTGGATGTACCCGCCGGTCTCGTTGATGATGTCATCGGCCTCGTTCCTGCCATTGATCGTCCCTTCCGTCCTTGGCTCGGTATGGATGTAGTCAAACCCGTACAGCAGACGCTCGCGGGTTCCAAAGGTGAATCCATGCTGAAGCTGGCCAACAAGCTGCTTCGATCTGTCGATGATGCACGCCTGTTTGGTTACATCAGGGCAATGGGTAGTCGAGTCAGCGGTGCGAAGCAGGTACGTCCCGCCGGCGTCGCTGGTGTTCATGAACACCTGTGCAAAGAGCTGTTTGTAGCGGCCGCGGAGCTGAGCGGTCTGATATACCCAGTCCTTGACCTGCGCCGGGCCCAGTCCGGTCGGCTCGACCGCGCTTCCGGCTTTGCTGCGTCCGTAATTCGCGATGATCTCGCTGCCCGGTGTCGGACGGAAATCGACGCGAGCTTCACCGCCCTGCCGGTTGAGATCGAGGTCGCGCGGCTTTAGCTCACCGACCGTATCCGGCGGAATATTGAGCGCCTTGTCACCCTGGTAAGTCGGCCACTCGTGTCCCTTGAATCCCTCATACGTGAGCTTGACACCGAACTTCTGCGTCGGCGCCCAGGCGGTCCGGAACGATCCGCGAAGCACGCTCTGATTACCGCCGTCGATCGTGAGCGTTGTGCCCTGCGATTCGAAGGGCGACTTGGTGACAATAGCCATGACACCGCTCGCCGTGTTCGGCCCATAGAGAGCGGCGCCCGGCCCAAGCACGACTTCGATCCTGTCGATGTCTTCGTTAATGGTCGGGCTGAGGTATGGGATGTTGACCCGAAGCGACGGAACGAACGCAAACCGGTTGTCGGTCAGCGTCATCAGGGCGCCGGAGAAGATGTTGTTGAATCCGCGGGCGACGATGTTCGATCGCATCAGTCCACCGCGCGCGACGTCAATGCCGGGCAGCGCGGCAACATGGTCCGCGACGTTGATCGAGGGCCGCTCGCTGATCTGCGTTGCATTGACGACGGAGACTGACGCCGGCGCGTCAATGACCTTTTCCGGGGCTCGTGACGCCGTCGTGATGACCTGCTCGAGCTGCGATGGGATTTCTTCCATCACGATGTTGACGCTGGCCGAAGCTCCCGACCCGACCGCTACGTCGTCACTTCGACTGAGCCTGTATCCGATTCGTGTAGCGACCACTGAGTACGTGCCGACGGAGATGCCGGCGATCCGGAAGTCGCCATTCTCGTTGGTAACCGCGCTACCCGCGGCACGGACTCCCGAGACCGCGCGCACCGTCGCGCCGACGATTCCGCTGCTTGTTCCAGCTTGAGTTACCCTTCCTGATATCGTCCCCGTCTGGCCAGCGGCGGGCAATGCAAACGCGATCATCGCAATACCGAACAGTAGTCTGCGGACGGTGGGTGCGAACATCGGTAGCCTCGATTGGTTGGAAGATGTGCAGGCGACCCGATGGCAATCGTTATCGCGGGAAGCCCGTCGTGCGCCATAGCTAAGGGCGTATCATGCTGTCGTCAAGTCTAGACTCCACGCGCGCGAGCGCATATCCGCCATTGTACGTAGAACCCTTACACTGATGACGTAGCATTGCCGTAAACATAGACTTGCGACCGTTTGTCACCCGGGCGATTGTTGAAGACGGGAGGACTCCGCAATATGGCCACGACGATTGGCATTCCAGCTGCAACCGCGCCACGGATGTCGCCCGCCGCGCCCGGCGAGCAAATCTCATCGCCTGTCGCAACGGCACCGGCAAAGCGCGAGCGGCTGGTGTCACTCGACGTTTTTCGTGGGCTCACCATCGCGGCAATGCTGCTCGTGAACAATCCGGGCACCTGGGGCGCGATCTATCCTCCCCTCGAGCACGCGGCATGGAATGGCTGGACTCCAACCGACGTCATCTTCCCTTTCTTCCTCTTCATCGTCGGCATCACGACCCACCTCTCGATGACCGCCCGGCGGGAGAGAGGAGATAGCGATGCCGCACTCGTCAAACAGATCTTGCGTCGCGGCGGGATCATCTTCCTGCTCGGCTTTCTGATGTCGCTCTTCCCGTTCTATCAGTGGGGGACGATCGCCGGAATGGATCACCCGTCTGTCCTCGACAGGATCGTTTACCGGTGGGAGCACGTGAGGATCCTTGGCGTTCTCCAGCGAATCGGTCTCGTCTACATCGCCGCCGGTCTGCTTTCGCTTCGCACCACCCTCAAGCAGCAGGTCGTGATCGTTGCCGCACTACTATATGGTTACTGGTTGGCGATGACGCTCATCCCGATCCCGGGCAAGGATATCGGCGCGTTGATGCTCGACAACCCGAGCGAGACGCTCGCCGCCCACCTCGATCGGGCGATACTCGGCCTCAATCACATCTGGTCGGGCAGCATCACCTACGATCCGGAGGGTCCATTCTCGACCATTCCCGCCATCGCGACGGCGATGCTCGGCATATTCGCCGGCAAATGGATCGGCCGGCGCCGTCCGCTCATCGAGAGGATCGCCGGTTTGTTCGCGGCAGGTACGATCGGAATGGTGATCGGCATGATGTGGAACTGGTCGTTCCCGATCAACAAGAACATCTGGACCAGCTCATACGTTGTTTTCACCGCCGGCATGGGCTGCGTGACGCTGGCGACAGTGATGTGGATTGTGGATTGGCTGAACGTAAGAGGGTGGACGAAGCCGTGGGTGATCTACGGCATGAACCCGATCGTTGCCTTCGTCGGGTCGGGCGTCCTCGCGCGCTGCATCTACACTTTATGGAAAATTCCCTACGAGGGAAAGCCGACGCCTGTCGAGACAGTCATCTACAAGGAGGCCTTCGCCCCCTGGCTCGAGCCGAGAAATGCATCACTCGCGATGGCGCTGGCGACGGTCGTCTTCTGGTTCGCGATCCTGGCGTGGATGTATCGCAAGAGGATCTTCCTCAAAGTCTAGAGGTGTTTGCGCCGCGCCTGTCCGGCACTCGTGGTCAGTATGGATCTGTGAGTTGGCCGGTGAGGCGGTGAGACAGTGAGAAAAGCAAACTGATTTGGGGGAACTGCACTCGCCCGTGAAGATAGAGCGAGGCGTCTATGCAGTTGTAGTCCCCCCAAAAAAGAAGATCATTCCCCCGAAGTGGTCTCCAGGAAACGCAGCGGAGTAAGTGCTTTTCCTCACCGTCTCACCGCCTCACCGGCGGCCCCAGCGATCCTTCCCTTAACGAGGCTGTCTCAGGCGCACGAAACCTCTCCAACTCACCTCGCCCTCGGCCGTGGCGCGTCCGGGTCGCTCGGAGAGCCGAGTGCGCTCGTGGCGACCGTCTCCGCCCGCATCGGCGCGCCGTCTCGGCGCACAACGTACGCTTCCATCGCAAAGTACTCCGGCAGCCCGAGCCGATCCACCACCCCGGCGGTGCGCTTGTTGCGCTCGTCCACCCGCTGCCAGAACTCGCGTTCGTCATGCCCCGGGAAGGGAGCCCGGTCCTTCTGACTCTGATGCTTGAAGATCGCGAGAATCTTCCATCTGAGCTCGTCCTCCGACAGCGGCACCAGGACGTCCGCGATCCCGACATCCCATTCCTGCCACGCGCCGCGGTAGTACCAGATCTCCGGCGCCTCTCCCGAGTACTTCTCGAGCGCGCGCTGCACCGTCTCGAGACACATCCGATGCGTCCCGTGAGGATCCGACAGATCGCCGGCCACGAAAATGAGAGCCGGACGCTGTTCCTCCAGCAGCTCGAGCGTGATCCGGATGTCCTCAGGACCGATGGGGTCCTTGCGCGTCTTTCCCGTCTGATAGAAGGGCAGGTTGAGGAACCTCGCCTGGTCGCGGCTCATTCCGAAGGTCTCGATCCCCGACACCGCCTCGGCCTCACGTATGCCGCGCTTGATCGCCAGCACCTCCGGTATGTCCACCTGGCCCGGCTCCTTGAGAGCGAGGAACTGCTCGACCTTCTCGATCACCGCAAGCATTCCTGACTGGCGCATGTCGAGATCGCGGTTCACACGGCGGACGAAATCCACGTAACGCCGCACCTCGTGATCGAACACCGCGATGTTTCCCGACGTTTGATACGCGACGATGATCCTGTTCTCGTTCTGGTGAAGCTTGTTGAGAATTCCGCCCATCGAGATGACGTCGTCGTCAGGATGCGGCGAGAAGACGACGATGTTCTGTCGCGATGGGAGCTTGCTTCGGCCACGGACCTTCGAGATGAGGGCGTTGAACACCTCGCCGTTGAGTGGGCCCGCGAGCTGGTAGCGCGCCAGCAGGGAGCTCAAGTGATGCTCGCGGTAATCGAGGCTGTCGAGCTTGAGGATGGACTTCTCCGTCACTTCGCTCAGCCAGATGACTGCCGCGATCTCCCGCTCCCGCGTCCACTCCACTTCGCCGGTGATCCATGGAGTGCGGACGCGCGTCAGATCGGCGGCGGCGGCGGGGTCCACGTAGAAGACCGCATTGGGATGGAGCTGCAGGTAGGTCGCTGCGACGTCGGGCTCTGGCTCTCCCTCGACCGCGCGCCTGATGATCTCCGCCTTGTGCTCGCCGGTGGCGATGAGCGCGATCTCCCGTGCCTCCATGATCGTCGCCACTCCCATCGTGATTGCCTCGGTGGGGACGTTGTCCTCGCCGAAGAAATCGACGGCTGCGTCGCGCCTCGTCACCGTGTCGAGCGCGATGAGGCGCGTCCGCGACTCGATTCCCGAGCCCGGCTCATTGAAGCCGATGTGACCTGTCTTGCCGATGCCAAGGATCTGGATGTCTATCCCGCCGGACTCGCGGATGGCGCGCTCGTAGCCCGTGGTCTCGGCCGCGATCTGCTCGCGCGGAACGTCGCCGCGTGGGACGTGGACGTTCTCCGGCCGGACGTTGATCTCGTCGAACAGATTCTCCCACATGTACCGGTTGTAGCTGTGGATGCTGTCCGGCCGCATCGGGTAGTACTCGTCGAGGTTAAAGGTCACGACGTCCGAAAAGTCGAGTCCCTCCTCCCGGTGCAGCCGGGCCAGCTGGCGATAGATCCCGATCGGAGTGCTTCCAGTCGCCAGTCCGAGTACGGCGTGCGATCCCGCCTGTCGGCGCTCGACGATGACGTCTGCGATCCGCCTCGCGATGCGGCGCGAGATCTCGTCGTACTCGGCCATCACGACCGGGATGCGCTCGCGTACCTGCGGGCTCATTCGCGGCTCTCCCGGTCGATCAGGGGAGCGTCGAGTATCGCCTGCTGAACCGCGTCGGCGATCGCACGCCGCAATGGGACGTCACGATTGTTCGCGCGTGTCGGATCCACGCGATTCGTCAGCAGGATCACGAACAGGTCGCGCGTCGGATCAATCCAGATGGAAGTCCCGGTGAAGCCTGTGTGGCCGAAGCTTCGGGGAGAAAAGAAATGTCCGGCGCTCGAGCCGGCGGACGGCGTGTCCCAGCCCAGCGCCCGGCTCGACCCGCGTCCCTGCGGGGCCGTCCACCTGTCGACCGTGGATGCGCCGACGATGCGCACTCCGTTGTACTGTCCGCCGTTGAGCAGCATCTGGGCGAAAACCGACAGATCCCGCGCCGTGGAAAAAAGTCCCGCGTGACCGGCGACGCCGCCGATGGCATCGGCGTTCTCGTCGTGAACCTTCCCCCACACGAGGCCGCCGCGCGCGGTGTCGATCTCTGTCGGCGCGATTCGCGGCCGCAGCGTGGAGTCGGGAGTGAACATCGTGCTCGTCATGTTCAGCGGACGAAACACCTTCTCGTCGACGAACCGGTCGAGCGTGACACCGGTGATCTTCTCGATCACGAGCTGCGTAAGGATCATGTCCCAGTCGCTGTAGATCATTTCGGTGCCGGGAATCGACTTGAGCGGCCGCTGATTGATCTGTTGAAGATACTGATCACGTCCACGGAATGTCTTGTACAGTGCGGCAAAGGCCTCGAGCCCGCCGCGATGCGTCATCACCATCCGCATCGTTATCCCTGCCTTGTCGGGCGCGTTGAATCCCGGCAAATAGCTCGCGACCGTCCGGTCGAGATCGAGCAATCCCTGCTCCTCGAGGATCATCGCCGCCGTCGAGGTCGCGATTACCTTCGTGAGCGACGCCATGTCGTACATCGTATTCGGATCGACTTGAGCCGAAGCCAGCGCGGTGTCGAGCCGGCCGTAGCCCTTGAGATGGACGAGGCGACCGAACCTGCCGACCGCGAGCGAGGCGCCGGGAGCGGCGCCCTCCTTGAGCGCAGCGGTCACGATCGAGTCGAGCTTCGCCCCGAGATCGTTGCGCATGCCCACCGCGGCGGGCTGATCCTGCACCAGTGAATTCACTGCCGACAGTCTAGTGGGTCGTGTGCTGCTGGGTGGGAGCGAAGCGCAGCCCAACCCGAGCAGAACAAGAGCCGCTCCTTGATACGGTCGCATCGAATGCCTCCTATTGCGACCGTCGCGCAGCGCAGGTCATGACGCTGAAGTACTTCATCGCGTTCCTCCCCCATCCTTGTAGATCACTCCTCCCTTCATCACGAAGGTGACTCGCTCGAGCTCGGAGATGTCGGCGATCGGGTCGCCCCGCACCGCGACGATGTCCGCGAGACGTCCCGGCTCGATGGTCCCGAATTGTGCCTCCTGCCCGAGAAGACGCGCCGCCACCGACGTCGCCGACTTTATCGCCGCCATCGGCGTCATTCCATAGCGAACCATGTACGCGAACTCCTTCGCCTGGTTCTCGGTCCACGCATAGCCGCCAACGTCGGTGCCGTAGCTTATGAGGACGCCGGCCTTGAGAGCTTTGCCGAACGCCACTCGCTCGAGGTCCACCATTCGCAGCCAGACTCCACCCCGGCCGGGAGCCACGTACACGCCGACGTAAATCGTCGGACACCAGTAGACTCCCTGCTTCACCATCCGCGCGATGAGATCGTCGGTCAGTCCCTGCCCGTGTTCGATTGAATTGACGCCCGCGCGGAGCGCTCCGTCGATTCCGTCCCAGCCCACCGCGTGCGCGGCGACCTTTTTCCCCAGGCGATGGGCTTCGTCGACGATCGCTTTCATCTCCTCATCGGTGAAATTCACCCATGAGTGAAGCCGGCCGTCGTCGCCAATGTAATACCTGCGGTCGGCGTAGAACTTGATCCAGTCGGCTCCGTACTTCGCCTCCTCGCGCACCGCCTTGCGAATTTCGTCCGGACCATCGACGATCTGAACTCCCTCGGGCATCCGAAGCTCCCACGAATACCCGAGGAGCGGATACATCCCGGTGGGAGCCATCGCGCGGGTCGAGACGAACATTCTCGGGCCCGGTATGACGCCGCGATTGATCGCCGTCTTCACGTCGACGTCGGCGTACATCGCGCCTTCGGTCTCGACATCCCGGATAGCGGTGAAGCCGTTCATCAGCGCCGCTCGCACGGCGGCCGTCGCACGGATGGCCCGATAAGGCGTGCTTTCCTTGAGGAGCTGCTCGTCATAATCGGCGGAGGTGATGTCGCCCTGAAGAAGAACGTGAGTATGGTTGTCGATCAATCCGGGAAGCATCGTCGCACCGCCGAGGTCGATGGTGCGGACTGTGCCGGCCGCGCGGGTGGTCAGCTCGGCGGCGGACCCGACGGCAATGATGCGCTCACCCTGCACGAGGACGGCGGCATTGTCGCGCGGTACGTCGGAACGCCCGTCGATCAGATGTGCCGCGCGAATCAGGTAGGATGTCGTCGTCCCGCTGTCGCGCGCCGCCTGAGCGGACACCTTCGCCGCAGCGATAAGGGTGGAAAGGCAGACTGCGGTGTTGATTAGGATGGAGATGCGCCGACCGGCGCCGCTGATCTTTGGATGCATGGCCGTGGGGAAGAGTGCACTCATCTTACGGAGCCGGGGATTCGTGCGCCATCGCCTTTGGACCGTTGCCGGGCGTGATTCGCCGTGGTACCCTTTCGGCGGAGCGCGCCCGAAGTGGTTTTGAGGGCGCGCGACCTTTTGGAATGGCTGGCGTGTATCACAACCGTTCGGCTCTCTGGCACCGCAGTTCCCAATCTCGTGAGGAGTAGTTTGTAGATGAGAAAGTCATTCGTGGCGGGCGCGCTTCTCGTCGCGTCCGCGTGCAGTGGAAAGGATGGCGGTACCGGGCCGGCGGTCATCACGACGTTGGAGGTGTCGGCGACTCCGACGCAGATCAGCGTCAATCAGACGGCGCAGGCGTCTGCGATCGTGAAGGACCAGAACGGCCAGACGCTGACCGGAAAGTCGGTAACCTGGACGAGCCTCAATCCCGGTGTCGCGACCGTAACCCCGACGTCCGGAATCATCACCGGCGTCGCGCCTGGATCCGCGACGATACAGGGCTCCGTGGATGGTGTCTCCGGAACCGCCGTCATCCTGGTGATAGCTCCGGTCAGCGCCTGCAATGCCGGATTCACGGTTGTGGATCTGCCCGTTGGAGGAGTGCGAGTGCTCACTGCCGCCGGGACACAGGGGTGCATCAAGATCCCTGCCGCGACATCGGCTCCCGCCGACTATCTGATAATTCCCGCGAATACAAACTCGATTCCGGACATCGTGGGGAGTTACACCTTCAAGTCCGACGAGGGCGAGTCGGTTTCCGCGACGAGGCTGTTTCCCGGCGCCTCCGTCTTCGCCGCAACTGGCCCAACGGCGCAACCAGCTCCCGCAGGAGACCTCGGAGCGGTTCAGATTGGCTTCGAGACCAGACTCCGGCGTGAAGAGCGACGGCGGCTCAGTCTGCCCGGCGCCCAGCGCTCCTATCGCACACTCCAGGCGGCGAAGGACCTGCGCTTCTCGGTGAGCAGCGCGGTCCCGGCAGTCGGCGACCAGGCGACCTTCAAGGTGCCGGGGCTGACCAATTCGTGCACCAACTTCACGACCGTAACCGCTGCGGTGCAGTACGTAAACAGCAGGGTGATCATCTACAACGACGTCACCTCGCCGCCGAACGGATTCACGGCGACCGACTACCAGCAGATCGGCGACGAGTTCGCCACCGTCATTTACCCTACCGACGTCAGCTACTTCGGGACACCGCTCGACCTGGACAACAACGGCGGGCGCATCATCATCCTCTACACCCCCGAGGTCAACAAGCTCACGCCGGCGAACAACACAAGCTTCGTCGGCGGGTTCTTCTTCGCCGGCGATCTCTTTCCGTCCAGCGGCGCAGGGTCTTGCGCGCAAAGCAACGTGGCCGAGCTGTTCTACGTTCTCACTCCTGATCCCGAAGGGACGATCAACAACAACAGGCGCTCGACGGCGACCGTCAGGCAAGGCACCCGCGGCACAATTGCCCACGAGTTCCAGCACATGATCAATGCATCCGAGCGGATTCGCAGTCGGATCTCGGATTTCGAGGACGTGTGGCTCGATGAGGCGCTGTCGCACTTCGCCGAAGATGCTGTCGGCCGCGCTGTAAGAGGAATCGGTGATGCGGAAGACTCGAACTTCTTGCGGACTTGCCCGCCGCCGTGCGTCCCGGGCAGCGCGAGCGCCGACGATTTCAACGCGTTCTTCTTCCAGAACTTCGCGCGCCTCCGCGTCTACCTCGGCAACCCTGGACCCGTCGGCCCGACAAGCTCGAACGCCGACAGCTCGCTTGCCGTCCGCGGGGCGGCATGGTCGCTGCTCCACTACGCGGCGGATAACTACGCGCCTGGCGGTAACGTCAAGGCATTTATGAGAAAGCTGGCCGGAGGTCCCGATGTGGGCGTTGAGAACCTGACCAAGAACGCAGCAGTCACGTTCGACAGCCTCATCACCGGCTGGATGGTGGCGAACTATGCCGACAATCTCGGCATTTCCGACCTGTCGTCGCTCTACAGCTACAAGTCGTACGACATGCGGAACAACGTGCAGAACATCAGCTCGGGGGTGTATCCGCTGAGGGTAAACAGCGTGACCGGCACCGGGTTCGTTCTCGGCGATCTTCAGGCGCGCTCGGGATCGGGCAATTACTTCCTGGCCACCCGGAACACCGGATCAGTCGCGCGGACGTTCCGCTTCCTTAATCCCGATGAAGCGACGGTAGCGAGCTTCTCCAATGCGACCTGGATAATCGTGCGGACGCGGTAAGGCGTTGCCTGAGTGAACGCGGTAAGGCGTCGCCTAAGGCGGATCCTGGATCACGCCGTAGGCGGCGACGTTGCCGTCGGGAGTTTCCGTGACCCAGACTCTTCCTCCGACGAAGCGCTTCAGGGAAGGTGGCACACCACGTAACGTGCGTGTCGACCCTCCCGGCAGATGGAGCAGCATTGACTGGGCCGTTTCGGCCAACATCCCGTCCCACGCCGCCAGACCATCGGCCCCCCGTACCCGGAACTCCCTGACGCTCAGCAGTCCGCCGGGCTTTCGGGTCCCGCACACCCAGACCTCCAGCTGCGAGAGCTTCAGAAGCGCTGAAGGAGCCGAATCGAGAACGATCCTCCCCTGCGTCGTCCGGAGTACCGGGATGGTCCCTGGCTCGCTTCCCTCGAGGACGAAAACGCCACGCAGCGAATCTCCTTTGCACGCTGTGGCGGTCTCGCTGGTGCGCGGCCGGCCGTAGCTGCAGGCTAGAATCGCCACCAGACACAGCAGCAGCACACGAATCACTGGATTCGGGCGATTGCGATCCGCAATGCCGCCGCCGCCGTCCCGCTCCCGCCCGAGCCGATGATCCCGATCGTCTGGCCCAATGGTGCGCTTCCCGATAGCTCGTACATCGCGAACGATCCACCGTGAACTCCCGGATTATCGAGTGCGAAATCGCCGGAAACGGGTTGGGGCACTAGCGGATACGACTTCGGAAAGTTCGACGGAAAATCGCTTTGTATGCCTGAGTAGATGCTGCGCAGATTCCACGTCGGAAAATTCAGGTCTGCATTCACGGCCGTTGCGCCGTTCTCATCGAGATAGAGCGAGAGCGACCAGGCCCCGAGCATCTCGTCGACCGGCCTCCCCGTCTGCGCCATGATATTCGCCAGCCCCGTCGGTCCGACACTCTGCGTGATTGCTCGGAGAAAGCCCGCCTCCGATCCGGCATGGCGATCTATTGCCCATCGGAGGAGCGACCACGCGCTCGCGTAGAAATTGAAGTCGCCGTCCGAAACCCTGCCAAAGGGGGAATACGGCAACGTGTTGTCGAGGAATGTGTACAGTGTCGCAAAATGATCGAACATCACAAACGGCCGTCCCGAGCACTGCGGGAAAGATGGACGCACGTCGCAGAACAGCGACGCACCGTAAGTGATGTTGGTTTTCCACGGTGCGTTGTAGATGGCGGCGCGCGACCATACCTCTTCCGCCTGAAAAGCCATCCCCTCCTCCAGCCATGACTCCTCGAACGACGACGCGTTATTGACGAGATGCGCGCCGAACGACGCAATGTGCTTCACCTCGTGTACGACGGTCGCGCGTATGAGGCGGAGCCAGGAATCGGGCGTATTGGTGGAAAACCCGGTGCCGGTGGCCGAGGGCACGAACGCGTAGAAGTTCTCACCGAGATTACTTGTTTGGAACCGCGTCGAGTCGCGAGGGAAGAAGTCACACGACGTCACGAATCCGGCGAGTCCACTCGTGATCGACGGTGTGAAGATCATGTTCAGGTGCTGATCGTTGTCGGTGAACGCGTCTGTCAGGAGGGGATCGGCAAAGAAAGCCGAATCGCTCGCGTACATGCTGGTATCGAACTCCCGGCCCAGCTGTTCGTAGTACGAATCCATCGTTCCTGCCAGCGGTGCGACGACGTCTTCATACATGATGCCTCTGGTGCCGACGTAAACAACCTTCGCCGTGACCTCGACGAACGATGCGCAGGTCGGTGGCGCATTCAGCGCCAGCGAAAACTGTTGCACTCTGAACTTTCTCAGGTCGCCTACAGCTACAGGAGTGGTGGCGAAGCTGCGGGCGATCCGGTCACCCGCCAGGCTCTTGCTCCTGAGGTCGAAAAGGCGTGCCCGCATCGACGGATAGAGCTTCCGATTCTGCTCGAGCACGCGAGCATGAATCGCGTCGCGGTCGTATGCCAGCTGCTCCTCGGACGATCGAGGCCCATTGCGCATTCCCAGCGTGGCGTGCGGCCGCAGGTACGGAGACCCCACCAGCTGAGTCGCAGCGACCGGACTGGTGGCAGCGCCGCGCAGACGGAAGGGAGCAAATGCGGCCGGCGACGGTGACGTGCTGACGACGCTGATGACGTAGCGTCCATTTCCCGGGGGCAGCTCGGTGCAAGAAATCTCGCCGGCGGCACTCAGCACCGCGGAAGCACCCACGTCCAACGTCCGCTGGACACCGGCCCGGATCGATCGTTCGCCGATGGCGCTGTTGCCGCCGACCGTGACGACGATCCGTGCTATGTGGGTCGGCGTGCAGGGAAGCGTGGTCGGCACGACGCCCGTCACCTGAGTCGGTGATGCGCTGGTCACCTGCGCTGAAACACCGTCGATCGTCAGCGCATTCTCCGGTGGCACGCTACTGAATCCCAACCCCGTAATTGTCACGGCGATGCCCGGAGTCAGCAGGCTCGGGGAAATCGCTGTTATGGCGAGTCCGGAGGGAGTGACGGTGAGTGTGGAAAACACCGCCGGGGCGAGTGCTCCGACCGTGGCCGTGACGGTATTCGTCCCGGCTACTGCTCCCGTCGTGAAGAGCGTCGCGGCAACTCCGTTGGCGTCGGTCTGGACCGTCTCCGGCGAGACGCGACCGCCGCCGGCAGTCACTGCAAACACGACGGTGGCGCCCGGGCGCGCGTTACCGAATGAATCCTTCACCACCACTCGAATGGAATCGCCCGCGGCATTGCCCGCGCTCACGCCCGATACGTCGGGGCTCGTTCTCGTCACCGATGCCTCTACGCCCGCCGCTACCGTGACGTCGATGCCTGCGGTAACTGCCCCGGCCGATGCGGTAATGCGCGCGGTCCCAGTCGGTCCAAGGGAGGTAACTTGTCCGGATGGGCTGACGCTGGCGATAGCAGGAGCGTCGGTGCTGTATGAAACGCTGGCGCTGGGCATCGGCTGTCCGTTGGTGTCACGTACCGTCGCCGACAGCTGCAGCGTTCCGCCGGCGACAATTGGGCTCGTCGAGCTCGCAGACAGTGTGATGCTGCCGGGCGTCGGTGGCGGTGGAGGAGGCTCGGTTGTACCACTGCACGCCGGCATGATGGCGAGAAGCGCAGCGAAGGTTCGACGGACGACGGATGGGCGCAAAGCGGATCCCCTGAGAGCCGTCCGAAGAACATAGACTCCGGTTCATTCCCGCGCCATGAAGTATCTAGCGCTTCACCCGCTGCACTTTGCCGTCTGCGCCGATCTCGAACACTGCGGGCGCCGCACTATCACGCTCACCGCCGGCCGGGGTCGTTTTCGCGGTCACTCCGGGCGCGGGCTTCCGTGGGCTCTTGCTGGAGTCGTCCGCTGTCGCGCTGCCCGTCGATGTCACCGGCTGTCCTGTGGTCGTATCGGCAGCGGAAGTCGGAGCAGGGGAGGGAGTCGCCCGCGCGGTGTCGGCGCCCACCGTATTCCCCTTTTTCTCCACGGCGCACGCGATGACACCGAAAAACAACGCGGCCGCAGTCGCGATCCCGGCTGCAACCGCCCGTCCCCACGCGCGCGTCACTGCAACCTCAGCTGCCGGATGGCTCCGTCGCGGCCGATCTCGAGATATGGCGGAGCGACCAGCTCCCACTGCGGGGCCCGGCTGAGCGTGAGGTTGCTCCGCAGCTGCTGGCTCGGCGTCTGAAGGCTCGCCGACAGCGGAACCGCATACGAATCGACGGCGAGGAGATTGACGACGTAACCCGCGTCGGCCAGCGATTGGATCGTGATGGCGCTCATCGGCATCTGGACTCCAGCGGCCTCGACGAATCCGGTCATCAGCTCGCTGTCGAAGACAGATTCTCTCCAGTGGGCGTCGGCGGTGCCGGGACCGGATGGCAACCCCTCAACCGCCACCCCACCGCTGCACGCTCTTGTTCCCCCCGCGCTGCCACACGCCGCGATGGCAAGCGAGCCCGTATAGCGCGGATCGTCGGTGCCCCCGCCGGTGATCAGCACGCCGCCCGGTCTCTGCCTGTCCGCCCAGATCGTCCCGAAGCCGACGACGTGCATCATCTCGTGCAGCACGACGTCGTTGAGGCGGCCCGACGATATCATTCCGGCGATGTCACCCGCATCGAAGCGCATCACGCCGATGATCGCCGTCCTGCTGATGCTGCGTATCACGCAGGGAGCAGCCGACGCCAGGATATTCCCCGGCCCGTCGATGGGTACGACACTGGCGTAGATCACGACATCGTCGACGACCTCGTTCACGATTGTGCCGGCTACCCCGCATCCGCTGATATCGATTCCGGCATTGTTCCTGAGCGTCGGAATGTCGACGTCGGGCATGTCGCCGGTAATGGCGCCACTGATGCGCGCTGCCGCATCGGTAAACGCGCCGCCGGCTTCGGCGGGAGGAGGGGGACCGAAGAATCTCACGACAACGTTGAATTCGGTTGCAACCGTCGCGCTGGCAGTGGTGGACAGGCCGCCTCCGCTGGCGATGGCCGTCTGCGGTATCGCGCTCCTGCCGAGGCGCCAGACGATTCCTCCGGCGTTGCCGTTGGCGTCCGTCGTCCCGCTCGCAGGCACTATCGTCCCGCCGCCTGCGGTTACGGCAAATGTCACCGTACTGCCGGCGACTCCATTCCCGAACTGGTCCCGCAACTGAACCGACAGCGGGTCCGGCAGCGGCGCCCCTCCGGGCGCCGATTGAGAGCCGCCCCCTGTCACCACCAATGAGGCAGGGGGGCCGGCGACACCCGTAACGGTGATCAGCAACGGCGCGAGGTCTCCGACGGTCACCGTAATCGTGTTCACACCGGCGGTCGTGCCGAGCGTCCAATTGCCGATGGACGTGGGAGACGTTCTGGCGGTCGCCAGCGGCGCGTTCGCCAGCGTCCCACCGCCACTGGTAACGGCGACCGTGACCCTCACGCCGCCAAGAATGTTTCCGCCGACATCCTTCACCGAGAATGTCGGCGCCGTCGCCAGCGGCAGCCCGGCGATCGCTGAAGGCGCCGTTGACTCTGTCTGGACAGAGGCCGGTTTGGGCGGCGCGGTGCTGTCCCTGCACCCCAGTGCCAGAACTACCAACACGATCGCCGCGGAGACCCTCATCCGGCCAATATAGGTTCGCGTTCTCGCTTCCCGCAAAGCTTCCGCGTCCCCGTCACGCATCGCGGAGCGCCGTCATCGGCGTCTCCCTGAACACGTCCCGTCCCGCGAGAAGCCCGATAGTCACGGTGAGCGCCAGCATTGCGAGCGCGATCGCCGCCGCCGCGCCAAGGGCCGGGGTGAAGGGCGTGTCGAACACGTAATGCGTGAGTGCCCATCCGCCGGCGATCGCGAGCAGCATTCCGGTAAGGCTCCCGAGCACTCCGAGGAGAGAATATTCCGCCAGCAGGATGCGGACGATCTGTCCGCGCGTTGCGCCGAGCGTCTTGAGCAGCACCCCTTCGCGAATGCGCTCGCGCCTCGTGGCCGCGACGGCGCTGAAGAGAACCGGGATTCCCATCGCGAGGCTGAACAATGCCATGAAGCGGATTGCGGCCGTGACCTTCGCCGCGATCTTTTCGACCGATTCCTTGATCAGCGAGAGGTCGAGGCTCGACACATTGGGGAAGCGGGTCACGACATCGCGCTGAAGTCCGGCGACTGCCAGCGTGCCCGTCACGCTCGACAGCAGGGCGAATTGCTTTGGCGCAGACTGGAGAGTGGGCGGTGAGAATACGGCAAAGAAGTTGGGCTGAAAGCGCTGCCACGTCACTTCGCGCAGACTGGTGACGCGCGAAGGAACCTGGACACCCTGAACGTCCCAGGTCATCACGTCGCCAACCTTGATGTGCAGCTCCTCGGCCACGTCCTGGGCGATCGATACTTCGCCCGTGTCGCTGCGGGTCCGCAGCGCCGCCGGGCTGAACCACTTGCCACTCACGATCTTCTCCGAGCTCGTGGGACGCTCGCGATACGTGGACCGGTACTCGCGTCGCAACGCCCACGACGGTCGGCCCGAGCGATTGCGACCTCCGCGCGCCCCGCCCCCGGACTCTGCGCCGTCACGCTGCGAGTCGGTTGACGTTGAAGTCGTCCCGCGAGCACGACCCGTGTCGGCGGCGATCTGATCCACCGTCCGCCCGTTTATCGCCGCGATTCGCATCGTGATGACGGGAGCCGTCTCGACCATGCGGTGTCCGCCGGCACGGATCAGCGAATCGATCGCCGCCCGCTGGTCCTCCTGCACGTCGAAGAAAACGAGATTGGCGGTCGATGCCTCGATGCTCATCTGGAACTGCCGCAGGATATTGCTCTGCACCAGGTACAGCGTCGTTATCAGGAAGGCGCCGAATCCGAGCGACAGAACCACCGACCGTGTCTGGTTCGCCGGCCGGTAGAGATTCGCAACGCCCTGTCTCACGACGTACGGCCATCGCGTCCGCAGTGCTTTCCGCGCGATCCATGACAACAGTGTCGCACTCACCACGAGCACCGCGATCGCGCCGCCGGTGCCGGCGCTGATCCACAGTCCCTGCTTCACGTTGGCCGACCGCAAAAGAGCGATCGCCACCACGCTCGCCACCAGAGCCACGTTGACAACCACCCTCGGCCAGTCGTTCCAGTGCATCCGCAGAACGTCGGCGTCTGCGTCACGCCTGAGAGTCTGGAGCGGCGAGACATTTCTCAGCGCGAGCAGCGGCCTCAGTGCGAAGATGAGCGCGATCCACCCGCCGATCGCGACGCCGGTGAAGATCGCCTGAGGCTCGAGGGTAACCGTGACGTCCACCGGCAGGAAATCCTTGAAGACTATCGGTAGTCCGAACTGAATCGCGACCCCGAGCGCTGCACCGACAATCGAGCCGAGGACTCCCATCGCCGCTGCCTGGGCGACGTACATGGCGAGCACCTGTCCGCTCGACGCTCCAAGGCAGCGCAGAATCGCGACCGTATCGATCTTCCGCGCGACGTAGGCGCGCACGCCGCTGGCGACCCCGACGCCGCCGAGCAGCAGCGCAACCAGGCCCACGATTCCGATGAACCGACTGAGTTGATCTATTGACCGCGTGGACGCGTCTTCCGCTTCAGTCACCGTCGTCACCCGGATCTTCGACTTCTCGAGCCCTTTGCGAAACGGCTTTACTGCTCGTATCGGGTCCCGCGTATTGGGCAGCTTCGCCAATGTCATGTACTCGGCCGTGCTTCCGAAAACGAGGAGTCGGGTTTCACCAACGTATTTCTCAGGGATGAACACGCGAGGCCCGATTATCTCCGCTACGCCCGGAGTGCCGGGCACGGACTTGAGCGTAGCGGCGATGCGGAAGCGGGCGTAGCCGAGGCTGAGTGTGTCTCCAATGTGCGCGTTCAAGGCCGCCAGCAGCGACGGATCAACGAGGGCATTGGCTCCCCGCTGGAGCGAGCTCCACTGTCCCGCGGGATTGGTGGTGATCTCGCCGTAGAACGGGTAGTTGTCGCTCACCGCGCGGATCTGCGACAACCGCGTCCCGCCGGTGCGGGAAACGAGCGCCATTGACGGGAAGGTCACGACTCGCGCGTACCGCGCTCCGGAGGCTTGGGCGAACGAGTCGAGCAGCGCCTTCTGCGGATCGGTGAATGGCCGCCGCGCGCGGAACGCGACGTCGCCGCCGAGTAGAGCCCGCGATTGCTCGCGGACCGAACGGTTCACGTTGTCGGCGAAGGAATCGATCGCCACCAGTGCCGCCACACCGAGCGAAATGGCCGACATGTAGAGCAGCAGCCGGCGGCGCGCGCTCCGGCTCTCGCGCCAGGTCAGGCTCAGGAGCTGGAGGAGTGAAGCGCGCCGCGGCGCGGGCTCAGAGGGGCCAGAGAGGGCAGAGGGGTCGGGCATCGGTGGCGTCGTCACGCCGCCATCCCGCTGTCGTCAACGACGCGGCCGTCGCTCAGTCTGATGATGCGGCCCGCTCGCGCGGCGAGTGTGGCGTCGTGGGTGACGAGGATGATCGTCGACCCCGAATCCCGATTGAGCGACGCGAGCAGCTCGAATACGCGCACGCCGGTCGCCGCGTCGAGGTTTCCGGTCGGCTCGTCGGCGAAGAGGATCCGCGGTGAGTTCGCGAAGGCACGGGCAAGCGCCACACGCTGCTGCTCGCCGCCGGAGAGCTGCATCGGAAAGTGGTGCCCTCGGTCCTGGAGGCCGACGCGCTCGAGGAGCTCACGTGCGCGCTCGGATGCGCCGTCGTTTCCCTGGAGCTCGAGAGGGACCTGGATGTTCTCGCGCGCGGTCAGGGTCGGAATCAGCTGAAAAGTCTGGAAGACAAAGCCGACCTTCTCGCCGCGCAGGCGCGCCCGCTCGTTTTCCGACATCGTGGTGAGATCGTGTCCGTCGAGGATCACTTTGCCTCGCGTTGGAGTATCAAGTCCTGCGAGGAGTCCGAGGAGAGTCGTCTTCCCGCTGCCCGAGGGCCCGACGATTGCCACGAAGTCACCCTGTGGGACGCTGAACGAAACTTCCTTGAGAACAGCGAGATTCTGGTCGCCGCTGCGGTATTCGCGTGTAACTTCCTGAGCAATGAGCATGAAGGTCGTCTGGATTGTGTCGCTGGCCGCGGCGGTCGCGTGCCAGTCGGAGCGAAATATGGATGGTGGGACAGGGGCGCGGCGTGTCGCGGGCGATACGGCCGCCGGCGTCAACAGATCCAGCGTCGAATCCGGTCAGCTGGATTCGGTGCGCCCGAAAGTTACTGTGCTGTTCTTCGGAACGAGCCTGACTGCCGGCTACGGTCTCGATCCGTCGCAGGCCTTCCCGGTGCTTGTCGCAAAGAGATCGACCGATGATGGCCTGCCGATCGCCGCCATCAATGCCGGTCTTTCCGGGGAGACTTCGGCGGGGGCTCTCAGGCGCATCGATTGGACGCTCAGGAATCCGGTGGACATCGTGGTGCTCGAGACCGGAGGCAACGATGCGTTGCGCGCCCTCGACGCGACTGCGCTCAAGGCGAATCTGTCGGGCATCGTCGACAGGATACGGAGAGCGCGGCCGAAGGCGAAGATCGTGCTGGCGGTGATGGAGGCGCCCCCCAACCTGGGCGCAGGGTACACAGCGGGATTCCGTGAGGCGTATGTCGAGGTTGCGAAGAGCCGGGGGCTCGTGTTGCTGCCATTTCTGCTCGACGGCGTGGCGGGGAAGCCAGAGCTGAATCAGGAAGACGGGATTCATCCCAACGTCGCCGGCGAGCGGATAGTCGCCGACAACGTCTGGCGGGCGCTCAAGCCGGTGGTGGAGGGCATCTACTCGCGTTTGCGAGGGTAGTGCGGGAACTGCAATTGCGGACTGCGGACTAATTGCGGACTGCGGACTGCGAACTGATTGCGGATTGCGAACTGGCTAACGGTGTTGGGTCAGTTTCAACCAGGCCGCGACGCGTGGTGCTCACAGAGAAAATCACCGAGAAAGACACAGCGGCGAGCGGATAGCTTTGTCAGCCGCCGGCCGCTAGCGAAACAACATGGAACCTACCGGGATGGAATGATCCAGCTTTGAGCAGCCCTCGATGTCATCATCCGGG
>JBGPLS010000031.1:0-21103 GCA_041486565.1 Gemmatimonadaceae bacterium
ATCGCGGAGAGGGACACCCTGTGTCGTCCAGCCTCGTATCAGGTAATTCCGAATCCGATCGATACGGACCGGTTTCCGTATGTCGAAAAGGACGTGACGCTACGGACAAGGGTACTGCTGATCCGTCCGTTTAACTCGCGGAAGTACGCGAACGACATCGCAATCGCCGCGATCCTCCAGTTGAGTAGCTTTGCGGAGTTCAATAAGTTCCATTTTTCCGTTCACGGTCGTGGGCGGCTGTTTGAGCAATTGACTCGGCCAATACGCCAGTTGAAGAACGTGACCATCTGCGAGGGATTTCGGACTCACGCCGAAATTCGGGAGCTCCACGCCGCTCATGGAGTCTTCCTCTGTCCGACACGCCAGGATTCTCAGGGCGTTTCCATGTGCGAAGCAATGTCCTCCGGTCTCGTGCCGATTGCCTCAAGGTCATCGGCAATCCCTGAGTTCGTAACGGACGGAGCAGCCGGGTTCCTGACCACCGGGAGTGAGGGAATCGTCACCGCATTGCGCCGGCTGTACCACGATCCGCAGTTATTCACCAGCATGTCGCGGACGGCCGCGCACGATATTCGGGTGAAGGCCGGCATTGACAGCGTGATTGGTCGGGAGTTGCGCGTGCTGCAAGTGACCGTCGATGGATTTGAGTGAACATGCCCGGGAAAGGCAAATGAAAAAGGCATCTGGATTGTACGTTTTTTATCTTTACGTGATCTGCAGCGGCCGCGCGACCGACTCCGAGCCCGCCTGTAGCAGCACAGGATTCCGACAGTTCGTGTGTTCGCGACCGGCTTCGCGGCCGGTTTGAAGTAAGCTCCGGCTCTCGAGGTAGATAGTTGCAGCGAGCGTTATCCCATTCGGAATCAGCCGCCCAGTCACCGTTAGTCTCGGTCGTTATCCCGTGTCACGGCGGCGAGGCTTTCATACGCGACGCAATCGAGTCGGTACTGCGGCAGAGCCATCCAAATGTGGAGCTCGTGGTGGTGGACGATGCCTCGACGGACGAGAGCTGGGCGATTATCGGAGAGTACGGAAAGGCGCTGGTCGCCGAGCGCAACAGCCGCAACCGAGGCGCGTGCTACTCGCGTAACCGCGGCGCAGCGCTGGCCTGCGGGCGGTTCCTCATGTTCCTCGACGCAGACGATTGCATCACGCCTGACACGATTGAGGCGCTCGTCGGCGCGATGGACGCGCCGGGCGCGGGCCTCGCTGCCTGCAAGTGGAGTTTCTTCGTGAGGTCGGGGGAGAGCTGGATCCCTGTAGAATCGGGCTTTCCCGAAGATCCGCCCGGTGGAGACTTCCTTCGCGCATGGTTGGGCGGATGGTACATACCTACGTGTGCTCTGCTCTGGCGCAGAACTGCGTTCGACGAGACCGGTGGCTGGGATGAATCACTGGCAGCAAATCAGGACGGAGATCTTGCATTGCGCGCTCTCCTGAGTGGAATGAGCATCGAGCAAGCCAATGGCGGTCTTGGGTTATACAGGAAGCAGCCAGGGTTACAAACCACCCTCAGCACCACTGTGTCACGTGAGGCCGTCACCTCCCGCCTGCGAGTATTCCGGAACGTTGAAGACAAACTGGAGAGTTCCGGTCGCCTGGAGAGCTATCGTTTTGAGCTTGGACAGTCATACTACTCGCTTGCCCGGCAGGCGTACCTGGTCGACATCGTCGCGGCGCAGGAGTGTGAGAAGCGTGCGTGGAACCTCGCTGGGAGGCGCGCTTCATCTGGTACGTTGTCTCACCGATTCCTTGCCTCTCTCCTCGGCCTGAGGCGAAAAGAACGGTTGGCCAAATCGATCCGCAGCGGTATTCGCGGTCTCCGATTGGCTGTTGGCTGGCCGGATTAACATTCGTCGGAGCGCCGAGGAGCGGTCGGCCTCGGCGCGAGCGCCCCTACCGAATTCACCTATACGATGAGCATAAGTCAGCGCCTCGTGCGCATTATTCTTCCTTATGGAAGCAAGAGGCGAGTACTGCGGGGGCCTGCAAAGGGCATGCAGTTCGTTGTAGAGCCGGGAATCGGCTTCTCCTACGTGCTCGGTACCGAGGCGGCCGCGCCGCGCTCTTTCGCCAGGTGGGTGAGGCCTGGCGGAACGGTTTACGACGTGGGTTCAAACAAGGGCCAGATGGCATTGATTTTTGCCGCCCTCGTCGGACCCTCCGGCCGCGTTTTGGCCTTCGAGCCAGCGCCTGCAGAATACGCGAGTCTCATTCGCAATCTAGGCCTCAACGACCTTCGTCATGTCCGCAGCTTTGAGGCTGCCGCGTACGAAACAACCGGCGAGGTCAAGTTCGCCTACACGTCTGAATTGCCCACGCAAGGAACATTGCTGAATGTCGAGAGCACCTCCCCTAATCCGGCAGTGGAGATCTTTTCGGTATCTGCGCTTCCCCTTGACGGAATGCTGGGGGAGGAACCCCCGCCAGACGTGATCAAGATCGACGTCGAAGGGGCGGGAGCTTCGGTATTGCGAGGCGCCAGACGAATTATCGATGAAGTCGGGCCCGCCGTGTATGTCGAATTGCACGGGCCAGAGGAGCAGGCGGGCATACGTGACGAGTTGGTTGCTCGTGGATACGTGGCGGAAACGCCTTCCGGCGAGGTTGTTTCTGATCCTGCGTCAGGTTGGCACAGTCCCCTTTGGTGCTACAAGCCGGGTTCTGCGATCGTTCGCGGGGCATGATGGAGCGAATATTGATCCTCTCCGGGATTCAGCTCTCTACCAACCCCCGCGTGGTGAAGGAGGCCGACACCCTCGTCGAGGCCGGATACTCGGTCGAAGTTGTCGGTGCCTCCCTCGAGAGTAGCCTCATCGAGCGCGATAGACAGTTATGTGAAGGTAAGCGCTGGATGTACACCGTGGTCATGGATGCGAGTTCCCGACGGTGGGCTGACCGACTCAGGTTAGCCATGGCGCGCGCGCGAGTCCGCTTTTGGGGGGAAGTGTACGCGCTGACGGGCATCAGCAACCCGCGTCAGATTGGTGTCGCTGTGCCGGAGATGCTGAGCTACAGCATGCGGCACCCAGCCGATCTGTACATTCTCCACAATCCCGATACTCTCTGGGTTGGGGTTGAACTGCTCCGTCGGGGGCAAACGATCGCTGTCGACTTCGAGGACTGGTACTCCGAGGATCTTCTTCCCGAGGATCGGCGAACCTATCCGGTGGAGGCTTTGCGCCGCTGGGAGGCGATTGTCCTTACGGGCGCGGCCTATGTCACAACCACGTCGCAATGTCTCAGCGATGCTCTCGTCTCGGCCTACGATTGTTGTCCGCCAGCAGTGGTGCATAACTCGTTCTCGTGGAGAGAGCGAGATAATATCGATGGCGAGGTACGAGACCGGACAGATCCGAGTCTGCCCTCGCTGTGCTGGTTCTCCCAGGTCGTGGGGGCGGGGCGCGGGCTCGAGACGCTGATGGACGCATTGGCTGGGGTGAAGCTTCCCTTTGAGATCCACCTGCGGGGGCACAGTTGGCCCGAGTATCGGAAGTTGCTCCTCGACCGTGCACCGATGGCCTGGCGGGACCGAATTCACTTCCATGCCCAGGTGCCGCATGTAGAGTTGATCTCCCGGATTGCCGAACACGACGTGGGACTCGCCGCGGAGATTCCGTTCTGCCGCAGTCGAGCGCTGACCATCACCAACAAGCTTCCGTTCTATCTGCTTGCCGGTCTCGCGGTCGTTGCAAGCGACACGGAAGGTCAGCAGGAAGTCGCCGCCCTCGCGGATGAGGCGGTGCTGTTGTTTCAGTCCGGCGACGCGCCTGATTTGGCCGCGGTTTTGAATCGCCTTTTTGCCGACACCGAGCAGCTCCGAAAGGCGCGGGAGAAGGCGCTCATCGCGGCCGAGCGATTCTTCTGTTGGGAACGTTCAGCGCCGGTGCTCCTGGGCCAGGTTGGGCAGGCAGTAAGGGCAAGGAAGTCAGCGGACAGAGCGCACGATGATGTTGGGGGATAATGCGGCGCGGGGGGAACCTAAACGCCTGCAGGGTGATCACTTCATCCTCATGTATCACCACGTGGATTCGATGGAGAATCCTGGAACACTCTCGCCGTACGTTGTCAGTCCCGCCGCGTTTCGGGCTCAGCTGGACTCGATAGAGAATCGAGGGTTGAAGGTTGAACGACTGGGCGATCTCCTGGCGGAAGCCACCTTCGGAGGTTGGAGACGTCCGAGCGTGGTCATCACCTTCGACGATTGTTCTCAGGCGCTCTTCGAGTTCGCAATTCCAGAGCTCGAGCGTCGTGGGTGGAATGCCACCTTCTTTGCGGTAGCCGGGAAAGTCGGAGAATGCAACGACTGGGACGTTACAGGCGGCGCTCCACGACTGCCGCTGATGCAGTGGGAACACCTCAGGGAGCTGACCACCCTCGGACACGAGATAGGGGCTCACGGGTTTTCTCACTTGAGTCTTCGTCATTGTTCACACTCGCGGGCGCATGCCGAGATGTTGGAGGCCAGGGAAGCGCTCGAGCAAGGCACAGGAGTGCGTATTCGCGCTTTCGCGTATCCCTTCGGTGACGTTCCCGATGGGTATCCGCGCCTCTGTCGCGACGCTGACTACCAAGGTGCTTGCACCATCTTCTCGATGTCGCGACGCGTGCTGGGCGATCGTTTCGCGATTCGGAGGATTCTTGTCACCGAACGGGACACAGGACTCCGAATGCGGGCCAAACTCAGTCACTTCTATCTCCGGGCAAGAGCTCTGGTGGTGGACCGAAGAGTTCTGCAACGCAGTGCAAGTCGGCCCCGGGTCGATGTTTTGACCGCGGCCGAAGCCGAAAGCGAAGCAATCGCCCCGCAAGACCGCGAGAAATGAGAAATGTCCTTATTGTCAGCCCGAGATTCCCGCCCACCAGTGGGCCGGATTATCATCGTGTCCGCATGTTACTTCCGCTTCTGGAGCGACATGGCTGGAGCGCGGTAGTTCTAAGTGTTCGCGATGATTCCATCGATGGCGCCCAGGAGGAGGATCTCCTTCGCACGATACCGTCGTCGGTTGAGGTAATCGAGTGCAGCGCAATTCCCAGGCGATGGAGCACGGTTGCGCGCATCGGCAGTCTATCATTGCGGGCGGGCTTCTTCCTGCGATCTGCCGGGGACCGATTACTGCGCGACCGCGCATTTGACCTTGTATTCTTTTCTACCACTGAGTTCCTGATTTTGCCCTTGGGGCTGCGCTGGCGTCGGGATTTCGGTGTGCCTTTCGTGGTTGACCTCCAGGATCCATGGGTTAACCCGTACTACCGGGAAAACGGCATCGCACCGCCGGGCGGCCATGTGAAGCATGCCATCCACCAAGCCGCCGCCCGCTATCTGGAGCGGAGGGTTTTGCAGGCGGCGGCCCACATTATCACGGTCTCCCCGCAATACCCGACGACGCTCATGCGGCGCTACCCGGATCTCCGCGACGCGCGGTTCTCCGTAATTCCCTTCGGCGGCGCCCAGCGCGATTTCGAGATCGCACAGGGCATGGTGCAAACCGCGTTCGCGCGGGGTGACAATCAGGGTCACTGGGTGTACGCGGGCGCGGTGGTCCCTGGCATGTTTCCGGCGATTATAGCGTTCTTCGATGCCTTCCAAATGGCCCGCGACGCCGGGATGCTGGAGCAAGATTCGGTTCAGCTCCATTTCATTGGTACCGATTACGCATCGGGCGCACTCGCGCGACGGCGTGTGATGCCAATTGCCGAGAAGTGCGGTGTGGCCGACTGCGTTCATGAGCAACCGCAGCGAATCCCTTATTTGCAGACGCTGCGTTGCCTGCTTGATGCAGACGCGCTGCTGATGTTTGGTTCAGACGAGCCAGGATACACGGCGTCGAAGCTGTTTCCCTATGTTCTCGCCCGGAAGCCGCTATTGACGATCTTCCACGAAGACAGCTCAGTCACCGCCATGGTGCGCGAGCTGCGGGCTGGCGTGGCGATATCTTTTTCCGGCAGGGACACGAAAAAGGCCATTGCCCGGCGCGTGTTTGAGCAGTGGTTCATGCGACGGGAATTCGAGAAGGTACCGGCGACCATGTGGGAAGCATTTCGGCCGAACACAGCGGAGTCGATGACGGAAAATGTCGCGAAGGTATTCGACGGCGTCGTCGACCCGGTCGGGCCACAACCGTGAAGACGCGGCTCGCGATCGTCTCCAGCCACCCGATCCAGTACAACGCGCCCTCGTTTCGCTCGCTCGCGGCGATTCCGGACCTGGATGTGCGCGTCTTTTACGAGTGGAAAGGCCCGGGGAGCACGATTGACCCGGAGTTTGGCCGACGCGTGGAATGGGACATCCCGCTGCTCGACGGCTACGACTTCACGTTCGTACCCAACGTAGCCCGTGATCCGGGGAGCCACCACTTCCGAGGGATCGACAATCCGACGATCGTCGAAAGCGTGCAGTCGTGGGCGCCGGATTCACTTCTCCTCTACGGCTGGCCCTTTGTTTCTCATCTCAGGGTTCTTCGCGCGTTTCACCGGAAGGTCAACCTCATGTTTCGCGGCGATTCGACCCTGCTCGACGATCCGGGATTCAAGCGTCGGCTGGCAAGACGCGCATTGTTGAGGTGGGTGTACCGTCACGTCGACGTGGCGCTTTACGCCGGAAAGCTGAACCATGCATACTTTCGCGCGCACGGCCTTCGCGAAGATCAATTGGTATGGGCACCGCACGCGGTTGACAACGAGCACTTTTCCGCCGATTCAGAACAGAGAGAGTTCGAAGCGCGGGAATGGCGCAGGCGACTCGGTGTTCCGTACGAGGACATTGTATTCCTTCTCGCGGCGAAGCTCGTCACCGGCAAGGATCCGTGGACCTTGCTCAGGGCATTCATCGAGCTCCGACGCTCAAACCCTAGACCGGGCGCGCACCTGGTATTCGTCGGGGAAGGGGAGCTTGCAGCTTCGCTCAGGGCCGAGTGCGCTGCCCGATCCGACGTTCACTTTCTCGGGTTTCAGAATCAAAGCAGGATGCCGGTTGTATACCGTATTGCGGATGTCGTTGTTCTGCCGTCTCTATCGGAAACCTGGGGACTGTCAATTAACGAGGGCATGGCATGCGGCCGACCCGCGATTGTGAGCGATCGGGTCGGTTGCGGCACGGATCTAATTCAATCTGGCCGGACCGGATTGGTATTCGAGCACGCGGACTCTGTGAGCCTGAAATGGGCGTTGAGACATTTTCTCGAGGATCGTGGGCGAGCACCCGCAATGGGAGCAGAGGCAAAGAAGTTGATCCAGGATTGGACGATCGGAGCGTATGCTGCGGTAGTTGCCGAAGTCGCGATGTCACTCTCGCGGCGCTCGTAGCCGTCGGCCGTACCCCCGCTCCAGTGTCCGCCGACTCATCCACGACGGCCAGACCGACCTCACTTCGGCTCGCTACGATCGGCGCTCTTCGAGGAGCGGCCGCCCTCGCCGTCGCATAGTTTCATTTTACCAACGGGACTCCCGGTTTCCTCGCGCCCTCGGGCCTCGAGCAGCACCAACACCGGATGATCACCGCCTCTCCCAGGCATGACCCCCGTACCGGCGCAGGACGCTGTCAGCGAGGGCATTGTAGGGGGCCATGGACTCGGGAGTGTAGGGACCCTCCTGGTTTCCACTTCCCATGCCGCCGTTGCGTCCGTAAAGCTGTGCGAATTTGTCGCCGCTGAGGGAGATCCGCGTGGTGTAGGCAATGGCTCCGAGGCCAGTTAACACGAACCACGCTGTGTACCCCGTGATGACGAGCTTCACCGGCGGAGTCCAGGAGAGTCGTCCGATACTTGACACAACGAGCGCAAGGAGCAGTGGCGTGATTGGCATCCAGAGTCGTGGCGAGTCGTAGGGCCAGAAGACGAGAACCGCTACGTACGACAAAAGATAAATGCCAACCGGTGTCGGGCGCACCGGTCGCCGCAACGTGACGAGATAACCGATGGCCGAAACCATACCGGTGGCGATGAAGAGCGGCCGAAGATTGTGGAAGCGCGAACGCGGGATATTGAGAATCAATTCACCGAGGCTGCTGAATGTTCCGGCAATGCGGCGGGTGACAGGAGATGTCAGCTGACCATAGACGTACCAGTAGCGGGGATAGGACATGTAACCTTCGAAGACGGCCATTCTCGCCAACGCAACCACCAAGACCGCCAGCGACAATACAACCGCGACCGTCACGATTCCGAGTCGTCTCCCTTGCTTCGCGTCAAGCGGGTGATGAAGCGCGACCAGGCAGCTCCAGAGAAACGCGGGGATGAGAGCCACGGCGACGAGCCTGACGCTCATTGCGAGCCCCGCCAGGACGAAAGCCGCCGTAAACCACCGCAGGCGCCTACGGCCGTTTGCCGAAACACCAATCTTCATCGCCAGCAGGGCGAGGATGGAGACGGCGAAGAACGCAGTCTCCGGGAGTGGCGCGGCGACGCTTCTGACCACCGGTGTGACGAGCAGTGTCAGGAGGACGATCGCCTGCCGAAGACCGACACCAATCTGGTCAAAGATTTTCCAGGTGGCCCACAGGCCGATTCCCAGAAAAAGACCGTTCGCGAGAACGAAAAAGAAGGAGGACCCCAGCCCCGCGCGGTCGAGTAGTGCGAGGAATACCGGATATCCGAGGGGAAGCGTTACGACCGGCAAAGGTCGCCCGTCGGCGATCGCTGCCCCCATGCGGAGATAATCGACCGCGTCATTGTCGATCCTGAGCGGGGTCGCGGTCTGAAGGAGGTAAAAGACACCCAGGCTCGCGAGGGCCACCGCGAAAGGCAACGGACGCACTAATGGGGAAGAACGGGTCATGGGTTACGGAAAATGCACGTGAGGCTCCCTTTACTCAATCTTGCTATGCGCGATGGCGACCTCGCGGACGCAACCTCCGCTTGAGAGCTAGATTCCGCCCGATGCTGGACTTTCATAACCACCTCATGCCGGGCGTGGACGACGGAGCCGGCGACATCGACGAAGCGCGAGCAGGCCTTTCGGAATTTCGCGCTCAGCGAGTCGAATACATCATAACGACTCCTCATCTGCGCGGATCGATGATCGACCGGCCGCGGGAGTTGGAGGGATTCCTCGAGATCCTCGATAATGCCTGGGATTCGCTCAAGGCGCTGGCAACAGCCGAGTTTCCGGAGATGCAGCTCGAGCGGGGCGCGGAGGTCATGCTCGACCTCCCCAGGCCCGATCTGTCGGATGTCCGCGTTCGCCTCGCGGGCACGTCATTCGTCCTGCTCGAGTTTCCCTTCATGAGCATACCTCCGCACAGCACGCTGGCGATACGGGATCTCGCGCGCAACGGGTGGGTCCCGGTGATTGCGCACCCCGAGCGCTACCGGAACATTCCGGTTAATTACGACCTCGTCGATGAGTGGCGTGATTCGGGCGCATGCATTCAGGTCAATTCGGGCTCGCTCATCGGATACTACGGCCCGGGACCGAAAGCCATCGCCTGGGGACTTCTCGAGCGCGGCTGTGTTGACTATCTGTCGAGCGACTACCACTCCCGCGGAAAGTGTGCGATCAGGGATTGCGCCAAGGCCTTCGAGAGGCGGGGTGCGGAAGCTCAGCTTCGCGCGCTCACCACGACCAACCCTGAGCGTCTGCTGCGCGATGAGCGGCCCGTGCCCGTTCAACCACTCGTCGACCGAGCCGGTTCGTTCTGGAGGCGGCTGCTGCCCCGGTTCCTCCGCTGACTGAGCTTCATCCGCTGGTCCAGGGTGTTCTCGCCGCGCTACTGGCGGGTCTTGCGCTGACAGCGTGGATCGCCATCGGTTCCACGTTTGTCGGTCGATCGGCCGCGAATGCCCCGACCGAAGTAGCACTCCCGGCATCTCTCCTCGTTGGAAGCGGGCTCACCGCCGCTGGTTTCGCGGTGCTCACCCGGCTTGGCATCGTCGACGGCGCGATGTGGCTTGTTGGTGGTGCCTCGCTCCTCGCGCTGATGCTGCAACGTCGTGTTACGCGCAAGATGATTCGAGATCTCGCGGCCGAATACAGGCTCACGCTTGCCAGCAGCAGGTTTCTCCGCGCCATCGCGATCCCAGTCGCCGCGCTTCTGTGGATCAACGCAATTGCCCCGCCTCGAGACGCCGATGTGATGCGGTATCATCTCGCCCACATCCGGCAGATAATCAGCGATGGCGGATGGCAGACGATCCCCGATTACCACTACGCGTTTCCCTTTGGCTGGACGCTCAACTATCTGCCATTCGAGCGCCTCCATCTCCCACAAGCGGCCAGCCTGGTGAATGTAGGCTTGTGGCTCGCGCTTCTCGGGGGACTGTTCAGAATCGCGCGCACATCGCAGGCATCGCGGAACGCGATCTTGATTTGCGTCGCCTTCCTCGTCCATCCTTTCGTTCTCCATACTTTCGCCAGCGCGATGGCCGATGGCTACGCAATCTTCGTCGTCTATGCGATCGCGCTTCTGTTGTCGAAGGTGGACGATCATCATACCAGCATCGCGGCTCTGCTCGGCTTTGTCTGCTGGATAGGAGCGCAGTCCCGATACCAGCTTGTGGGCGCGGCACTCGCAGCGACCGTCGTTTTCGTATGGATCGCCGTGCGACGCCGATCGTGGCGAGGCCTGCTGCGCTTCTCGGCCGGCGCCGGCGCCGCCCTCGTGCTCAGCGCTCCTTTCTACATCGCGAATCTCACCGGTCTTGGAAATCCCGTGTGGCCGTTGTTCATACCGGCCATCAACGGGACCGCGACTTACGCGAACCAGGTCGCGGCAGCCTATTCGCGATCATTGACCGGCTCCTACGATCTCTCCTTCATGCTGCGAGGATTTGTCGAGCTGCTGTTGACGCCATCTCTCGTCCCGCTGGCACTCCTTCTCGTCGTCATCATTCCGGCGTCACTCTGGATGGGGGACCTCCGCTATCGTCGCGTCGCGATATTCGGCACCATCTTCCTCTGCCTCTGGGGTTTGACACAGCCGAGGTTTTATCCAAAGCAGGTCATCCTCGTGCTCGCGCTCGGTCCGCTCCTCGCCGTCCCGGCGGTCGGGAAGCGACTCTCCGCGCCGGCCGCACGCCGGTTGATCAACGGAGCTCTGACTGTGGCGATAGTCGCGATGGTCGGCCTGTCCGCGGTGTTGTCATGGGACTATGTTCGTTACGCTGCGACCGGCGACAAGACGGAGTTTCACCGGTTCACATGGTATTACCCCGTTTACGACTGGGTAAACCACAACACGCCGGGCGACGCGCGCTTTCTCGTGGTCGCGTATTCCGGACACAGCTACTACCTGGACCGCCGCTACCGTCGGGCCGATCCGTGGCTCAGCGGAGTTGTCGACTGGTCACGCGTATCCTCTCCGCAGAGTCTGGACGAGGTTCTCCGCCACGGGGGCTATGATTACGTGATATTCGACGATCGTGACTGGAGCGATCTCTACGGTGGCTCGGCGATGTCCTCCTTGGTCAGAGGTGCGATCGGAAGCGGAACGCTGGTGCCGGTGCACGAGTCGCGAGAAAGGCTGTACTCGAGCCGAATTCGACGCAGATTCTCCGAAACCACCGTATATGTGCTGAGGCGAGCAACACACGAATGACGAACGAGGCCCTGCAATCCGGCTCGCATACGGCAGCGAGCCAGGAAGTCGAGCTGCACGTGGAGTTCGACGGTCGGCAGATCACGATACGCACCGACGTCGCCGAAATGAGCGATTATCTCAGCCGGACGTTTCGCGCGATGCTGGTGCCGCAGGTCAGCGAGAGCGCCGGGTCGTTCCACCTTCATCGCATTGCGGGTGGCTACGCTTTGCGGGGCGCCGAGCCGCAGAAGTTTTCGGGAAAGATCGAAGCTCTTTTCGACCATCTGAAACACGAGGTTCTGTTCCAGTTCATTCGTAGTCGGCCGGACCTGTTCTGGCTCCACGCGGGCGCCGTGGAACGCGACGGCGGCGCCGTTGTGATATCAGGCCCGTCTGGCGAAGGGAAGAGCACCCTCGTGACCCTGCTCTGCGAGAGCGGCTGGCGTTTCATGTCGGATGACGTGGCACCCCTCCGAATGGACGTTGATGAAGTGCTCCCATATCCTCTGTCCCCGCTCCGGCGGGTCAAGGCGGGTGACCACGCTCCCTTTTTCGGCATCGGTACGCTCCAGCGGGAACAAGTGCTGGTTCCCCTCGATGCGATTCAGCGCGAGCCGGTGCCGGTGAAAGCGATAGTATTCCCCGTTTTTCAGGAGGGTCAGGATACGGATCTGGCCCGGCTTTCCGAGGGGGCCGCGGCCCTCGAGCTACTGCGCAGTTGCACCAGTTTTTCGGATCAGAAGGAGGTCGCAGTCGATCGTGCCAGCAGGATTGCCAGCGGCGTTCCGGCTTATCGTGTGATTTACGGGGTTGCGTCCGCCGCCGCTCGCCTGATTAGGTCGTTACCCTGAGCTGGTTCCTGGTGCTTGCGCCCCAAACAGGTTGCACATATTTATATGGGGCAGCATAATGCCCTGCGCCTTCAGGACAACGTATAGCGGAGATGCACATGAACGCTCTTCCTCGTGTTCGGCCCGGACTTCTTCGTCACCACCTGGATGGTCAGGTGCTGATCTACGACGCACGCGAGGATCGCGTGCACTTGCTCGACCCAACTACTGGATACGTGTTTGAGCTCCTGGAACAGGAGGGCCGCACCCGGGAAGGTATCGTTGGTGAGCTGGCCACCCGCATGGATGCCGTGGAGAGTGACAGCATGCTGCAGCTGTCGCTTGACGAGCTGAGGAAGGCGGATCTCCTCGATGACGCGACGAAGCACGTACCGGCGCTGAGCGAGATCAACCGTCGCGAGCTGCTCCGCAAGGTAGGACTTGCCGGCGCCGCTGCGCTTCTCGTCCCGGCAATCGCGACGCTTACGGCGACTCCCGCGTATGCTCAGGCGTCCTGTGCGATTATCGGTGATCTTTGCTTCGCTAACGGGTCCGGCGTTCCATGCTGCGCCGGGTCTATTTGCTGCGGCGCTCCCACTGGTACCTGTCAACACTCCCCCTGCCCCTAGGTGTTGTTGATCAAGACGTTGCTCACAGGGTAGCGGCGAGCTTTGGCCGGGGTGTTGCTCTGTTGATTTCCCATATGTGGCCGTGCGGTATCGTAATGGCCAAGATGGCGCGTGAGAGCGAGGGCACGAACCAGGCTGATGCGATAAGTTTGGGCGTATGCCCATTCAGAAGAGTAGGGTGCGAATGAAGCGCTCCGCCTTACCGTTTGTGCAAGGGATGTAGGGCCGGGTGCGCAGGTGTCTGAGTTCGTGCTGAGCCGTGACGGCCGCAAAGGCGCGCGAGAGCGATAGGCTGAGCCGTTATCCGTAATGACGCGGGCGATCCGGATCCTGCGGCGCTCGAAGTAGCGCAGGGCTCGCTGGAGAAAAGCTGCTGAAGTACCTTGCTGCTCGTCGGGGAGGACGTGTGGAAGGGAGGTAGAGGAGTTATCCTCCTCTACCTCCCTATCCCGATTAGCCCTTGTCGATCGGACGGATCAAGATACGATAGTCGTCGCTGCGGGCTCGGGACTCTGTCCCGCACCCACGACGCCTGACGGCCTGCCATCGGGAGGGAAGAACGCGTCCTTGAAACGATGGAAGAATTCGGGAGGCATGTGTCCCGACCATTGCTTCTCGATTATTCCGGACGCCACCAGGACCGTTGTGGGAACGCCGTACACAAGCCGGTTCATCAGTGTCTGTGGTATCGAGGTCATCGGGAAGCGGATTCCTGAATCGTGGACGAATGTCCCCAGCTTCTCATTCGATGTCGCGACGACGCCGACCACCCTGGGCAGGCCAGGCGACTGGTGCATTGCATTGAGCACCCTTACCCATTGCCTGCAGTGCGGGCAATCCGGCCCGAGGTACGAAACGAGCAGCTCACCGCGGGCGTCGAGGGTCTTTACTCCCCAGCCTGATCGCCAGCGGCGACCCACTTTGAGTGGGCTCAAGTCGATCATGAGATGATTCGTTTTTCGAAGAACGGCCTGCGATGCCTCCGCCAGGCTGGCGAGCAGAACTCCGACGACTGCTGCGGCGATCAGCTTCCAGGCGGGGGCGTCAATCGAACGTGGGAGAACGAGCCATGCCGCAAGGAGCAGCACAATGAAAGCACCATTCAACGTGATACTCTGCGTGATCGAGGGCACGACGTACCCGCCATAACATCCGCAGTCGGTGGTGCGGCCGCTCTTCACACCCCACCAGCTTACGCCGGCAAGTATGACAAGGAGAACTGCGGTGGCTGGCAATAGCAGCGCGGGTGCTACCCCGAGGACCAACGCCAGACCCCAGGCCGTTTCGAGCCCGGCAACAGCCGGGACCGCGGGTCGAAGAAAACGATGGGGGAGCCACCCGAGCTTCGACAAGTGACCGGAAAAGACGTGCGGGGCAGCTGCCTTGATCGCTCCAGCCCAGACAAAGGTCGCTCCCACAAGCCAGGGCCCGGCGGCAAGCCAGGACGCGCCCGAATTGAGGTTGGGGATCATGCTCATCAGGATCGCTTCAATAAGGGAAGAATTGGTCGATTTCAGGTATGACGCAGGTGGCAACCGCAGGATACCGTGAAACGAACGCCGAGTCCACTTTCCAAATTGGGAAACATCGGTGATTTTTCGGCGACCTGGCCGCCATAAGCTCGCTGCCGCAAGCCCATTTCCACAACCACGCCATGCTGCCCCAGACGGAGCTCGTCATTGCTCTGAGCCGCACTCCTGTCGGAGACGACGCACGGAAGCGAGTGCGACAATTGCTCGGCGACGACATCGACTGGAACGCCGTTCTGGCGCTCGCAGCGGCATGGCAGGTCGAGGCGACAGTACTCGACAATCTACGATCGGATTTTGCAACGGCAATCCGGGAACCTTTGCTCACCGAAATCGCCGGACTCGAGCAGCGCGCCCGGGCGTTCGCGCTGTCGCGCACTCTGGTGCTCATGGATCTGGTGAAAAGCCTCACTCGGGCCGGCATTCCGACGATCGTCCTGAAGGGTCCCGCGGTGGCGATGGCCGCATACGGCGACTTTTCGCGCCGGGCATTCGGCGACATCGACCTGCTTGTCCGGCGCGGAGATCTACCGTCCGCGCGCGATCATGTCATCGCGCGCGGGTACGTCGCGCATTATCGGCCGGAGATGGAGAATGGGCTGATCGCCGGCGGGCACGCACTCGAGTTCTCTGGCTCTCGCACCCCCGTGGAGCTCCATTGGTCGCTTATTTCCCGCCACCTGAATTTTGATCTCGGCATCGACGAGCTCTGGAGTGGTGCCCACCCAATCAGGTGTGCCGACTCCGACATGATGGTGCTCGCGCCAGAGTATCTGTTCCTCTATCTCTGCGCGCACGGGGCGAAACACGAGTGGGCGTCGTTCAGGTGGATCTGCGACATCGCGCAGCTGGCGCAGCGGTTGAGCTCGACAGAAGCGGCACGGGTGATGGACCTGGCGGAACGGAGCAACGCGAGGCGGATTCTGGCTCTTGCCTTACGACTCGTGAGAGAGACTTTCGGTGAGGAGTATTCTCCATTTCCCCTCGAGGCGTTCTTGCCGGAAGGGGACACTGCAGCGCTGGTGGCCCTCGTGAGGGCACGCCTTCACCCGGATGATGTCGTCGCCCGTCCACTGGTGCCGGCGCGACTCGCCGCCATCCATCCCTATTTTGCGCCTCTTGTATTCTGGATCCGGTCGCGAGAGCGAACACGCGATCAGCTCGTGTGCGCAGCGAGATTTCTTTTCATCCCTGCCGCGAGCGACGCGAACGGGGGATCATTGAGCTGGATGCGCCGGCCCATTCGGCTCGTTGCCCAGGCCCTGAGGCGACTCGTTCACGCATCGTGACCGGTCCTCGAGAGCCGCACTGGAGCGAGCTGGAGCGGCCGTCAGCGTATATTCCCCGCTGCACCAATCCCGGGTAAATGCTCTTTAACTCCTTCACCTTCCTGATCTTCTTCCCGATCGTCGCGACGATTTACTACGTCGTGCCGCATCGCTTTCGCTGGGCGTGGCTGCTCGCTGCGAGCTGCTACTTCTACATGGCGTTCATTCCCGTCTACATCCTGATCCTGTTCTTCCTGATCGCGATTGACTACGTGGCCGGGATCATGATCGAGAATGCAACGGGGCGGAAGCGCCGCTCCTTCCTCATCATGAGCATCGTCGCCAACGTCGGCATGCTCGCCGTATTCAAGTACTTCAATTTTCTGAACGCCAACGCCCACGTAATCGCCGAGGTGTTCCACTGGCCGTACGACATCCCGGCGCTCAACATCATTCTGCCGATCGGGCTGTCGTTCCACACCTTCCAGGCGATGAGCTACACCATCGAGGTGTATCGCGGCAGACAAAAGGCGGAGTATCATCTCGGCATCTACGCGGTGTACGTGATGTTCTTCCCGCAGCTCGTCGCCGGCCCCATCGAGCGCCCACAGAACCTGATCCACCAGATCCACGAAAACCACGCGTTCGACTACACCCGGGTGACCGACGGGCTCAGGCGGATGGGGTGGGGCCTGTTCATGAAGGTGGTCATTGCCGACCGTCTCGCACTCTACGTGAACGCCGTCTACAACTCCCCGAACAGCTACGACGGCCTGACACTGGTCGTCGCCACGATTTTCTTCGCGCTCCAGATCTACTGCGACTTCGCCGGCTATTCCCACATTGCCATCGGCACTGCCGAGGTCATGGGGTTCAAGCTGATGCGCAACTTCAACCGTCCCTACCTGTCGCGGACGATCGGCGAATTCTGGTCGAGATGGCACATCTCGCTTTCCAGCTGGTTCCGCGACTACGTCTACATCCCCCTTGGCGGCAATCGCGTGAGCACTCCGCGCTGGTACTACAATCTCTTCATCACCTTTCTGTTGAGCGGGCTGTGGCACGGCGCCAACTGGACGTTCGTGATCTGGGGCGCATTGAACGGCTTCTATCTCATATCGGCGCTGGTGACGCGGGGAGTCCGCGAGCGCGTCACTTCGGCGACCGGTCTCATGCGGCATCCACTCTTTCACGCGGTGCTGCAGATCATGGTGACTTTTGCGCTCACCTGTCTGGCGTGGGTGTTCTTCCGCGCCGGCTCCCTTCACGACGCCGGACACATCATTTCCCACATGTTCGTTCGTCCGACACCGCACCAGATTCTCCCCGACGGACTTCGCGCCGAGGGTCTCACCAAGATCGAGGTCGCCTTTTCGGCGGTCCTGATCATTGCCCTGATGACTTACGAGCTGGTCTCGACGAGAACGAATGTGGCGCGCCGCTTCATGCTTCAGCCCGCGTGGGTACGCTGGCCGGCCTACTATGTCCTCTGCATGTCCATCTGGCTGCTCGGCATCAGCACCGAAGCGAAGGCGTTCATATACTTCCAGTTCTGACGACGAATGACTGCTCCAACCAGGACTGCGCTGATCTGCGGGGTATCGGGCCAGGATGGCGCTTATCTCGCCCAGCTGCTGCTTTCCAAGGGGTACACCGTACACGGGGCGTCGCGAGACGCCCAGGCGTCAAGCTTTCACAATCTCAGGCGGCTGGGTCTGCTCGATTCGGTGCGGCTGGAGTCGCTGACGATCACCGACTTCCGGAGCGTGTTGCAGGCGCTGCGCCGAGTGAACCCGGACGAGGTATACAATCTTGCCGGTCAGAGCTCGGTCGCGCTTTCATTCGAGCAACCGGTAGAGACACTGGAGAGCATCAGCGTTGGCACGCTTAACCTGCTCGAGGCAATCCGTTTTACGGACCGTCCAATCCGTTTCTACAATGCTGGCTCGGGCGAATGCTTTGGAGACACCCGCGTTCCCGCCGACGAGTCCACGGCGTTCAGACCGCGTAGCCCATATGCGGTGGCCAAATCGGCCGCCCACTGGGAAGTCGCAAACTACGCCGAGGCGTACGGGCTTTACGCCTGCACCGGCATTCTGTTCAATCACGAATCGCCGCTGCGGGCGGAACGGTTCGTGACGAAGAAAATCGTCGCCGCGGCATGCCGGATCTCACTCGGCAAGGGAGGGCGGCTGCAGCTGGGCGACCTCAGTGTCCAGCGCGACTGGGGGTGGGCCCCCGAGTACGTCGAGGCAATGTGGATGATGCTCCAGCAGGCCTCGCCCGAGAGCTACGTGATCGCGACCGGTGAGTCGCATACGCTCGAGCAGTTCGTCGAGCGAGCCTTCGCGGAGGTGGGACTTGCCTGGCGGGACCATGTCGACATCGACGCCCGATTGCTGAGACCGGCCGACATCAGCTTCGCGAGCGCCAATCCGTCGCGGGCAAACGAGCGTCTCGGATGGAAGGCCAGGGCGCGCATGCCGGAAGTCGTTCGGCGGATGATCGAAGCCCAGCTTACCGAGTCCGGGCCTTGACGGCTGGCACGATTCCGGAAGCCGGCGAGTCCCGCGGCAAGGGCGCTCGACTCCTCATCCTGAAGTGCGTTCTCCTTGCCGCGGCGATCATTCTCACTGGTCTTCTCATCAGCCAGTACGACACCCGGGCGAGCGACGATAACTATCTGGCCGCCGTACTCGAGAAAGACCGGCTGATCCGGACCACGGCCTCACCAAAGATCATACTCGTCGGCGGCTCGAACCTCGCCTTCGGAATAGACAGCCGCGTGATGCAGGATTCACTCAGGATGCGCGTCGTGAACATGGGCCTCTACGCCAAGCTGGGGCTTCGCTACATGCTGGCGCAGGTAAAGCCGTACGTCCGCCGGGGAGACATCGTCGTCATCGTTCCGGAATTCGACCAGTTTTACGGGACCTTCTCGGAGGGCGACGCGACCCTCAATACGGCGCTGCTCTACGCGCCGGCGGACCGGATTGGCGACTTCGTGAAGTCCTATTCGGTAATCGACGTCGTGCTGCGACCTCGCGCCGAGAACGTGCGCCGGGCATTTCTCGAAGCGTCGGCGGATGCGTTCGGCGTCAAGGACAAATACTTCCCGCCCGACACGAACCCGGTGTACAACCGGCACTCGTTCAACCAGTTCGGCGACGTGGTGAGCCACCTCGGGAAGAAAAGCATGAGCCCCGACTCGATCTACGTGGGGCAGCTTCCGCCGGCGAAGACCTTCAGCCGGCGCACGCTCGATGAGCTCAACGACATCGGGGATGTAGCGCGCGCGAGGCGGGCGCACGCGTACTTTCTATTTCCATCCTACATGGACCGGGCGCATGACGCCAATGCTTTGGCGATCACGTGGCTCAGGCAGCGGCTGGCGAGCGCGATGCGGATTCCAATCCTTGGAAGGCCTGACGACTTTGTCTATCCGGCGAACTGGTTCTTCGACACCCGTTACCACCTGAACGCAACAGGACGAGGCCCGCGAACGCTGAAGATGATCGAGATTCTGAGAGCGGCGCGCGTTCGTGACGGATGGTGAGCACCGCCGCGACGCCGGAGCTGGAGGCGCTCTCTCATGGTGGGGCTGACGCCACCGCACAGAGGAATCTGTCCCCTTACCTCGTCTGTAGAGCCTCGCCGGTCGCGCGTGCAGCGGTCAGTTGTTGCGGCTCGGGAACGTAGCGCGGCGCCTTCGCGGAAAGAAAGTTCGCCCTGACGATGTGCCACAGCGCCGCAGCCCCGTCTTTCCATCCGACCTTCTTTCCCTCAGCGTAGGTGCGACCGCTGTAGGTGATGGGAACCTCATAGATTCTCGCCCGCGACTGGGCGAGGCGAGCAGTGATCTCGGGCTCGATTCCAAACCGGTCGGCGGTGAGCGGAAGCGACTTCATGAGATCCGTCTTCACCATCTTGTAGCAGGTCTCCATGTCGGTGAGGTTGAGGTTCGTCGCCATGTTCGACAGCATGGTCAGGAGATTGTTTCCCATGCTGTGCCAGTAGTACAGCACGCGGCGAGTGTCTCCCCTGAAACGGCTTCCGAAGACAGCATCTGCCCGTCCATTCCGGATCGGCTCGAACAACCGAACGAGCTCCTGCGGGTCATATTCGAGGTCCGCGTCCTGAATGACGACCACGTCACCGGTGGCGCGAGCAAGCGCCGATCGGATCGCCGCCCCCTTGCCGCGGTTTACTTCGTGGATGATGAGGTCGTCGATCTCGCCCGCATTCTGGAGCTCCTTGAGTATCGACGTGGTCCCATCGGAAGACGCATCGTCAACGCAGACGATCTGAATATCCAACGGAACGTTGCGGATGCGGCGCACCGCCTCGGCGATCGTTGCCGCCTCGTTGTAAATGGGCATCAATACGGAAACTCGCATGTGACGCTGCTGGAGGACTACGGCGTTCATCCGGTACGCTTGCGCGCAACTGCAAGGATGCTCTGGCCGATGGGCATCTCGAGCCTGTCCTCGACTGCCGCGCTGATAGGAACTGCGAACCGATCGAATGCGCGGGCTTCGCGGTGGGAAATGGACGTTCGCTTGAGAAGCCTGCCGGCGACAAACCAGGGCAGAATGCCCAGTACGTTCATGTAGCTGATCCTTTCGATGGTCCAGCCCGCGTCTTCAATGAGCTTGCGGAGGCGAGGTCTGGTGTAGCGACGAAAATGCTCGAAGGCACGGTCGAGCGACCCAAAAATGGCAGGAAGCGCAGGGACAAACAACAACAGTGTGCCGTTGGGGACGACGACATCCCATGCCTTGCGAATGAACTCCGAGTCGTGCCGAACGTGCTCGAGTACGTTCACCGCGACGAGAGAATCGGCGAAGGCTTCGCCGGGATAGTCAGCCAGGTAGCCTTTGGTCGCGGTGGCATTAGCAATACCGTGCAATCGTCTTTCGAGGAGAGCGAAGGTGTTCGATGCCGGCTCTATCGCCACCAGTCGCGTCACTTGTGGAACGGTCAGAAGGTATTCAGAGAATGTGCCGATGCCCGCGCCGACCTCTATGACGGTTGAGCCGAGATACGGCGTAAATCGCCTGGCGAGCCAGCGGTAGTAATTCCCGGCGCCGCGAAGCGCGTCGAGCTCACTTCCCGAATACTGAAAGTCCGGGTCGTCCAGGAAATCGGGTTGCATGGGTGTCGTTATTTGGACCGACCCCGCGCCGGACTATCTCTAGGCGCGCCGCACGCTCTCCGAGCGCGATTCGTCTTCGTGAGCCGATGCGCCGTGAGGATGAAAGTCGGGGACGAGCGTCTGGAGAAGCTTGCGGATCTCATCTTCCGGTCGGCCGGCGTCGGTGGATCTCGTCAA
>JBGPLS010000032.1:0-21064 GCA_041486565.1 Gemmatimonadaceae bacterium
CATCCCGGTGACGACGACCCTTCTCTTCATGCTATGCGGTGATCTTGCTGTTCAGATAGCCGAGAGCGTCGCCGACCGTGCGAAGCTTCTCCGCGTCCTCGTCCGGAATGTCGATGTTGAACTCCTTCTCGAACTCCATGACCAGCTCGACGATGTCCAGACTGTCGGCCCCGAGATCCTCGATGAAGCTGGCTTCGTTGGTGAGCTTCTCGCGCTCGACGCCGAGCTCCTTCTCGATGATGTCCCTGACCTTCTCAGAGTTGTCGGCCATCTCAAATTCCTCTTCGTGGTGGGTTGGGTGTGAAATATATCTAACTGATGTGTTGACAGAAAGTTACGTGGTGAGTGCTAGAGCCAGTCTACATCACCATTCCCCCGTCGACGACTATGACCTGGCCGGTGATGTAGGAGGCGTAGTCAGATGACAGGAAAGCGACCGCCGCGGCGACGTCGGCGGGCGACCCCAATCGCTCGAGCGGGATCGCCGCGACGAGCGCCTTGCGCGCGTCCGGGGTCAATACGGCCGTCATCTCGGTCTCGATGAAGCCCGGCGCGATCGCATTGACGAGAATGTTGCGCGAGCCGAGCTCCTTTGCGACTGACTTGGTCAGACCGATCAGACCCGCCTTGCTCGCGGCGTAATTGGCCTGGCCCTTGTTACCGGTGAGGCCAACGACGCTGGCGATATTCACGATTCGTCCCCAGCGGCGCTTCATCATTCCCCGCGCCGCAGCCCGGATCGTCGCGAACGCGCCCCGCAGATTGGCGTCGAGGACGGCGTTCCAGTCTTCGTCGCGAATGCGCATCACGATGTTGTCGCGCGTCAGTCCGGCATTATTGACGAGGATGTCCAGAGAGCCGAACGCGCTTTCCACGTCGGCGACGAGGGCCGTTACCGCCGCCGTGTCGCTCACATCGCAGGCAAACCCGATTGCCCCTCCGCCGAGCTCGTGCGCGACCTCATCCGCCTTGCCCTTGTCGCGTCCGACGACGGCAACGCTGGCGCCGCATTCTCCGAGCGTCGTCGCTATCGCGCGGCCGATTCCGCGCGTGCTGCCAGTCACCAGCGCCACCTTGCCCGATAAGTTGATCTGCATTCACGCCACCCGGCTGAGGAGCCTGTCGACCTCATTGGGAGTCCCGCACGCGACTCCCTTCGCACCCGGCACTATCCGCGACAGGAGCCCGGTCAACACCGCACCCGGGCCGAGCTCGACGAACAGCGCATCAGGAAAGCGGGACGCGATGTTGGTGATCTCACCCGCCCACCGGACGGGCGACGTGAGCTGCGTCGCGAGAAGCTCACGCGCCTCGGCGGCACTCGACGATTCCATTTCCGTCACGTTCGAGAATACGGGGAATGCGGGCTCGACAAAGCTCGTCGCAGCGAGGGCTTCGCGCAGACCTTTCTCTGCCGGCTCCATGAGCGGTGAATGGAACGCACCGCTAACAGGGAGACGCAGCGCCCGCTTCGCGCCTGCCTCCTTCGCCAGCTGCATGAGGCGCTCGACACCACCGACTTCGCCCGACACAACGATTTGTTCCTTGGTATTGTAGTTCGCTGGAACGACGAGGCCCGCGTCGCGGGTCGCCTGCTGGCACAGTGATTCCACGGTCTGATCCAGCTTCCCAATGATCGCCGCCATTGCACCTGGTCGAGTGACGCCCTCGTCGTACATCAGCTGACCCCGTCGCCGCACGAGTCTCGCCGCTTCAATCAGTGTCGTCGCGGCGGCGGCGAGGTAGGCGGTGTGCTCGCCAAGCGAATGTCCGGCTGCGGCGCGGACCAGTGGTCTCAATGCGCTCTGCACGACTCTCCAGGCAGCCGCGCCGTGCGCGAGCAGCGCCGGCTGGGCGTTGTGAGTCAGCATCAGCTCCTCGGCAGGCCCCTCGAAGCAGAGTGTGGAGAGGGAAACCCCAAGCGCGTCGTCGACCTCCTCGAATACCGCGCGTGCCTCGGCGAAGGTCTCGGCGAGCTCCTTACCCATACCCGGCTTTTGCGATCCCTGACCCGGGAAAAGCAATACGACGTCCACTTCCTAGAAGCGGATGATCATCGACGCCCACGTGAAGCCGGCGCCAAATGCAACCAGAAGCACCGTGCTCCCCTCTTTGATCAGTCCGCGCTCGATCGCTTCGTCGACGGCGATCGGAATGGACGCCGAAGAGGTATTGCCGAAGCGATCGACGTTCACGTAGACCTTGTCCATCGAAATGCTGGAATGCTTGGCAGTCGCTTCGATGATCCTGACGTTCGCCTGATGAGGAATGAGCAGATCGATGTCGTCGGCCGTGAGCCTGGCGGAGTCGAGCGCCCTGTCGGTTGCTTCGGACATCGATCTCACCGCGTGCTTGAACACTTCGCGGCCGGCCATGCGGACGAACTGGCTTCGTTCATCAAGGACCTGCTGCGAGAACTGGTTCGTCGCTCCGCCGCCGGGCCGATACAGCAGATCCGCGAGCTTTCCGTCGCTGCGCAGGAAGGCCGAGAGAATTCCCCTGCCTGTCTTTGCCCGCTGCACGATCGCCGCCCCCGAGCCGTCGCCGAAGAGAACGCATGTCGCGCGGTCCTTCCAGTCAACGATGGCGCTCATCTTCTCCGATCCAACCACGAGAATCGTTTCCGCCATTCCCGAAGCGATCATCCCTTCGGCAACGGTCATCCCGTAGATCCAGCCGGAGCACGCCGCCCCGATGTCGAACGCCGCCGCACGGCCGGCGCCGAGCTCGGCCTGGAGGTCCACCGCGGTGGACGGCAGCAAGCGATCGGGCGTCGCGGTGCTGAGGATGATCGTGTCGAGCTGTCCGGGATGGACATCTGCCTTCTCCATTGCCTTGCGCGCTGCCTGCGCCGCCATCGAGCACGTGGTCTCGCCATTCCGGGCGATCCGGCGCTCGATGATCCCTGAGCGCTCGACGATCCAGTCGTGCGACGTCTCGATGCCTATCGCCGCGAAGTCGTAATTCGTCATTACCCCTTCGGGGACACCTCTCCCGGTGCCGACGATGGCAGCCATGGGCCGCTTCACGCGACCTGCCCGGCGCCGAGTGACGAAGCTGACTTCATCAACCGCTCTTCGATGTGTTCGTTCATCCGCGTTTCGACCGCGCGCACGGCGACCTTGATGGCGTTCTTGATCGCGCGCGGCGGCGAGTTCCCGTGACAGATGATGCTGACGCCGCGCACGCCAAGCAATGGCGCGCCCCCGTAGGCAGTCGAATCGAGAGGGGCCAGCGCGGTCTCGAGCATCGCGTTGTCGAACGCGGGGTTCGCAGTGAGAAGGGCGATGATCATCGGCATCACCGCCTCGTAGAACTTGAGTACGACGTTGCCGACGAAACCGTCGCAAACGACAACGTCGATTGGCCCGCGACGGCTGGCTCCTGCAGGAAGGTCGCGACCCTCGACATTTCCCTGGAAATTGAATCCCGCCCGCTCGAACAGGGCGTGCGCCGCCTTGGTGGTGCTGTTTCCCTTCTCCTTCTCTTCGCCGATGCTGAGCAGGCCCACGACCGGTCTTTCGCGGCCGAGAACGTACTCCGCATAGACGGATCCGAGCCAGGCGAACTGGACGAGCTCATTCGGCGAGCAGTCCACGTTCGCGCCGGAGTCGAGAACGACGATCGGCTTCGTCGCGGTTGGAAAGATCGCAGCGATCGCGGGACGCGCGAGCCCGGCGTGGCGGCCGAGTAGAAGCGCCGAGGCAGCCATCTGGGCGCCGGTATTCCCCGCGGACACGAAGGCGTCCGAGGCATGCTCCGCCTGAAGCCGGAGCCCGACCGACATCGGGTTGTTGGACCCGTTGCGCAGGGCAGCAGTCGGCTTGTCGGACATGGAAATGGTATCGGGCGCGTCGACGAGGATGATCCTGTCGCGGACGCGCGCACAATCCGACATCTCGCCGCCCAGGAGCGCCGCCAGCTCATTCTCGATGACCTTGGTTTGCCCGACGAGCTGGACGACGTGCTCGTCATGAAGCTCGGCAAGTGCATACAGCGCTCCGGCGATAGTTACCCTGGGGGCATAGTCACCCCCCATGGCGTCCAACGCGATGCGCGCCAACGCTATGCTTCCCTGGCTGCTACTCGCTGCTCACCGTCGTAATAACCGCACTCTTCGCATACGTGGTGCGGACGCTTCATGCTCTGGCAGCGCGGGCACTTCTGGATCGCGATTGCGGGCGCGGTCTTGTGCGTGTTTCGCGCCCGCTTCTTCCTCTTGGAGGTACGTCGCTTCGGGACGGCCATTTGATATCGGGAATAAAATTGGTGTAGGCTCTAGGAGAGGTCGTCGCGGATGGCGCGCAACCTCTCCCAGCGGCTGTCAGTCGTCGCCGGCTCGCAATCGCACGATCCGGCGTTCAGGTCGGTTCCACATGTCGGGCAAAGCCCCTTGCAATCCTCACGGCATTGAACGAAGGCGGGAGCAGCCAGCAGCCACGCTTCCCTCACTGCAGGCCTCATGTCCAGCGAATGCGCACGAGGGTCGAACGGAAAAACATCGGGGTCGTCGGACCCCTCTTCACCCTCCGCGGAGAAGATGAAATGCTCCTCCTCCGACACGTTCACCCGAACGTCCTCGAGACAACGCCGGCAAGGCATCTCGCTGACTCCGCTCAGTCGCCCGCTGAAATAGAAACGGGTCGGACCGGCAGCGGACAGGCGGCCCTCGACACGAATCGGCGACGCAGGGCGCAAGTCTCCGGGCTCCCACACCGGATCGTCCGGTGAGAGGGCGCCGTCCACGTGCGCTGCCTGCGACTCCAGCGAGCGGATGTCAAACGACAGCATGAGCTCTTAAAGTTAGCCAGCTTAGGGTTCTGTGAAAAGTCCGCCGGGCAGACGCGGGAAGGTTTTCTTGACAGGGCGTTGTGCTGCAGACAGCCCCGGAAGCGTGTAATTTGGCGCCGCGACAAGAACCCTCCATATCGGCACCTCATGGCCAATAACGGCGACTCCGCACCCGAGACCCACGGCTTTCTCTACAAGCTCGGCCTCCACCGGCGAGAGCTGCGCGCATGGGCGATGTTCGACTGGGCGACCTCGTCGGCACAGACGACGATCGCGGTGGCGGTGTTTCCCACCTACTTCGTCGTCGTCGCCGGCGCCGGACAGCCGACCGGCCAGGCGACTTCGTACTGGTCCCTCGCCAACGCGATCGGACTGGCGATCATCACCGTCCTCTCTCCGATCCTTGGCACGATCTCGGACTACGCTGCCGTAAAAAAGCGAATGCTGGGCTTCTTTCTCGGCGTCGGAGTGGCGGCGTGCGCCCTCATGTACCTCATCGAGAAGGGCGATCTGCTCCTCGCCGCCGTCCTCTTCATCTTCGCGAATCTCGGAATGCAGGGCAGCTACGTGTTCTACGAGTCGCTGCTCCCGCACATCGCCAGGGAGGACGAGATGGATCGCGTATCGACGGCCGCGTACGCGATCGGCTATGTGGGAGGCGGAATCCTGCTTGCGCTCAACCTCGCCTGGATCAGTAAGCCGGCGCTTTTTGGACTGCCGGTGGTTCACGATCTCTCTCCACAGGGCACACTCCCGGCGCGGCTCGCGTTTCTGTCGGTCGCGGTCTGGTGGCTTCTCTTCTCGATTCCGCTCTTCCGGCACGTGAGGGAGCCGCCCGTCAAGCTCGAGGCGGACGAGAGGATCGGAGAAAACCCTGTAAAAATCTCGTTCATCCGGCTCGCCGAGACTTTTCACGAGCTGCGCGCCTACAAGCAGGCCTTCCTGATGTTGGTTGCCTATCTCATCTACAGTGATGGAATAGGTACGATCACGCGCATGGCGACGGCGTACGGCGCCGAGATGGGGATCAAGACGAACAGTCTGATAGCCGCCATTCTCCTCGTCCAGTTCGTGGGAATCCCTTTCTCATTTGCCTTCGGCGCACTGGCGGCGAAGATCGGCACAAAGCGCTCGATTTTCCTCGGGCTCGTCGTTTACGGGGTGATCAGCATCTTTGGCTACTTCATGAGGACGGCGACTCATTTCTACATTCTGGCGCTGCTTGTCGGGACGGTACAGGGCGGGACGCAGGCGCTCAGCCGGTCGTTGTTCGCGAGCATAATTCCGCCATACAAGTCGGGGGAGTTCTTCGGCTTCTTCAGCGTCTTCAGCCGTTTCTCCGGAGTACTCGGCTCCGTTCTCTTTTACATCATAATCCGCGCAACCGGGACGATGCGCCCCGCAATCCTGGCGGTGATCTCGTTCTTCGTCATTGGCGGACTCCTGCTGTACTTCGTGAACGTGGAGGAGGGGCAGCGATTTGCGCGCGAGGCGGAGTCGAAGGTGAGGCCACTCACGAGTGGCGCGGAGCTGCCAGTCTAGCCCGCAGCCAGAATCTCGGTATCAGAAAAGAAAAAGTGCGCTTCGCGCTCGGCGTTCTCGTCGGAGTCCGATGCGTGAATCGCGTTGCGCTCCTTCGATTCCGCAAAGAGCTTTCGAACCGTTCCCGCGTCTGCCTCGGCCGGGTCGGTCGCGCCGATCGTCCGCCGCAAAGCGGCAACCGCGTCGTCGCGCTCGAGGAGCATCGGCATGCACGGCCCCGAAGTCATGAACCGGGTCAGCGAGCCGAAGAACGGGCGCTCGCGGTGAACTTCGTAGAAGCACTCGGCCTGGGCGTCGGTCAAGGTTAGTACGCGCGATGCGAGAATCCTGAAGCCCGCATCCTCGAGGTGGGCGACGATCTTCCCCGCCTTTCCGGATCCGAAGGCATCGGGCTTGATGATGGCAAGTGTCCTGCTGACAGCCATGTTGTTGTCCCTTGTTGGTCTGGTTATCTGTCTCTGAGAAGCTGCACGACATCGATGGGTCGCCTGGCGACGCCGATTCCGTTGGTCTCGAACGCTTCCATTTTCTCCGCTGCAGTTCCGGCGGAACCGGAGATGATAGCGCCGGCGTGGCCCATCCTGCGTCCCGGGGGAGCCGTCTGGCCGGCGATGAATCCGACGACCGGCTTCGTCATGTTCTGCTTAACGAAGACGGCGGCCTCCTGTTCGTCGGTGCCACCGATCTCGCCGATCAACACCACCGCTTCCGTTTTCGGATCTGCCTCGAACGCCGCCAGGCAATCAATGAAGTTGGTGCCGTTGATCGGATCGCCGCCGATTCCGACACAGGTCGTCTGACCCATCTCGGCGCGTGTCATCTGAAAGACGACTTCGTAGGTCAGGGTTCCTGACCGGCTCACCAGGCCGATAGGTCCGGGAGTGCAGATTCCGCCCGGGATGATTCCGACCTTCGACATGCCGGGTGAGATGAGTCCCGGACAGTTCGGTCCCAGCAGCCGCGCTCCCTTTTCCCTGACGAATGGATAGACCTTCGTCATGTCGAGGACTGGCACACCTTCGGTGATGCAGACTATGAACGGAATGCCGGCATCCGCTGCTTCCATCATCGCATCTGCGGCAAACATCGGCGGGACGTAGATCACGGTGGCGTTGGCGCCCGTTTCCCTCACCGCCTGCTCCACGGTGTTGAATATCGGGACCTCGTCATCGAATTTCTGGCCGCCCTTTCCCGGCGTCACGCCACCGACGACCTGGGTTCCGTATTCGATCGTCTGCCTCGCGTGAAAGGACCCGTCGCGCCCGGTGATTCCCTGGATCAGCAGCCGCGTGTCGCAGTCGATGAAGATGCTCACGCTGCGTTTCCTCCAGTTGCAAGGGCGACGGCTTTCCTGACCGCCTCGTCCATGTCTGTCATCGCCGAGAAGCCGTTCTTCTGGAGAATCTTGAGGGCGATTTCCTCGTTCGTGCCGGTGAGTCGAATTACGATCGGGACGTTGAGAGGATTGAGCCTGGTGGCGGTCACTATTCCATTGGCAACGTCGTCAGTGCGGGTGATGCCGCCGAAGATGTTGAACAGGATTGCCTTGACGCTCGCGTCGGAGGTGATGATGCGGAGCGCGGCAACGACCTTCTCGGGGTTGGACGAGCCGCCGATGTCGAGAAAGTTGGCGGGTTCTCCACCGTAGTACTTCACGAGGTCCATTGTCGCCATCGCCAGGCCGGCCCCATTCACGACGCAGCCGACATTGCCGTCGAGCTTGATAAAGGTGAGGTTAGCCTTCCTTGCTTCGACTTCGCTGGGATTTTCCGACGACTCGTCACGCAACGCGGCAATCTCCGGCCGTCTGTCGAGCTCGTTGTCGTCGATCACCATCTTCGCGTCGAGTGCGACGACGTCCCCGGCGGGTGTCGTCACGAGTGGATTGATCTCGGCGAGAGAACCGCCGCTGGAGATGAACGCCGAGTAGAGCTGTTGCATTATCTTCGCCGCGGCGCGCGCCTGTTTCACGTCGCGGTAGAGGAAGAAGCCGAGCTGCATCGCTTCGTAGGTCTGCAGTCCGTAGCGCGGGTCAACCGGATGGCGCAGAATCTTCTCCGGCGTCTTCGCGGCGACCTCTTCGATGTCGATTCCGCCCGCGGGGCTCACCATGAACACCGCGCGCTTCGAAGCGCGGTCGACGATGACGCCCGTGTAGGCCTCGGTCGCGATGTCCGCGGCTGGTGTGACGAGCACCTTCTTCACCGGCAGGCCCTTGATCGTCAGCGCCAGGATGCGCTCCGCAACCTGGCGCGCTTCATCAGGCGTCTTCGCGAGCTTCACTCCGCCAGCTTTCCCTCGACCGCCGGCGTGGACCTGCGCCTTTACGACGACGGTCCCGCCAAATTTTCTGGCGATCGCTTCGGCTTCGGCGGGAGTGGTCGCAACCTCACCTGGCGGAATCGGTATTCCCGCCCCGCGAAAGATTTCCTTTGCCTGGTACTCGTGAATATTCACTCGTTCTCCGCTCCGCGGATCGGCCGCGAGCTTGTGGTCTCTGGATTTGTCGGGAGGAAGTTAACGGGCAATGGTGGTTCCCGCGCGACCGTGTACGGCCTCCATACCCTGACTCAGCTCGGCGATGATCGCGCGGCCGCTGGTCGCGCTGACGTAGTCGATTGCGGCGCGCACCTTGGGCGCCATGCTTCCTTCGCCAAACGCGCCCCGTGAATCAAGAGCACGCGCCTCGGCGACGGTCAGCCGCGCGAGCGGACGCTGGGACGGCGTGCCCCAGTCGGCGTAGACAGCGTCCACGTTGGTCAGGATTAGGAGAAGCTCAGCCCCCAGCTCCAGAGCGAGAACAGCCGCCACCGCGTCCTTGTCGATGATGGCGTCAATTCCCTCGAGGCCTTTGATGGGATGGGTGTAGACCGGGACCCCGCCTCCGCCGCAGACAATCACGACTGTCCCCGCCTCTGCCAGCGGCCGGATTATCTCGAGGTCGTGGATTGAACGTGGCGCCGGGCTTCCGACAACGCGACGATACATTCCGTTCGAGTCCTGCTTGACCGGGTGGCCTTCGGCGATCAGCGCTTTCGCTCTGTCTTCCGGGATGCGGTGCCCGATGAACTTGGACGGATTGAGAAGCGCAGGATCAGACGGGTCGACCTGCACCTGGGTGATGATCGTCGTGACAAGGCGATCGGTCCCGACCTTTCGCAATGCGTTCTCAAGCGATTGTTGAATCATGTAGCCGATCCATCCCGCCGTCGCGGCAACGAGGACTCCGAGCGGAAGTGGCTCGACGACGCTGCGCGCGACCTCGTTGCGAACGAGCTCGTCACCTACCTGCGGACCGTTGCCGTGAACGACGCAGAGCCGCCAACCGTCGAGGGCAAGATCGACGATCGGAACGAGACTCTCACGCGTGTGCCTGAACTGGTCGGCGATGGTCGAGCGCTCGCCCGGCGGGGAGAGAGCGTTGCCACCGAGGGCGACGACGGCCGTCCGCGGCCGCTGGTCACTCATGCCCAATCACCGCTCCGAGTGAGTCGTAAGCGGCACCGAACGCCTTGAGGTCACCCGCGGTGAGCGCCTGCCGCATGCGCGAGTAGAGGCGCGCGACCTCGCTTCGGAAAGCGCTGTCGCTGCCAGGGGGGAACGATCCGACCGCACCCCGGCCCGGAGTCACGCCCGCCGGACTGGCCGTGAGCGCATCGAGGATGTCGCCGCGGCCGGCTCTGAACATCGTCGGAAATCGCACTCGCCAGGCGACCGCAATGGGGTCGGGCATCTCGTCGGAGATCAGGGTCACGCGCCCGGTCCTCGCATTCACGAGCGTCGTCGCGGCATGCCTGAAATAAGAGCGGTCTTCACCGGCGAGAATGAAGTGCGTACTGAGAGGATACCACGACGATGCGGAATAGAGCTCCACGACCCACATCAGCGTATCGGCAAGGAACGCGGCGCTTACAGTGCTTCCCTGAGCAAAGACGGGAGCGAGCGCGTCGACGCGTTCGCGAACGTCGCGGCGACCCGCGATCTTCGCATCCGCGGGCAGCGGACCCCAGATGAGATCGAGGCGCTGTTCGGCCCATGCGTGGGCGGCTCTGCTCAATCCTTTGCCGAGGACTGGTGCGGGAATAGCGCCGCCGCGCGTCACGATCGCCGCTCCGCGCGCGCCCGGATAGGAGAGAATCCGCGCGCGCTCCTCCGCGATGAGCCTCACAATGCGGCCCGAGTCAGCGTAGGCAGCGAAGCGCATCAGCTCGTGCGGGGTGATCAGCGTTTTCCCGGAGTCTCCATACGCACGGCGCGTGAACGCCGCTCTCGTTGCGGCATAGGGCTGCAGATTTGCTTCGGCGGCGGAACCCGCGAGCCGGCGGGCGACCGACGGAAGCACGAGGTCGAGAGCAATGGAGCAGACGAGCACCGCGCTGATCGTGAAGAAGATCGTCCGGATCTGGCCCGTCCACCCGCTGACGAGAACCAGCGCGGCAGCCGCCACCGTCAGCACCGAGAGCAAGACATAAGCGGGGATCAGCCACTGGTGATCGAAGTACGAGAACATCCCGTTCGCGCCCGTACCGTGTATCAGCAGCCGATAGCCGTCCAGGCGGTAGTTCCACGCCATGACGAGGAGGAGCATCGACCCGAGTACCGCGAGATGTCGGCGGACATGCGCCGAGAGACGAAAGGCTCTTCGTTCCCATCGGAGACTTGGCGTCAACGCATAGAGTCCGATGACGACCGCTGAAACGCTGATGAGGAGAGCGAGCGTCCATTCGTAGGCGGCGCTCTCGAGCGGTAGCCAGCCGACATAGAAGCTCATGTCCATCTGGAAGAACGGATCGGTCTCCCCGAAGGGCATGTTCGACCGCGCCAGAGCGAGCTGCTGCCACGCAGGAACGAAGGCCGACATGAGGAAGGCGATCGCGAGCGACACCACCATGACTATCCGATCCAGGTAGCGCGCTGGAACCTCCTCGCCGAATTCCACATTCCCCAGTCGCCGTGGGAAAGCCAGCGAAACGATGCTGCGGCGGATGGAAAACAGATTGAGGAGGGCGAAGAGCCCGGCGAACACTGCCGACACCGTGTGGATGACCACCACGTCCCTGGCCTTCTCCGTCCACAAGGCCGACGCGCCAAGGACGCCATACCACGCCTGATCGGCGTAGACGAGAGCAAGCGCGCGCCCGAGGAGAAGAACAGCCGCGGCAGCGACGAGCCCGGCGAGGAGCCGCCGCCCCGGTGTCATTTCAAACCTGCACTCCGTGCCCGCGCAGCCAACCTTCCATCTCCGACCTGATGGCCTCGAGATGCTTCTCGGTCCGCGCTTCGAAGCGCATCACGAGAACGGGCTGGGTGTTCGATGCGCGGATCAGTCCCCAGCCGTCGCCGAAGAGAACCCTCACTCCATCCACGTCGATTACGTGGTACCTGGCGGCGAAGTACTTCTTCGCCTCATCCACGATGGCGAATTTCCTGTCGTCCGGGCACGCAACACGGAGCTCGGGGGTCGAAACGAAGCGGGGTACATCGGCCAGCATTTCGTGGATGCCCTTCCCCGAATCGGCCATGATCCGAAGCAGCCGAGCCGCGCCATACAGCGCGTCGTCGAAGCCATAATAACCCTCGGCGAAGAACATGTGCCCCGACATCTCGCCGGCAATCGGGGCGCCGGTCTCGTGCATCTTCTCCTCGATCAGCGAATGCCCCGTCTTCCACATCAGCGGCGTTCCGCCTGCCTTCTCGATCGCTTCGGGCAGCGCCTGCGAGCATTTCACGTCGAAGATTATCTGCTGCCCTTTTCCTTTCCGGGCGATGACGTCACGGGCATAGATGATGAGCAGCTGGTCGCCCCAGATGATCTCCCCGGTGTGGTCGATGACGCCGATGCGGTCGGCGTCGCCGTCGAACGCAATGCCGACGTCGGCGCCGTCGGTCGTCACGGCCGCGATCAGGTCCGCGAGGTTCCCGGGGACAGTCGGATCGGGATGATGATTTGGAAAGGTCCCGTCGCTCTCGCAGAAAAGACAGCGTACCGGAAGGCCCAGTTTCTCGAAGAGCAGCGGCGCGACGAGAGCGCCGACGCCGTTTCCCGCGTCGGCGACGACCTTCAACGGACGGGATATCTGCCCCACGCGAGCGACTACGTCGTCGACGTAGCGGGCGATGATCTCTTCATCCCGGCTGCTGCCCTTGCCGGTCGGAAAATGTCCCGCTTCAGCGAGCGTGTATATCCGCTGGATGTCCTCGCCATAGATGGACCGTGTCCCCAGACCGAGCTTGAAGCCGTTGAACTCGGGCGGATTGTGTGACCCGGTTATCTGAATGCCGCCGGCGACGTCGAGATTGTGCTGAGCCCAATAGGCAAGTGGAGTCGGAACGATTCCGATGTCCACCACGTCGAGTCCGCTTTCCAGCAATCCGGCGACTATCTCCCGGTGAAGATCCACTCCGCTGGGCCGGTTGTCGCGCCCGACAGCAATTGTTCCGGAGACCTTCTTCCCGACGAGGAAAGCCGCATAGGCGCGCGCAACGAGGCGTGCGACTTCAGGCGTGAGATCCTTCCCTGCCACGCCACGAATGTCGTACTCGCGGAAGATTGCCCGTGAGAGAGCCGCACTCACGGACTGTCAGTTGGAACGGCCGGAGGACTTACCGGCGGAAGCGTGACTCCCCGCGACGACGTCGCGACGACAGGTGCCGAGTCGTAGGTCGCGATCGACGGCCGGCTCGCCTGCGTCCAGCGAAGCAACGAATTCGGCAGGACACCGAGCACGATGATGAGCACCGCCGCGGCGGCGACCACGAACCTTGTCCAGCCTCCCGCCGGCGGTGAGACAGGCGCATCGGCGTTCCTCGGCCGCATGAACATCACCATCACCACGTACAGGTAATAGCCCGCCGACACGACACTGGTGACGACGAGTATGACCGCCAGCTTCGTCTGGGGATTCGGGGCCTGCAGCGCCGACTGGATGATCCAATACTTCGCCAGGAAGCCGATGCCGCCGAAGATCGGGAATCCGAGCAGAGCGAGCATGAAGACCGCCATCGCGATCGCGAGCCGGGGCTGGACGGACCAGAGACCGGAGTAGTCGCTGATGTCGAGACGAGATTCCCCCGTCTCGCCCTGCGCAACGATGACGCCAAATGCACCGAGCGTCGCGAGCGTGTAGGCGAACAGATAGAACATCATCGCCGAAGCAGCGGCGGGCGTTCCGATTGCGACGGCGACCATTATGTAGCCGGCGTGCGCGATGCTCGAGTAGGCGAGCATTCTCTTGATGTTCTTCTGGGAGAGCGCGATGAGGTTCCCGACGATCATCGTGACTGCCGCGAGCCACCACACCGGTCCGTGCCAGCGATCGGCGACGGCGGGAAATGCCTCGAGCCAGACCCGGAGGAATCCGGCGAAGGCGGCGGCCTTGACCGCCGCCGCCATGTAGGCCGTGATCGGCGTCGGCGCGCCTTCGTAGACGTCGGGCGCCCACATGTGGAACGGTACGGCGGCGACCTTGAAGCCGAAGCCGACGAGGAGCAGTGCTATGCCGACGATGAGGAGCGTGTTACCCGTCAGCGCGAGCTCGTGCACGCGCAATCCAATGGTGGCCAGATTCGTCGTTCCGGTCGCACCGTAGACGAGCGCGATTCCGTAGAGCAGAAACGCCGTCGAGAACGCGCCGAGCAGGAAATACTTGATCGCCCCTTCGGCCGACCGCTCGCTCCGCCGGTTGAGTCCGGCGAGAACGTAGACCGCAACCGACATGATCTCGATGCCGAGGAAAACTATCATGAGATCGCGTGCGGCGGCGAGCGTCATCATTCCCGAAGTGGCGAACAGCAGCAGGACGTGCGATTCGCCGGCGGTGATTCCCTGCCTGCCATTGTAATCCATCGACAACGCGATCGTGCCGACAGTCGCCAGCAGGAATACCAGGTCGGCGCTCCAGCGGAAGTTGTCCATCGCGATGACACCGGCGCCGGCGGTATCGCCCTTCGCCATGTAGTATCCGATGGCAACTGCCACCGACACGCAGAGAATGATGCTCGCGACTCCGATCTGTCGCTGATGAGCCTCGCTCTCCGGCCGCCACGCGGACCAGAGGAGAAGCACCATCGCCCCACCCATCAGCAGCAGATCGGGGCCGAGGGCGGTCATGAGCTGAGCCGGCACCGCGAGATCGAGTGTCATCGCGGCGCCGCCGTTCTCATCGCCACCACAGTCCCCGGCACGGTCGCCGGAGTCGCGCCCTCACGCACCTGGGCCACGAGCTTCGTTGCCGCCGGCTCCATCCGCCGGAGGACGGGAGCGGGATAAACACCGAGCCAGATGATCGCCGCGATGAGCGGCGTAACTATCGCGATCTCGCGCCAGTTGAGGTCGGGAATGTGCTCGTTCTCACGCTTGTCCAGCGGGTTGAACAGAATTCGCTGAATCGCCCACAGCAGGTATGCCGCGGCGAAGATCACTCCTGTCGTAGCGATCGTCGTCAGCACCGGATACGGTTTGAACGCTCCGACAAGCACCAGGAATTCCCCGATGAAGCCGTTGGTTCCCGGAAGCCCGATGCTGCTGAGAGAAACGATGGTAAGAGCCGCTGCGAAAACGGGTACCACGCGCGCTATGCCTCCGTAGGCGTCGATCGCCCGCGTGTGGCGCCGTTCGTAAATCATGCCGACGAGAAGGAACAGCCCTCCCGTCGAGATGCCGTGACTGATCATCACCATCAGCGCACCCTGCACGCTCTGGAGCGTGAGAGCAAAGATGCCGAGCATCACGAACCCGAGATGGCTGACGGATGAATAGGCGACGAGCTTCTTGAAGTCCGGCTGCACCATCGCCACCAGCGCGCCGTAGACGATTCCGATCACGGCCAGCGTCACGATCGCCGCACGCACGGTTGGGTTCATCGCCGCACCGGGAAAGAGCGGCAGCGCGAAGCGCAGGAAACCGAACGTCCCCATCTTCAGCATGATCGCCGCAAGGATCACCGAGCCGCCAGTCGGCGCTTCGACGTGCGCGTCGGGCAGCCACGTGTGGAACGGAAACATCGGGACCTTCACGGCGAACGCGAGGAAGAACGCCGCGAAGAGCCACATCGCCACCCGGGGCACGAGCGTCGGATGAGCTACCAGATTGTCATAGCTGAAATCGGGTGTGCCCGTCGTTCCGGCGTGCACACCAAGGTAAAGAATGGCGACGAGCATCAATAGCGACGGCAGCATGGTATAGATGAAGAACTTGATGCTGGCGTAGAGCCGTCGCTCACCTCCCCACACACCGATGATGAAGTACATCGGGATCAGCATCACTTCCCACATCACGTAGAAGAGGAAGAGATCGCGGGCGAGGAACGCGCCGAGCATTCCGCTCGTCAGCACGAGCATGAGCGCGAAGAAGGCATGAACCTTCACCTTGATGCTCGTCCAGCTCCCGAGAACAGTGAGCGGCATGATGAACGTCGTCAGCAGCACCATCATCAGCGCGATGCCGTCGAGGCCGAGCGTGAATCGTATTCCCCACGTTGGAATCCAGGGGATGTCGACCGCCGCCTGCCAACCCGCCAATGCCGGGTCGAACGACCACCACAGTCCAGCCGACACGACGAACTCGATGATGCAGAACCAGAGCGCGATGATCCGCGCTGTCCGGTTTGCCGACTCCAACCGCGCCGGATCTGCTGCTCTCGGCGACAGCGCGACCAGAAGCGCCGCTCCGATCACTGGGATGATGAGCAGCGCAGGAAGGACCCATCCATTGAAGCCGATCGAATCGAGGAACGAGGTCATCGGATTCTCAACGGAGGGTGACGGCGCCGAGGACGGCAAGGACACCGATCACCAGTACCCAGGCGTAGGTACCTACGGCACCGCTCTGCAAGCGCGATCCCACCCAGCCGAATGCGCGAGCCAAAGCGGCGCTGCCATTGACGAAGAGCCCGTCGATCAGCCCGTTGTCGACAATCCGCCAGAGAAGATTGCGCGAGAGCTGATACGTCGGATTCACGATCGCGCGATCGTACCCTTCGTCCACGTAATACTTGTTGGCGAGAACGAGATCGAACCCCTGCTCAGGCCGTGCCTCGCTCTTCGGCACGAGCCTCGCCGGCTTGAGACGCAGGAAGGCGAAAGCGATACCGGCAATGCCCACCAATACAGCCAATCCGATCAACGCTCCCTCGGTGCCCACCGAGACTCCACGGTGACCGGCGATGCCTGCCAGCCGCGCTGTCGGCGCTCCGACCACCGGCTCGAGCCACCGGTCGAGTCTCCCTGCGGCGCCGATGGGAATCAGCTCCGGGAGATTGAGCCAGCCGCCGAATGCGCTCAGCAGGCCGAGCGCGACGAGCGGGCCGGTCATCACCCACGGCGCCTCGTGCAGATACGAGCGCTCGGCGTCGCCTGTCCGGTTCGGCCCGTGGAATGTGTAGAGCATCATCCTCGTCATGTAGATCGCGGTCAGGAATGCGGCAGCGAGTCCCAGGAGGTAGATCAGGTACAGCCACGTACTGCCGGCGATTCCGAAGAGGGCTGCATCGGCCAGCGCCGAGCCGGACGCGCGGGAGAACGCCGCACCCAGGATTTCGTCCTTCGAGAAAAAACCCGAGAGCGGCGGGATGCCGGAGATCGCAAGAGTCGCGACCCACATCAGGACCCACGTGATCGGCATGTACCGCCCGAGACCGCCCATGTTGCGCATGTCCTGCGCGTCGTCGTCCCGATGGGTGCCGTGATATGCGGCATGCATCGAATGGATGACCGAACCGGCACCGAGAAAGAGCAGCGCCTTGAAAAAGGCGTGAGTCACCAGGTGAAAGAGTCCGGCTGCATACGCGCCGACGCCGACGCCGATGAACATGTAGCCCAGCTGCGACACGGTCGAATAAGCGAGAACTTTCTTGATGTCCCACTGCTTCAGGCCGATGGTCGCGGCGAAAATCGCGGTGACCGCTCCGATCAGCGCAACCACAAGGCTCGCAACCGGCGCCATCGAGAAGAGTGGTGATGCTCTGGCGACGAGATACACTCCGGCGGTAACCATCGTCGCCGCGTGGATCAACGCCGAGACGGGTGTCGGGCCGGCCATTGCGTCGGGCAGCCAGATGTAAAGCGGAATCTGGGCGCTCTTTCCGACGCAGCCGAGGAACATGAAGAGACAGATCGCGGTGACGACAGTGCCGCCGTATGGAAGACTCGCCGCGGCACCGAATACGCCGCGGAAGTCGAGCGTCCCGAGGGTCGAGAACAGCATGAACATCGCGACCAGAAATCCGAAGTCGCCAATGCGGTTCACGATGAACGCCTTCTTTCCGGCGTCGGCGTTCACCTTGTCGGAGAACCAGAATCCGATCAGCAGATAGGAGCAGAGTCCGACACCCTCCCAGCCCACGAAGAGAACCGGGAAGTTGGCGCCCAGAACCAGCACCAGCATGAAAAAAACAAACAGATTGAGGTAGGCGAAGTACCGGGGATATCCAGGGTCCTCGCGCATGTAGCCGACGCTGAAGATGTGGATCAGTGCTCCCACACCAGTGATCACAAGCACCATCGCCATCGACAGCTGATCGAGCTGGAGAGCGGCATCTATCTGAAGCGTGCCGACCGGCATCCAGCTGAAGTAGCTCTGGACGAATGGCGTCTCCATCGGGACGCCTCTCATCGCGGAGAAGATCGCCCACGCGAGTCCGAACGAGAGAACGAGCACTGCAGTCCCGATGATGCTTACGACACTCGCGTAGCGATGCGGTTTTGCCGCGTGATGCTCGTCCCCGACCGCGTCCGCGTGGTCGTTGCCGGCCTGACCCATGTCAGGGTCAGGCGGCCCGATACGCGCTGCGCTTACGACCGAGAGGAGACCGTTGATTACGAACCCAAGGAGCGGAAGAATCGGCAGGAGCCACATGAACCGGGCTACCGTACCGGCGAGCGGGTGCGTACCCACAACGACTTCCTGGAGGAGCATCAACCCTTCATCAGGTTGATGTCCTGGAGATTCACCGTCTGGCGGTGACGGAAGATCGCAATAATGATTGCCAGGCCCACCGCGGCCTCGGCGGCTGCGACGGTCATCACGAAAACAACGAACACCTGGCCCGTCGCTCCATAGATGCGTGAGAACGCAACGAAGGTGAGATTGACCGCGTTGAGCATGAGCTCGACGCACATGAAGATGATGATCGCGTTCCGGCGGATGAGCACTCCCACCACGCCGATGACGAACAGCACCGCCGACAACGCAAGGGACTCAGCCAGCACGGGTGTCCTTCCTTCTTCCGACGACGACCGCACCTGCAATCGCGACCAGCAACAGCACGCTGGTGAGCTCGAAGGCGAGCAGGTATTCATTGAAAAGCGGCCGGGCGACAGTTCCGACGGCGCCGTACTGCTGCATCTGCTCGGCCGCGAAGCCCGGCGGTACCTGGAACCGGGTCGCAACCTGCCCACGAGCGATCACCATGATCTCGGTGATCATCAGAATCCCGATCGCCGCCGCAGCGAGCGTCGGCCAACGGCCCCGCTTGTCCGCAATCTCCGACGGGTGGCCGAGGTTGAGGAGCATGATCACGAACAGAAACACCACCATGATCGCGCCGGCGTAGACGAGCACCTGCATCACGCCGATGAACTGCGCGTCGAGGAGGACGAAAAGAGCGGACAGCGAGAACATCGTGTTGACGAGCCAGAGCGCCGCCGTGACCGGGCTCTTGCGCGTCACGAACGCCAGCGCCGAGGCGATGGCGATCACGCCGAAGAGATAGAAATGAAACGTGTAGTAGAGCGGATAGTACGGCTCCATCTATTCGCCCCTCGGATCTTCCGGGTCCCACATCTCGCACACGGGATGGGTCTGCGCGGTGAGTCGCTCGAGGTCGTAGACGAATCCTTCGCGGCTGTATTCGGCGTTCTCGTAGTGCCTGCCGACATGAATCGCCTCCTCGGGACAGACCTCCTGGCAGTATCCGCAGAAAATGCAGCGGAACTCGTCGATCTCGAAAATCAGCGGATAGCGATTCCCTTCCTCATCCTCACCGGGAACGAGCTTGATGCAGTTGGCGGGGCACACCGTCGGGCAAAGCCCGCAGGCAACGCACTTTGCCTGCCCCGTCTCCGTCGTCAGCATCCGGTGCGTGCCACGCCACCGCGGAGAGATCTGCCACTTCTCCTCCGGATACTGGACAGTCACCTTGTGCGGATTGACCATGTGCTTGAAGGTGAGCGCCATCCCCTTGAGCGTCGCCTTGAGGTAGCTGACGTCCTCGATCGGCCGGTCGAGAACCTTGATGTTGATCGGCATTACCTCGTCACTCCGGATGCGAGTGGGGAGCGGGCCGCGACGCTGCGCAGCCGCGCGAGCCGAGCGCCTTCGATGCGCCCGTACGCCGGACTGATGATCCTGCCGTGATCGAGGATCGCAAAGACGATCATCACCAGCACGATGTTTACCGCTCCGAGTATGGAACTATACATCGCACCCGGAGTGATCCCCGCGACATTCAGAATCAGTATCACCGCTGCGATCACGATGATGTACGCCAGCGCCAGCGGAAGCATGATTTTCCACCCGAGCGACATCAGCTGGTCATAGCGGAAGCGAGGGAGCGTCCAGCGCACCCACATGAAGAAGAAGAGGAAGAAAAGCAGCTTGGCGATGAAGATCATCACCGACAAGAGCGTCAGCCAGCCGCTGAACGGGCCGATGTTGTCGCGCGCCGTGAACGGGACGTCGAAGCCGCCGAAGAACAGTGTCACCATCAGTGCGCTTGCCGTCACCATGTTGGCGTACTCGGCGATGAAGAAGAGCGAGAACTTCATCGCGCTGTATTCTGTGTGGTACCCGGCGATGAGCTCCGTCTCCGCCTCGGGAAGGTCGAAAGGCAGTCTGTTCGTTTCCGCGAAGGCGGCGACGAGGAAAATGAAGAAGGCAATCGTCAGGTTGACCACGTTCCAGCCGCCGTAAGCCTGCTGGGTGACAATCGACCGCAGTGTGACATTCCCCGCGAGGAGCAACACTGGAATCGTCGACATGCCGAGTGAAATTTCGTAAGAGATCATCTGGGCGCTCGACCTCAATCCTCCGAGCAGAGCGTACTTGTTGTTCGACGCCCACCCGGCGAGGACGATGCCGTACACGCCGAGTGACGAGAAGGCGAGAATAAACAGGAACCCCACCGGCAGATCGGCGACGACCATGTCGATCCTGCCCCACCGTGTCGGGAAGGGCGCCCCGAACGGGATGACGCACCAGGTGGTCAGTGCCGGGATGAAGGAAAGTATGGGAGCCAATATGAATATCGGCTTGTACGCTGCTTCGGGGTACGTCTCTTCCTTCATGAAATTCTTGAGGCCGTCCGCCACTGGCTGGAGCAATCCGCTCGGTCCGACCCTGTTCGGACCGTGCCTGTCCTGAATCCACGCCGAGATCTTCCGCTCGGCGAGCGTCAGGAGAGCCACACCAACCATGTAGATGCTGAAGACGATTACAATCTTCACCAGCGTGGCGAAGACGAACACGCCATTTTCCAGTGGCGGAATCTGTGGATTCACTATCTGAAGCAGAGCGGCTACATGGATCATCGAGCAGCCCCGGCTGTCTCGGAGTCGAGGACCGGAAGTCCGCGCATCCCGAGTGATTCGTACGACAGTCCCGAGAACGCCGGGTGCGAGCTGGCAATCCTGGCGAACACATCGGACGGCAGATAGAAGCTGTCCTGCTCGCCGAGGGCACCGAGAAGGTCGCCGAGCACCAGCCAGCTCGGCCGCGCGAGACCCGGCGCCGGCC
>JBGPLS010000033.1:0-20965 GCA_041486565.1 Gemmatimonadaceae bacterium
GAGAGATTCGCACGCACGTGAATGTATTTCTGAATGGAGAGAGTGTCCGCTTTCTGGACGGCCTTCGAACGCCCGTGCCGGATGGAAGCGCCATTCTCATTCTTGCCGCGATAAGCGGCGGCTAGAGTTGCCGAATGAAGCTGGACGTCGATATGCTGCTGCGTATGCAGGGGGGAGACGAGGTCGCTGCGGTATGCGCTTGACTGGGCTGGCGTCGCGATTGTCGTTTCGACCGGCGCATCTGACCGCGGTCGGGATGCTGCTTGCGACCACGTCGGCAGCGGCGCAGCAGGCAGCAAAGCCGATACGGCTCGACGTACACGAGTCCACCCAGCTCGCGTTCGACCTCTCACTGGACGACCGCACCCTCGCATTCGATTTGCTTGGTCAGATCTGGACGATGCCTTTCGATGGCGGGGATGCGCACGCGCTCACCGATGCGGTCCGCGACACCGCCGAGGATCTGGAGCCCGTTTTCTCTCCTGACGGGAAGTGGATCGCATTTCAATCAGATCGTCCAGGCGGATACGGAATCTGGCTGATCCCGTCGACCGGCGGAACGCCGCGACTGCTGGCCGAGACGAATTCAGATCGCGTCTGGCCTGCTTGGTCCCCTGACGGAACGCGCATCGTCTTCCTCAGCGGTAACCCGCCTGCTCTCGCGATCGTCACGGTTGCGGACGGAGCCGTCCGCCATATCAGCGTCACCGGTCCGCCTACTCCTTCTTACCGTGAGCCAATCTGGTCACGGGATGGTCGTCAGATACTCTTCGTCAACGCTCAACGCTTTACCGCACTTGGCGGCACGCTCTGGCGGGTGGCCGACAGTGGCGGAACTGCGTCCCGTGCCTTCGGACCTGAGTTGCGCATGAACGCGCCGGCGCTGTCGCCCGACGGTCGGATCGCTTTCTTCGTGCGAGACAGTCTCGGCGTGCATCAGCTCTGGGTCGCCGATTCCCTCGGCGGCGCCGCGCGTCGGATCACCAACTACGATGACACGACGCCCCTGCGTGCGCGGTGGACGAAGGACGGTCGAAGCGTCATCTACCACGCGGACGGGCAGCTGTGGCGCGTTCCAATCAGCGGCGGATCAGCCCACCGCATTGCGCTACACGCTACTCTCTCGATACCCCACGTCTCATGGCGCCCGCCGCGTCTGCATTTCCAGATTCCGGGCAGGCCGGTGCAAGCACGCGGTCATCGTGGTCTTGCTCTCTCCCCTGACGGAAGGCAGATCGCGATGATTGCGCTCGATTCGCTCTGGGTGTTCGCCCCAGGCACGCCTCCGCGCGCGATTACGGGCGTACCCGAAACTGCGGAAGATCTAGCTTGGTCCCCGGATGCCCGACGAATTGCATGGAGCGCAGGCCGCGAGCGAGACCTCTTCGTGACGGACCTGGCGAATCGCGTGACGCATCGGCTGACAGCGCTTGCAGGCGACGAATACCGCCCCGCCTGGTCGCCCGATGGACGCTTCATTTCGTTTCTCCACGGCCCTGCCGGCTGGCGTGAGCAGCGCGTGCGGGTGGTGCCCGCTGAGGCAGCAAAGCCGATCATCAGTGTTGATTCGACGCTCGATGTGGGAGCGGATCCATTCGGCCGCTACCTGTCGTCGGATAACCTGGGTCAGGAAGCGTTGCAGTGGTCTCCAGATTCGCGATCGGTGATGCTGCTGGATGCGGCGACAAGCAAGCTCGTACGCGGGACGCTGGACGGTCGCCGCGACACCCTCGCGAACGCAGTGCGCAATGCCGCCTTCATGAATCTCATTGCAGACACCGCGATCGTCTTCATTCGCGAGGATCAGCTCTGGTCCGCACGATTTCACCGGGACTCAGGCATCGTTGGCGAACCGCGGCGATTAAGCGACGACCCCGCGATCTATCCGAGCGTCGCGCGAAATGGAACAGTCCTTTACATCTCCAACGACGGACTCCGACTGCGACTTCCAAACGGCGATGTACAACGATTAGGGTGGCCTCTCACTTACCGGACTGTGGCCGCTCCGCCGCTCTTGTTGCGCAACGTAAGTGTCTTCGATCCCGTTGTGGGACGTATTTCGACTTCGCGGGACATTTTGCTGCGCGATGGCCGCATTCAGCGTGTTGCGGCCTCGGGTAGCATCGGCCTTCAGCGAGGTGTGCGTTTGCTTGACGCCGCCGGTCGCATCGCCGTACCAGGACTGGTCGATCTGCACCAGCATCTGTGGGATGATGTGCAGCCTGCCGGACTTCTCTACAATGGTGTAACCACGGCTCGTGATCTGGGCTCGGCAATCGCGCGCACGGCAGCCGTGCGCGAGGCAATCGATGCTGGGGTGCGCCCGGGGCCTCGGATCGTCTTCAGTGGTTTTCAAATCCACACAACGGCTATCCCGGAGTACAGTCGTAGCGGTCAGTTCACGCAGGCGCTGTTGGGTGAGGCAGCTGTGACGCGCGCGCTCGACATCGCTGTCGGCTTCGGCGCTGATTATCTGAAATTGTATCAATTCGGCCGCTGGGCGGATGCCGTTCAGTCAATCGAGCTCGCACACGCGCGCGGACTGCGCGTCACAGGCCACGTCGCGCATCCACTGCCCTTCGTTGCCGCCGGCGTCGACGCCAAGGAGCACGTGGGTCGAGCGGGCGGCTACCATCGTCTGGATTCCTTTGTCTACGACGACGTCGTACAGCTGTTCCGCCAGGCTCACATTGACGTGATCCCAACCATCACAGTCTTCGCTTCAGCAGCGAGACTTTACGACGACTCCACCATTCTGAAAGCGCCCGAAGCGCAGCCGTACCTTTCACCCTACCTCCGCTTCTTCGCGGCGAACTTTCCGTCTCCTACCCGCAACCTGGCGACACGTCGAGGCTGGCAGCGCACCGCTGACATAATGCGCGCGGCGACGCGACGGCTGCATACTGGCGGTGTCCGCCTCGGGGTTGGCACCGACGCTCCGGCTCTCGCGTGGGGCGTGCACTGGGAGCTCGAGGAGCTGGTGGCGTCGGGATTTACTCCCGCAGAGGCGTTACGCGCCGCTACATCCGATGCCGCCGATATTCTCGGTACGGATGACATCGGCCGCATCACCAAGGGCAAACTCGCCGATCTCCTGCTTCTCGACGCTGATCCCCTTCGAGACATCCGCAACACGCGCCGGATCTGGCGCGTGGTGAAGGCGGGCCGCGTGTACGATCCCGCCAGGCCGGTGGAGGGAAGCAAGGACTGAGGATCGCTTTTATCGTTCTTGCCCATCGGACTCACCTAATGCATCGGGTGCGGGTGCCTTTCGTTCGAGCGTTGCCAGCTGTCCAATCCCAACGACCGGGCAGCACGCCTGAGGCCGGGCCCACGATACTGGGACGGCGACCGGCTCAAAGTCTGAACGCGATCGAGCACCCACCAAGCCGGGCTAACGCAACTTGCGGACGTCAGGCATTTTTTCCGGTCCCTTCCGCACCTTATGAAACCTCGACTCGCCCCGCTCGTCGTCTCGCTCGCCCCCCTCTTTGTCGCGACCGCGCTCGGCGCCCAGTCGCCGAATCCGGTCAACCTGTGGTCGGTGGAGCTACACTGGCGTGGCGACAGGCTCATCGTCGGAGAACCGGAGAAGCTCACCCACAACGACGGCACGAACAGCCAGCCGTCCTTTACACCGGATGGGAAGTCAATCGTCTTCAGCGCGCTGCGCGACACCGGAAGTAACGCGCGGAGCGACATCTACCGGCTCGACCTGCGTACCCGGCGCGAGATGCGAGTGACGCACACGCCGGAGAACGAGAACTCGCCGACGGTAGACGCAGCCGGCAACTACAGGGCTGTGCGCTGGGTGCCAGCCACTCTCTTCAAGGAGTACGGTCCGTGGGTATACACGCCTGACGGAACTCCGCTGCGCGCCATTCTTCCAGGGCCCGACACGACCGGCTACTACACCCCGCTCCCTGGAGGGATGTACGCTCTCACGCGACCGAAGTCGAGGAGCTTCACGCTCGCGCTATTCGATCCGCACGCGGGGACAATAACCGACGTCGACAGCGGAGTGCCCGCACTTCCCTCGCAGCGCATTCCCGGTGAGCGGGCGCTCAGCTACGTTCGCGTCGACACAGTCAACGGACACCACCAGATACGCCGTCTCGATCTGATTGCGCGCCACATAACGAGTGTCGTCCCCGCGTTACCCGGCCGCACCGTGCACGCCTGGGTTCCCGGTCACAACATCATTCTCATGGCCAAGGGAAATGTCCTCTACGCGCGGCGCCCCGTTGGCGACAGAGCGTGGCGCGCCGTTGCGACTTTCGCGAATCCCGAGCTGCGCAACGCTGCGGCATACGTGGTAAGTCCGGCTGGAGACCGGCTCATCCTCACCTCGGCCGTACGCCTTCCCCTTGTTGTCGTCGTGCGCGACTCGCTCGAAGCCGGGCGATCGGCGCGTGACGTCGCAGCAATGGTGATCGCCTGGAGGGACGCCGGGCGTCTCGGCGAATACGACGTGGTGGAAGGACCGCTGCTCGCACTGGGCGATGACAGGCTGCAACGAAAGCAAACGACGGAGGCGGTAGCTCTCCACGCACTGGCGACAAATCTCTTTCCAAAATCGCATGCCGCGTTCGCCCACCTCGGCGATGCCGAGCGGGCCGCCGGTGACACGACCGCAGCGGTTGCGGCATACCGCACGGCGCTGGAGCTGAACCCACGCATAACGGATGCAGACCGGAAGGCGGCGGAAGCAGTAGAGCTGAAGCTGAAACCACCAATCTGAGACTTGGCCGACGATGACTACAGCTCCCGATGGCACCGATCCGCCTTACAGCCTGCTTTGCTCGTCCTGCTACACGCCGTGCTCGGGTGCCGACGCGCATGTGATTCCGAACTAGAATCCGACGATGCGGAAGATTCTCACGACCTACCGATGCAACAACTGCTGGATCGAATCACTTGCCCGGCTGCGAACGCTGGTCGCGTCCGGCGAAGACGAGATTCAGATGAGCTTCTGTGACTTCCTGGCGAGACGTGGCTTCACCAAAGATTCGGAGACGATACGCGTTGCCCCTCTTCAGCAGCGCAAAGCCTATCTATTCGCCGTCATAGACGCTGTGCAGGCGGGAGATCTGGTATTTGAACCGTAGGGAACAGCGGCAATCCCAACCTCACTCGAAAGGAGGCATCGTCTGGCTCTCCAGGATGCGACATCGCCGGCAACACCCGCAGACGTTCAGTTTCTCTGGCTGGAGCTCACCAATGTCTGCAATCTCCAGTGCGTTCATTGCTACGCCGAGTCGAGCCCCTTCCGTGCGGGCGATGACCTGCTGTCGCCTGGAGATTACAACGATGTCTTATCCACTGTCGCCGAGTTCGGGTGCAGGAAGGTGCAATTCATCGGTGGCGAGCCGACGTTGAACAGGAACCTTCCCGATTTCATCGCTCGCGCGCGGTCACTCGACTATGAGTTCGTCGAAGTTTTTACGAACCTGATTCGCCTTCCCTCCCCGCTGCTCGACTGTTTCGTCGCGAACGAGGTTCACGTTGCGACGTCGGCTTATTCCAACGATCCCAGAGTCCACGATGAGATCACGAAGAAGCCCGGCAGCTTCCGCCAGACGATGCGCAATATTGATACGGTGCTGGCGGCGGGTCTTCCGCTCCGAGCAGGCGTCATCACCATGCCTCTCAACGAGAATCACGTCGACGATACGATTTCATTTCTGCGGGCGAAGGGAGTGGAGGACGTCGGCACCGACCGCGTTCGCGACTTTGGCCGAGCTTCGGCCGATGCGGCCGGCGAAAGCATGTCCAATCTCTGCGGCAAATGCGCCGGCTCGACCTTGTGCGTTTCGCCAGGTGGCGGGGTATCGCCCTGCATCATGTCGAAGACATGGTCAATTGGGTCGATGCTCGAGACGCCGCTGGCTGATCTGGTAAGGTCAAGACGTCTCGGCGACCTGCGACGCCAGATATTTGAAGAGGCGGGCGCGCCCCGCGAGCAAGCCGAAGCCCAGGCGAATTGCGAGCCCAGTTGCCCTCCGTCATGCTATCCGAGTTGCGTGCCAGCCTGTGCGCCGTCGTGCGCGCCTTCATGTGTGCCGTCTTGCGCACCGTCGTGCTTCCCTTCCTGCGGGCCGGCGTGCGGGCCCTCCCGCTAAGCACAGTGGTGGGTCAGTTTGAATCGGGATGAAATGATGCAGGGCGCAACAGCCGACGACGGGCACGCGGAGCGGGTCGCGCGGTTTCTGACGTACGCGTGCCCCGACCATCATGTGAGAACGGGTGCCGCGCACACTATCGCCCGCAATGCCGCCGGGCGCATTCTCGCGCGACACCCGGAGATCGCGCGCGACAGCATCTACTCTGCAGTCGTGTGCGGTGATCTCGCCGAGGTCGAGCGAATTCTTGCCGGGAACCCGAGCACGGCTAACGAGAAGGGTGGCGCAAAGAAATGGGAGCCACTTCTCTACCTCTGCTTCACACGGCTGCCACTCGACACGGGCAACGACAACGCTGTCGCGATTGCGCGCATGCTGCTCGATAGCGGCGCCGACCCGAACGCGTACTTCATGGCGGGCGACAGTCTCTACACCCCGATGGTCGGCGCCATCGGCGAAGGGGAGGAGAACCGCCTGCCCCACCCGCAAAGGGATGGGCTCGTGCAGCTGCTGCTCGAGCGCGGCGCCGATCCATACGACATGCAGGTGTTCTACAACATTCACTTTCACGGCGACATCATCTGGCTGCTCGAGCTGATCTACGCTCACACGGTGAAGACCGGCCGGGGAGCCGACTGGGACGATCCGGAGTGGTCGATGATCGACGAGGGCGGCTACGGGTTGGGTGCGCGATATCTGCTCGACGTCGCCGTCTCGCACAACAATCTCGAGCTGGCCGAATGGATTCTGACCCATGGCGCGACTGCCAACCCTTTGCCGCCGCCTCACCATGTAGTGCCGAAGTACCCTCTGCACGAGGAAGCCTTGCGCCGCGGCTTCACCGAGATGGCAGACCTCCTCGTTCGATTTGGTGCGACGCCGAGCGGGTTTGTGCTCGATAGCGAGCAAGCGTTCGCGGCGGCGTGCTTCGAGCTCGATCGCTCTACAGCGCGGTCGATGCTCGAGCAGCATCCGGAGTATCTGCAGTCGCCCATCGCGTTGCATGCGGCGGCGAAGCACGATCGCGTGGACGTCGTTCAGCTCCTGCTCGACCTCGGTGTCTCTCCCGACGTCGAGGATGCGAAGCAGGGACGTCAACGGGCACTGCACGTAGCCGCGTACGACGATTCGCCCCAGGTCGCCGCGCTACTCATCGAGCGCGGCGCGGAGATCGACCCCGTCGAAACGAACTGGGGTAACACGCCGCTCGACTCCGCCGTCTACGCGCAGAACCCGCGCATGATCGAGCTACTGGGACGTTTCAGTCGTGACATCTGGAACCTCACCTTTACAGGACACGTCGAGCGAGTGCGCGAGGTGCTGAGCACCGAACCGGGGCTGGCGAAGGTCGCGAGCCGCGAATACGGCACTCCACTCATGTGGTTGCCCGATGATGAGTCCCGCGCGATCGAGATCGTTGAGCTCTTCCTCGCCTTCGGCGCCGACCCGGCGCTCCGGAACAGCGAAGGCAAGACTGCGGCCGATCGCGCGAGCGAACGCGGCATGGATGACGTCGCCGCACTGCTGCGATCGCTCTGATCCTCGCCGTTGTGCGGAACGCCCCTTGACGATGACAGCCGCAAGGTGATACTGAACGTCGCTCCTGGCGCATCCTCCCTCGAAACGAGCCATGGCCGAACCTGAAGACGTCGCGGAAGACTTATCCGGCAGTCCTCTCTGGAATCGCGACCTGGCGCCCACGCCGATGTCGCGCCGCACGTGGTCCACGTACAACATCGCAGCGCTATGGATCGGGATGAGCGTCGTCATTACGACGTACACTCTCGCGTCCGGCCTGATGCAGCAGGGAATGACCTGGTACCAGGCGCTGGGCACCATTCTCCTCGGAAATCTGATCGTTCTGCTCCCGATGGTCCTCAACGCTCACGCGGGGACGAAGTACGGAATTTCTTTTCCCGTGCTGTGCCGGGCGAGCTTCGGCGTGAGAGGTGCAAACGTCGCCGCGATGTTGCGGGCAATTGTCGCCTGCGGATGGTTCGGAATTCAGACATGGATCGGAGGCTTGGCGCTCGACGCGCTGCTGAAAGCCGCGTGGTCGGGCTGGGCCACGCTTCCCGGTTCGACGTGGATCGCGTTCGGATTCTTCTGGCTGATACAGGTCGCCATCATCCTCAGGGGAACGGAGGGAATCAAGGTCCTCGAGAGCTGGAGCGCACCGCTGCTGCTCGCGGGCGGCGCAATTCTCCTGTGGTGGGGAATCAGGAATGGCGGCGGGCTCGGCCACATTCTGAGCGAGTCGTCGCGGCTGCGCCAGGGCACGACTCCATTCCGGGTTCTCTTCCCCGCCGCCCTCACGGCAAACATCGGATACTGGGCGACGCTTAGCCTCAACATCCCGGATTTTACCCGTTATGCGAAGAGCCAGCGGTCTCAGATACTGGGGCAGGCGATGGGATTGCCGGCGACGATGACCGCATTCGCGTTCATCGGCGTCGCGGTGACGAGCGCGACGATCGTAATCTTCGGCAAGGCGATCTGGGATCCTGTCGAGTTGATAAGCCGTATCGGAACACCGGGAGTAATTATCTTCGGCGCGCTCGTCATCCTGGCGGCGCAGCTCACCACCAACATGGCGGCAAACGTCGTGTCGCCGTCGAATGATTTTTCGAATCTGAGTCCGAAGCGCATCAGCTACGTCACCGGCGGTCTGATCACTGCTGTGATCGGGATACTGATGATGCCGTGGCGGCTCTACTCCGACGCGGCGGCATATATCTTCACCTGGCTCATCGGCTACTCGAGCCTGATGGGCGCCCTGGGCGGCATTCTCATCGCCGACTACTGGATCGTCAGGCGGCAGCAGCTCGCGGTGCGCGACCTGTTCCTGACCGATGGTCGCTACGCCTATGTGAACGGTGTCAACTGGCGGGCGATCGCCGCTCTGGTGCTGGCCGTCCTGCCGGTGGTGCCCGGATTCATTCGGGCCGCGACCACCCCCGGCGGCCAGGTGGCCGACCCGACTTTCCTCGACAAGTTGTACACCTACGCCTGGTTCGTGACTTTCAGCTTGAGTTTCGTGCTGTATCTGGTTCTAATGCGTGTGAGGGCGCACGCGGCGGTGACCGACAGCCCCGCGTGGAGCCACCCCATTACCGAGAGCTGACATGCCCCGAGTCGTAAAATGCGGTTTGATTCAGGCGACGCACGCGTGCGGGACGGACGAGCCGCTCGACACAATTCGAGAGGCGAATCTCGCGAAACACATCCCCTTGATCGAAAAGGCAGCCGGCGAAGGCGTGCAGATCATCTGCATGCAGGAAGTGTTCACCGGCCCCTATTTCTGCGCCGAGCAGACGACGCGATGGTATGACGCGACGGAAGGGATTCCGGATGGTCCGACGACGAAGCTGATGCAGGATCTGGCGAAGCGGCACAACATGGTCATCATCGTTCCGATCTACGAGGAGGACTCGCCCGGCGTGTACTACAACACCGCCGCGGTGATCGACGCCGACGGCACCTACCTCGGCAAGTACAGAAAGAACCACATCCCCCATTGCGCGCCCGGATTCTGGGAGAAGTTCTACTTCAAGCCCGGCAACCTCGGCTATCCCGTGTTCAAGACACAGCACGCCGATATCGGAGTTTACATCTGCTACGATCGCCACTTCCCTGAGGGCGCGCGAGCGCTGGGACTGAATGGTGCGGAGATTGTCTTCAATCCTTCGGCGACGGTCGCCGGCCTCTCGGAATATCTGTGGAAGCTCGAGCAGCCGGCCCACGCGGTTGCGAACGCGTACTTCGTCGGTGCGATCAACCGCGTCGGACACGAGCAGCCGTGGGACATCGGCGAGTTCTACGGGCAGAGCTACTTCTGCGATCCGCGGGGACAGTTCGTGGCCAACGGGTCGCGTGACAAGACCGAGCTCGTTACGGCTGAGCTCGACCTCGACCAGGTGAGAGAGGTGAGGAACGTGTGGCAGTTCTATCGCGATCGGAGACCGGAAACTTATGGCGGGTTGGTAGAGCTATAGGCGCGCCTGAAACGCGTCTCGGGATGATGGATCCGGCGGTCGCCGGGGAGACGGGGAGACGGGGAGACGGGGAGAACTACAACAAATAGTGGAACAGCACTCGCCGCCTCGAGATTCGGCTCGCCGTTGCAGTTCCCCGAAAAAGGAAAACCGTCATTCGATTTAATTGTCTGAGAGGCGGAGCGATGCATCCTGATCTTTTCTCCCCGCCTCACCGCCTCACCGGCAATCTCACAGATCCAAACGCGCAACCGAGTCTCGAGGAGAGCCCGGCGATACCTGAATCAAACTCTAACACGCCGAAAGAATGAAAGATTTCGATTTGTATCAATCACTCGCGCTGCGGACCGCTTCCACCGCGAGCACGGCCACGCCGCTGACGCTTCTCGATGCGGCCGCGCTCGGCCTCTCCGGAGAGTCGGGCGAAATCGCCGACCATGTGAAGAAGATCCTTTATCACGGCCATCCGCTGGACGACGAGACGCGCGACAAGATCGCAAAGGAGCTCGGCGACATCCTCTGGTATTGTGCCATCGGCGCGAAGGGAATCGGCATGAGTCTCGCCGAGATCGCGGTGATGAATGTCGACAAGCTCCGGAAGCGGTATCCGGATGGCTTCAGCACTGAGCAAAGTCTCAACCGCCCGCACGGATAGCACGCGCGTCACCCGGTGCGCCCTAGCGACTAGTCGATCCGCCCTCCACCGCACCCACGAACTCCCTCGCCGCGGCGATGACATTGTGTCGAACCTCGTCGAGCGTCCCCGGAATGAGCGCGCCCGCCGCGCGGGCGTGCCCGCCGCCCCCGAACAGTTTGGCGAAGTCGTTCACGTTCACCTTGCCGGTACTACGGAACGAAACCTTGATCTTCCCGTGACCCAGGTCGCGGAAGAACACCGCCAGTCGCGTCCCGCCCACGGACCGCGGATGCTCGGCGAGTCCCTCCAGATCGTCGGACTTCAAACCGTACTCTTCAGCTGCGCCGGCGGCGACTGAGATCCACGAGATTCCGTACGCCGGATCCACCTCGAGCGTCGCCAGCGCGTCGCGGAGCAGGTGCAGCCGCCCGATCGGGAGTGACGCATACAGCCGGCGATACATCTCTTCCGGCTCGACGCCCGCCGCCAGCAGCTGGCTCGCAACTGCCAGGCAGCGCGCGCTGGTATTGCTGAAGCGGAATCCACCCGTGTCAGTCAGCACCGCGACGTACAGCGCGCCCGCAACCTCAGGGGTGATGTGGAGCCCGAGCGTGACCGCCACGTCGTAGATCAGCTCACCCGTCGCGCAGGCGGTGGTATCGGCGAGCATGTTCTGCGACGGCGGCTCGTCACTCGGGATGTGGTGATCGATCACGATCTTGGGGATCTTCAGCCCGCGCACGGTTTCGGCGAGCACGCCGAGGCGCTTTACGTCGGCGATGTCGAGAACGATGAGAAGATCGGCCTTTCGCAGAGCCGACGGTCCCTCCGCGGTCGCATCCACCACGTCGTCACCGAGGAGAAAAAGAAGCGTCTCAGGCCACGGCGTCGGATTCACGATCCTGACCGTCATTCCCAACTGTTCCAGCAGCCGCGCCAGAGCCGCCTCAGACCCGCAGCCATCACCGTCGGCGTTGATGTGGGTCGAGATTGCGACAGAGCGCCCCGCGCGGAACTCCCGCGCGAGGCGCTCTATCGCTTCAACCCGGTGTCGCGCTACCGATAGAAGATCAACCACTCGCTTCGTTGATCGCTATCCGCGAGTGCGATTTACCATAGAGGAAATAGATCAGGAATCCGATGAGCAGCCAGACGATGAGCCGGACCCATGTGTCACCCGGCAGGCTGTACATCATGTAGCCGCAAATGAGGATCGAAAGAATCGGCACCAGCGGCACCAGCGGGGTGCGGAACGGACGCGGAATCTCCGGACTCTTCCTGCGAAGTACGATAATTCCGGCAGAGACGATCACGAAAGCCAGCAGAGTTCCAATTGAAACGAGCTCGCCGAGCAATGCGATGGGGAACGCGCCGGCAATCAGCGCGCACACCACACCGGTGAGGATCGTCGTTATGTAGGGCGTTCTGAACTTCGGATGCACTTTCCCGAATACCGGGGGCAGCAGTCCGTCACGCGACATCGTGAAAAAGATGCGCGGCTGTGCCAGAAGCATCACCAGTACCACCGAAGCGAGCCCCGCGATTGCACCGATATTGATGATCGGACGGAGCCACGCCAGAGCCGGTCCCGCAGCGGCGATCGCAACGTACACCGGATGCGGCACGTTCAGGTTCGTGTATCTCGTGAGACCGGTCATCACCAGCGCCATCAGGATATAGAGAACGGTGCAGATGGCGAGCGATCCGAGAATGCCGATCGGCATGTCCCGCTGAGGATTCTTCGCTTCCTGCGCTGCCGTCGAGACGGCGTCGAACCCGATGTAAGCGAAGAAGATCACCGCCGCGCCCCTGACGATGCCCGTCCATCCGTACTGGCCGAATGTGCCGGTGTTCTCGGGAACGAACGGATGCCAGTTATCGGAATTGACGTACATGAAGCCGAAACCAATGACGAGCAGGACTATGGCGAGCTTCACGATCACGATGACGTTGTTGAAGTTCGCCGACTCCTTGATGCCGATTACGAGCAGCGTCGTCACGAGCCCGACGAGTATCATCGCCGGCAGATTGACCAGTCCATGCACGGTCGAGTACCTGGTCAGGTCGCATACCTGCCCGGCAGCGACGCTGATCACTTCGTTGGTCGTCGCGCTGAAGCAGATGTTGGACGCCACGAGGTTGTGCGTCCCCACCACGTCGAGCGGCGCCCCGGTGAATTGTACGGGTATCCGGAAACCGAGCTCGTTCATGAATGCGGAGAAGTATCCCGACCACCCCACGGCGACGGTCGCCGCGCCGAAGAGGTACTCGAGAATCAGGTCCCAGCCGATGATCCACGCCACCAGCTCGCCCAGCGTTGCATAGCCGTAGGTGTACGCGCTTCCGGCAATCGGGATCATCGCCGCGAACTCGGCGTAGCAGAGTCCGGCGAAGAGGCAGCCAAGGCCAGCGAGAATGAACGAATAGACGATCGCCGGTCCCGCGTAATTCGCGGCCGCCGTCCCCGTCAGCACGAAGATACCCGCGCCGATGATCGCGCCGATTCCAAGCGTCGTCAGGTTCAGCGCGCCAAGCGCCCGCCTGAGAGTGTGTACGCCCTCCTCGGCCCCCGCGTCAGCTTGCAGCGTGGCAATGCTCTTCTTCGTCCAAATACCCATGCGATTCTCCTGAAATCGGGCGGATGTGGAACGAACGGACTCGGGGGCGCGCAAGCCCACTCGCGCCATTCTCCTACTCTACAGTAGACATCGCGAAGCCGGGAGAAGTTGCTGCGCCCGACGAGAGCTTGTCAAGCAAACGGCGCACGCATCCGGCTGCCGAATCCCTTCATCCCAGCCGCAACTTCAGGCTTCAAACGGAATAGTTGGGAGCTTCCCGAGTGATCGTCACGTCGTGCGGATGCGATTCGCGCAATCCCGCGGCGGTGACGCGGATGAATTCCGCTTCGGTGCGCAAAGCGTCGATTGTCGCGCATCCGACGTAACCCATTCCCGCGCGCAGCCCACCCACCATCTGGAAGATCGTGTCGGCAACCGGACCCTTGTATGGCACGCGCCCTTCGATTCCCTCCGGCACCAGCTTTTGCGCCGACATCTCGCCTTCCTGGAAGTACCTGTCGGCGCTGCCATCCTGCATCGCCGACAGGCTGCCCATTCCGCGGATCATCTTGAAGCGCCGCCCTTCGAGAAGAATCGACTCGCCCGGACTCTCTTCGGTGCCCGCGAGCATCGAGCCCATCATCACGCTCGACGCGCCCGCGGCGAGAGCCTTTACGATGTCGCCCGAGTACTTGATTCCCCCGTCGGCGATCACCGGAACGTCACCCGCGCCCTCGACGGCATCGAACACCGCAGTGAGCTGAGGGACACCGACCCCGGTCACGACGCGCGTTGTGCAGATGGATCCCGGCCCCACTCCGACTTTCACTGCGTCTACGCCTCGCTCGACGAGCGCGGCCGCCCCTTCGCGTGTTGCGACATTCCCGGCAACGAGCTGAATGTCGGGGAACATCTCGCGGACACGGGCCGTCGCATCGAGCACGCCGTCTGCGTGACCGTGCGCAGTGTCGATGATGAGCACATCCACACCAGCATCCACCAGCGCGCGCGCGCGGTCGGTGTAGTTCGTCGCGCCGATCGCGGCCGCAACTCGCAGCCGTCCATGCTCGTCCTTGTTGGCGTTCGGGAACGCACGGCGCTGGTGGATGTCGCGCACCGTGATGAGTCCGCGCAGCGCGCCCACCTCGTCCACCACCGGGAGCTTCTCGATCCGGTGCTTGCCGAGTATTCGCTCGGCTTCTTCGAGCGTCGTCCCGACCGGAGCGGTTATGACCTTCGACGTCATCGTCTGGGCAAGCGCCTGGTCGAGGTTGCGCTCGAACTGCAGATCGCGATTGGTGATGATCCCCACGAGGTGTCCGTCACCGTCAACAATCGGCACTCCCGAGATTCGGAATCGCGTCATCAGCGCGGCCGCTTCGCGGAGCGTCGCTTCAGGCGGCAGCGTGATCGGATTGAGAATGATCCCGCTTTCGGACCGCTTGACGCGATCCACCTCGGCGGCCTGACGGTCAACGGACATGTTCTTGTGGATGACGCCTATCCCGCCGGCGCGGGCCATCGCCATCGCCATCTCCGATTCGGTGACGGTGTCCATCGCCGCCGACGCGAAGGGGACGTTGAGCGTAATCGCCCGCGTGAAGCGCGAGACGGTGCTGACGTCCTTCGGGAGAACCACCGAATGGCGGGGCGAGAGGAGAACGTCGTCGAAAGTGAGAACGACGTCTTCACGCACCCGGCTCGCGCCACTCGCCCCGGTGCCTTCACCGGGCTGCTCGCGAAAACGCGAAAGCCCGCCGCCGGTTGCTGCCGGCTGTGCGGGCTTGCTCGTCGGGCGAGTCGTGGTTGCCATAGCTGAATGTACGGCGGAGCGCAGTTTCAGTCCAGACCGAAGAGTAAAAACAAACGAGAGAGACACACCTCCGAGCAGACAGAAGCACAGCGGCCGGCTGCGAGCGAAACAACAAGAAAGGATCGGTAAGGATATAAGCGAGCTTTGAGCAATCCCAACCCTCGCCAAGGTTGCTGGCCGCTGGTTCGAGCAGCAGTCGATTTATCCGACTAAAATGCTGCCAGGCGGGCACGAGCAGTTCTTCGCTAGCGGCTGGCTCGCTGCGCTTCCGTTAGCTCGCAGCTGTGTCTCTCTCTTTGTTTTTCTTTATTTGCGCTCCGGACGCAGGTACCTCCTGAGAAAGGCGAGCGTCTCGCTCCAGCTCTCCTTGGCTTCCTTCGTGTCAACACGGTTGAATTCGTGGCCGCCCGGCGGATCGCGCCATTCCTTGTAATGATACAATCCGGCCCTCTCCTTCCCCGCCGCAATCATCGAATCGCGCAGGTTGTGATTCTCGATGATGAAGACGTCCTGGTCGTTGCTCGCCGCGTGGACGAGAAGCGGAGTCCTCAACTCCCTCACGTGCGCGATCGGCGACCGCTGGATGTACGGCTCCGGTCGTTCCTTCAGCGTCCCGCCGTAGCCCGGCTGCGCCGCGAAGATCCTCTCGTATCCCGCCGAATGAGTGCCAATCCGTGTCGGGAGATCGGCAACGGGAACATGCGCCACCGCAACCTTGAACAACTCCGGCCGGCGGAATATCGAGTGCAGGGTGATGAATCCCCCGTGGCTCCAGCCGATGATCCCGAGCCGCGTCAGATCGGCGTAGGGCGCGAATGTCTGGAGATACGCCCGCGCGGCGATCACGTCCTCGACTTCCTTGCCGCCGTAGTCGATGGCGTCGTAAAGGGGCCTCCCATAACCGGTGCTTCCACGGTACTCCGGCGCAACGATGACGTAGCCTTCACGCACCAGCGACCGGATGTGCCGCACATAGAGGTCGCCGAGGTCGCCATGCACTCCGCCATGGACGAAGATCAGGGCGGCTCGCTTGCGTCCGGTATCCCTCGGCGCGAAGAAATACGCCGGAATCGGGAGCTTGTCGGCGCCGCTGTAGGTGATCTTCCGGACGATCATCTCCGGGCTGAGCTGGGTGATGAAGGACAGATCGGTGAGGCGCTTGAAAAGCTGCTGGAGCTCGAACCGATCGATCGCCGGCGCTGCATCGGTCGCGGCAGCGCCTTGAACTGGAGTCTGTGAGCCGCGAGGCGCAGCACCAACTCTCTGCGGAAGTGTGGAAGGCGATGGCGCCCGGCCCGGTCGCTGAGATGACGCGCAGTCAACGAGCGTGGCGGCGCAGACCAGCAGCAATAGTTTCGGAATCCGCTCCACTCTCAGAGGTCCGCGGAGGAAGCTGTCACTCGCGCTAAAACGGTCGCGGCTCGTCGGCTACCGGACGGGCAGTACCGCCGAAAGCGACGCTGATCTCCTTGACTATCGCTTCCGCGTAGCTGGCGGAGGAGGTCGGCTCGCGCGCTTCATGCTTCGTTCCGCGTAGCGGGACGAAGCGATTCTCGACGATGAGAAGAACGTGGTACACCGCTGGCGAGCCCGAGACGACGCGCGGAGCACCCTCCAGTATCACCCTCGTGATTATCTCGCTTCCCCCGCTCCGCTCCCGATCATCCATCGGCGGGCGGCTCCTCCATTCAGATTCGACGTAGAAGCGCTCGGGTCCGTCGTCTCTCACAAGCTTGTAGCCGAGTCGTTCCAGAATATTCGAAGCCCGCGCGCGGATATCCACCGGCGTGGCAAGGCCGATATCGTACGTATAGCTGTCGGCCGCGGGGCGCATCTGGAACATCGTCGCACAGCCGGTTGTCGTCACCAGCGCCGCGCAGGCGCAGCAAAGCGCCTTTGCGCGACCGGACGCGACCATTCGCCGGTGACGAAGTCGCATCCTATGCCCGGCCGATAGTCCGCAGCCGACGGCGAATACGCCTTGGCAGGAAGAACGCGCAGGCCGCGAGCACGTGCTCGAGATTGAGCGACGACAGCTCGCCAGGATCTCCCAGCCAATGGTCCGCGAGGACGGCGCGGCCGGCGTTGCCGATAAGGCGCTGGAGAGCAAGAATCAACACGAAGACGTCGTCCACTTCTCCCAGGAAGGGAATGAAATCCGGAATCAGGTCCAGCGGCATCACGATATATGCAATCGCACCCGCAACCACCAGCTTGTCGATGGTGGCGACTCGCGAATCGGTGAGCAGACCGTAGAGCAGGCGCAGGAAGTTGGGGATCTCCCGCACCGCATCCATTACAGTCCGCTTTGCCCCCGTTCTCGGGCCTCCCTCGACCTTCACTTCCCGGGGCACGGTCCTCGTCCGCCTTCCCGCTGCCGATGACGCTGCCAATGACGCTGCCGATGAAACCCTGGCTTTCCTGGTTGTCACTTACGCTCGTCTCCGGGGGGTTTGGGTAGCTGGCTTCCCAGTTCGTGCGGACCCGCCCGCGGAATCTCGGGCGGATGGGCCTCCGGTTGCTTGGGAACGGGGGCCCCGGTTGCCACGTCCATGATTCCACTTGCAACAGACTTGCCAGCAGCCGCGACATCGGTGATCGCCCCGACCGCTTTGTTCATGATATTCATCGTTCCGCCGATGATATTGGCCGACATCTTCCCCGCTCTCAGCGTGTCCTCCATCCCCTCGGCGAACCGCGTGAGCGGATTGGTGGATTGGCTCGACCGCTGAGCGTATTTCGACTCGAGAAAATCTATGTAGTCGAAAATTTGATAGACGCGCTCTTCCGGCAGCGTATCGAGCTTCCTGATCAGCCTGTCCCGCAAGACCTCATTCATATCGGGTTCCTCCTAACCGCGCCATCGAGCGCGGGTTCCCCGTGCGTCGATGTGGACGTACGTGGTTCGCGAATGTCCGCTGGTGTAGATCCCCAGTCCACCTACGAGCTCCGGGTGCTTGAGTTCCACGATCTCCACGGCCAGACCGACGAGCCGGCTGTCGAGTGCGGTATACTTGCCGTCACCGTTGGCATCCATGACGACGTCGGCGGCATCACCGTACTGGTGCTCGCTGTCGCGAGCCGCCCGGGCGATGTGGCCGTTATGGGCGGGCGCCCGGAATCCCGAGTGTACGTCGAGCGCCAGGCTCACCGGAGTCTCCGAGCCGTGCCATCGCGTTATCTCGGCGATCACGAGCTCCAGCTTGTCCAAGAGACGCGGGCTGACCGCCGCGTAGCGGGGCCAGGTCTGCTGACTGTCGTGGCTGAGGAAATCGCCGACTCGCAGGTGCTTGCTGATGGGAAGGTCCACGTCGTGCTCGTTGATCTCGAGAAATCCTTCCGGCGGATCCTGATTCCCGGCGATCTTCTCGGCCAGGTAGGTGCCGATACGATAGCCGTTGAGCATCGCCCCCTCCTTCTCCTTGAAGGGGACCAGCACGGCGAGCGTCAGCCCGTCTACGATTCGATGCTGGTTGTCACGAACGAGGGCAAGGCGATAGAAGCCGGCCTTGACCGGCGCCCGGACGTTCGCTCCGAGGAGGACGCGCGCCGGCTCGGAGCCGATCGTCTCACCAAGGCGCACCCACTCGTAATGGAGAGCGGTCGGATCGCCGTGAACGTCGAGCGGATACTCGACCTCCTGACCCGGCATGGCGAAGCGGAGCAATACGCCGCCGCTGGCGCCAAACGCGCTCGCCGACGGCTCCGCCGTTGGGAGGGTCCGGGAAAGGAACGTCCCGAAAGGCTTGAGGGCGAAAGGGGAGTTCCGGAACTGGAACGCGCCGAGGCTGGCGATTACCACGAGCAGGACTGTGACCAGCATTGCCGGCTTCCGCCGCCTGAAAAGGACGTCCTCCGGCTCCTCCGGGCTCCAGCCGGTCATAGCGGGTTCCATGGACTCAACCTAAGGACGCAAAGCCTCGCCGTCCAACCATTTGCCGCCGGGCGGCTGCTGCGCCGAATCCACCGTTCAATAGATGAACACCGGCGTTCCCACCGGCACCATGTCGTAGAGCTTTTCGATGTCCTCGTTGCGCAACCTGACGCAGCCATGACTTGCCGCCTTGCCGATGGTCTCGGGGTGGTCCGTACCGTGGATTCCGTACCCGTCGCCGAGGTAGAGTCGTCGGGTCCCGAGCACGCCCAGATAGCGGCGTTGCGTCGTCCCGTAGGGCGGAATGATGATGTTGCCATTGGCAATGATCTCGTGGCCCTCGGCGGCCTGGAGCGGCACCACCGACCCATTGGCATACCGGCGGACCACATTCGCCCCGGAAACGGTGAGGACCGAGCCGTCGGACGAGGGAATCACTTTCCCGCGCTCGAGCCGCACAATCCCCAAGCCCCGCTTGTTCGCCTGCTCCTGGAAGTGCCAGTCAGGGGGCACCCACGCCGGATTCAATTCCTTGGATTCCACTGTCAGCCGACCGCGGGGCGTCTCGAACTTCCACTCCTTTCCGCTGGCACCCGAGACGAGGGTCTTGCCGCTTCCGGTCGCAACCTGAGTGTGGAACAACAGCTCGTTGCCCTTCTTGTACCACAGCTCACGCTCCGTGATGCTGATCACGATGTACGACTGATCGGGTTGAATAGCCGGATTCGCGACCAGCCGATTGAGGCTGTCGGTGGTCATCCCGAGCTTCGCCTTGACCTCCTGGAGGACGCCGAGGTTGTCGTTGAAGACCATCCGGTTGACGTCGCGCTGATAGCGAAGGTCGGCGGTCTTCGTCAGCAGCATCGCGCTCGCCACCGTCGCCGCCGCGAAGCCGAGCAGCGTCATCCAGACCCACTTGCCACCGTGCGTCACAGTATTCACGAAACCCATCAGCTACCTCGGGAAATGAGACCGGCGCTGCATGCCGGGGTCAATAAAAGTATACCCGCATGCCCGGTGTCAGATTCGGCATGATCGCTTTCATGTCGGTGAGTCCTATGCGCACGTTTCCGGCCGGGACGGGCGATGTATCCGCCGTCGCGACATCGGTTTGCGCCGCTTCGATCGCGGTCCCCCCTTCAAGGACGATCCTGTTCTCCTCGAGGCGCGCCACGGTTCGCTGGCCGCGAGGTATCACCTCTGGAACGGAGTCTGACCCTGGGGTCACGCCCTTTTCCGGTCCGAACTGAGCCGCCATCTCGCGGAGCACCGCGCCGTCCCGCTCGAGGTAGATCCGCCCGCTGTCGAGAGCGATCGCGAGGTGAAGAGACTTCTCCATCTTCGCCTGTCGTCGCATGAGCTCGAGCGCGATACGGGCCTTGTCGTGCTCGGCTTCGACTATGGCGTCCGTCTTCGCTCGCTCGGCTTCGGTCATCGCGCCGCGAAGCTGGTCTACCTCGCCGGTGTACGCGCGGCGCTTGTAGATCAGGTACGCATCGAGGGACAGCATCGCGACGAGCGCGAGGAGCAGCGTAAACACGAACCCCGGATACGCACGCCGAAAATCCCGCCATCCGGTGCGACGGCGATCGCCCTCACGTCCCTTTGCCGGATCGCGCCTGCTGCCGGGCCCCTCGAGGGGCTCGTGCGAATTTCCGGGAGTGCCACTGGATAGTTCCATCTATTGTCTCGTCAGACTTTGAAGATCCAGGATCGGTACGCCCGCCGGCTCGCTGCGGCCGTTGCGCACACGTGCCACGATGATGACGTCCGCCATCGCCGGCAGATTCCGCGCGCTCGGCAGGAGACCTGGCGGCACTGCAAGATAAACCAGGGTCTTCTCCGCCCCTGGCCCGAGCGCGAGAAGATAGGGCTCGCCCGCCGAGAGTCCGGTGCGAAGCGCGTCGGCGGTCTGGAGCGCCACCGCCTGCATCTGCCAGCGCACGAGCTTGCCCTGCGCTGCCGC
>JBGPLS010000034.1:0-20407 GCA_041486565.1 Gemmatimonadaceae bacterium
CGGACCGGATCGACTTCATCGGATTCGCCGAGTCAGTCGGATATGGGAACGCGTTTTACGCCTCTAATCTCGAAGAGCTCGAGTCCTTCGTCCGCGAGGCCCTCGAGTCCGGAAAGACCAGCTTCGTTTATCTGGAAATCGCGGGAGGCGCAAAAGAAAACCTCGGCCGGCCCAAAACCCGGCCGCCGGAAGTCCGCAAGCGATTCATGGATTTCGTAGCGCGTTCCCCGCGCGCTTCAGCAAGCTCTTGATCCGCAAGGCAGTCATCGTCGCAGCAGGGCTGTCGAGCCGGCTGTACCCACTCACCGCCGACTGCCCCAAATCACTTCTTTCGCTGGGAGGTGAAAGCCTCCTCGCCCGCTCCGTACGATTGCTGCGCTCGAGCGGAATTGCGGATATCGCAGTCGTGGTGGGATACCGTGCAGAAATGATATGTGCTGCCATGGGGAGCGAGGCGACGTGTATCCCCAATCCGTTCTACATGCACTGCAACAACATGGGGTCGCTGTGGATGGCGAAGGGCTTTGCCGGCGACGATCCATTCGTCTACTTGCATGGCGACCTGATCTATGGCGATGCGATGCTCGGCGACTTTCTGCGCGCGGTCGCGAGCTCGAGAGCTTCCGTTGACCTGCTTACCGCGTTCGGACCGGTGGATGCCGAAGCGATGAAGGTGCGCGTCGGGGCCAGCGGTCGCCTCATCGAGTCCAGTAAGGCCATCCCCATCTCCGATGCACAGGGCGAATGGACCGGAATCGCTGCGATTCACCGTCCCGCCATTGTCTTCGCCGAGATCGAGCGGCGCCTGATGGGCGCCGGTCTCTCCGATTACGACACGGCAGCCTTCACGAGCCTCGTTTCGGCGGGCGAGGAGATTCGGTGTCTCCCGTCTTCCGGTGAGCCCTGGAAGGAGATCGATACCATCGAGGATTGGGAGTCGGCCGGTCTCGAGTTCGATCCGGGCTCCTGATGTTCCATAACCCGGTGCGAATCGAATTCGGCAGCGTTGACTTCGCCGAGCTTCCCTCGCTGCTCGGATCCCGGAGCGCCGTGCTGATCACCACGCCGGGGACTGAAGGTCGGGGCACCGTGGCGACGCTTCTCGACACTTGCGCGCCTTCAGCCATCCGTGTCTTCGATGGCGTCCACCCCAACCCGACGATCGCTTCGATCGCGGCCGGCGCCTTCGAGATTCTGGATCCGGTGCCGGATGTGCTCATTGCCCTCGGCGGAGGAAGCGCGCTCGACACAGCCAAGGGAATTGCGGCGATTGCATCGCCGGGCTGTTCGGCCCCGGGCTGGCTCTCAACGCACCTTCGGGACAGGACGCCATTCCCTGAAGGGTTCTCTCCTCTTCCGATAATCGCGATTCCGACTACCGCGGGCACCGGAAGCGAAGTGACGTCGTGGGGTACCGTATGGGATGAGCTGGATGGCTCCAAACACTCCATCTCACATCCGCGGCTCTTTCCGGAGGCTGCGCTTCTCGTGCCCGAGCTTACGCTGACCGCGTCAGCCGAGTTGACTCTTGTCACCGGACTCGACGCGATTTCGCATTGCATGGAGTCGATCTGGAATCGCAGAGCGACAGTGATAAGCGATGCCTTCGCCGTCGCGGGGTTGCGAAAGATCTTTTCCGCCCTCACCCACGTTCTTGAAGACCCCGGAGATCTCGACGCGCGTCGCACAATGCAGGAAGGCTCGCTGTTCGGAGGGCTGGCGATATCGTCGAACGCCACCGCCCTTGGGCATTCGATGTCCTACCCGCTCACGTCGCGCTTTGGGATGCCCCACGGCCTGGCGTGCAGTTTTGCTCTGCCGGAGCTCATGCGCTTCAACGGCGAGTACGCGCCGGAGAGAGTGGGGCTCATCGCCGAAGCAATGGAGGCGGCCGACTTCAGGGAGGCAGCGTCGCGACTGGAGCTCCTTTTCGCTGACTGGGAAGTGCCTGGACAGGTGAGCCGGTATCTGACCCGCGAAAAGGTCGACAAAGTCAAGGATCTCCTGATTGCTCCCGCCAGGGCGAGCAACAATCTCCGGCCCGCAACCCCCGACGACGCACTCGCCATCATCCACCGGTCGTTGAGCTAGAGCGATGGCGCTCCGCGAATTACCGCGAAGGGCTTACCGCCAGACCCGCCGGGCGCTGAACGTGATTTCGAGGGTGAGGCGCGAAGATCTGCGCGATCTCTCGGCAATAACGCGCTCGATGGCCGCGGACAAGCTCGGAGGCCGGAAAGTGGTCATCGTCTTCGTTGAGGAGCTTGGATTCATCCAGTACCTGTTGCCAATTGTCGAGGAGCTCAAGCGAAAAGCCAACCGGTCCATTTCACTTTACCTCGCCACCGAGCATACAGATCATGCCGATGCCCTCTCGGTGTTCGGGGTGCCACCTCAACGCTGGTTTCATCCGCGCGTCGCCCCAGGGCTCTTGCTGGCGGATGTCTTCCTCTCGGCTTCGGTCTACGGAAAGGGACCCTCGACGAGCCTGAGGATAAACGTATCTCACAACCAGCCCACGAAGTTCGAGGCCTATCCGAGGGAGTATGTCCGGAATTACAACGTTCACTTCCTCACCGGCCCTCTGCATCGCGAGCAATACGAGCACATGTTCGAGATGCACGAGCTCGATACGAGTCGGTACAAGCTCGTGAACGTCGGCTATCCCAAGTCGGACCGGCTTCTGCAGGGGCACTACGACCGAAGCGAGGTTCTCGGGCAGCTAGACCTCGATGCCGGCCGAAAGACCGTGCTTTACGCTCCTGCGTGGGATGCAGGCGGCTCTCTGCGCTGCTTTGGCGAACAGGTGATCGAGCAGCTGTTGAGCTTTGGCGACATCAACGTCGTCGCCAAGCTGCATCCCGTCAGCTATACGCCTCGCACGAGCAGCAACTTCGAGTGGTACGCGGGGGGAGTTGACTGGGTAGACCGGTTTCGACGGTTCGAGAGCAATCCCCGCTTCAGACACGTCACCAGCTATCAGGTCGACCCGCTTCTCGTCGCAAGCGACGTTCTGGTGACAGACTTCAGCAGCGTCGCACTGGAGTTCATTGTCCTGGACAAGCCGGTGATCTACCTGGACTGCCCCGAGTATTTCGAAAAAACTCTCAGGCTGCCGGCATATGACTCCGATCCCGACTACGTGCGAAACGACCCCAGGGCGAATGCCGGAAGGCACGTTGGTGTTGTCGTCGACCATGTCTCGGAGCTGGCCACCGCCGTCGCGCGCTGCCTGGCGAATCCTGAAGAGGGCACGCAAAAGCGTCGTGAGCTCGCCGGGATGCTCCTGTACAATCCGGGAAAAGGAGCCGATGCTGCCGCGACAGCGATCCTCGAGATGCTGGGAGTCGTGAAGTAGCGCCGACGTTTCCTGAGGCCCACCGCCTCAGCACTGGTTGGGCGCACTACGAACGAACGGGGAATGACAGTCGGCAAGTCAGCTCCGGGAGAGCTCACGCTCTGACAGGGCAACGAGTGAATCATTCATGTTGAAGTCGCGCCCGTCGATCAGCCGGTCGCATATGAAATCCATGAACGGATCGTTGCCCGGCAGCAACAGCTCGCGCTTCTCGTGCTGGAGGTTCCACCACTTCGACTTCGGATCGTGGACGACTTCCATCGGAATCTGTCGCTGAATGAAATGCGAGTAGGCATACTTGCGGGCAAGCGTCCGTTGCTCGTCGGTAAGCCGCCCGAGGGACGGCGCGCGGCGCAGAAGTTCGCGGTATGCTTCCGGGGTCAGGCCTTCGTGGGTGAAACCCCGGCCGCCATAGTGCGCTTCACCCGCCAGAATCACCGGCTTTCCGAGGAGCGCAAGCTCGAGCCCGGAAGTTCCGTAAACGGTTACGCCCCCATCCATGAGCTCGAACATGTTGGTCGGGCTAATGTCTTCTTCGGCGGGTATGATGCGGACGTGGTCGGGGAGACTCGGGAAGTTTTTCTCGATCAGACGGTGCACGCCGCTCGCGACCTTGTTCCAAGCCTCGATGGGATGGATCTTGATCAGCCACTGGATCTCGGGGATTTCAATCGCCTGCCGGATCGTGTCGAGCATCCAGTCGTCGAACGCCGGATACGCCATCGGAGCGTAGTCCAGAACGCTGTCCCAGTTGATGTGGGCGAGGACAGCCCACACCGGCTTATGCCCTGGTGCGTACTTCGCCCTGATGTCGCTGATGTCGCTCCTGTAGTCCTTCGGCTCCTTCATGTCGAAGGTTATCTGCCTCTCGTAGCGATCCTTGAAGAACTTGTCGAGGCGCGCGTTCTGCTGCGGAGTCAAATCGGTGTTTCTGATCTCATCCCAGGTTTCCGCGCTGAACTTCTTCAGGTCGATGCGCGTCGGGTCGGCGACGTCCCGCATGTAGAAATGCCACGGCAGGTACGATGACTTCCACGCCGTAACCGGAATTCCGAGAGAGCGCGCGCGGTGGAGCGCCGGCCCCCAGTCCACATAGACGCCATGCGACATGAATACGCGCCACGGTTTGAACCGCTTCAGCGCGCGCTCCGCCGCGCAGGCGGAGACCAATCCGCTGAAGGCGTACTCGCGGATTGCCGCTTCGCTACCATCTAGCGGCGCGCCCTGGAGATAACGCACGATCGACGACCGAATGTTCTTGCCGACGTTGATTCCTTTGTAGCAGAGGTTATCCAGGTTTTCCCAGGTGACGTCTGCCGTGCGCGCCCAGAACTCGTCGCGCTCGGCTTCGGTTACGAAGTCTCCGTTGTACGAGTACGGGATCCCCATCGTCTCGAGCATCGTGCTCGTCTTCTTGACGCAGCCGGTGCAGACGTCCGCCCACTTCTCGACCGGGATCCCTTCCTGCACCGTGCGGATCGTGCAACCGCGGTATGGGGCGTTGCAGATAATCGCGTGGACATTGTAGCCGCGCAGCTTCATCGCGGCGGCGATCGAGGCCTCTATGTGCAGGAGGAGGGGCATCCCGCCGGGCACCCAGAAGAGGAGCGTCCCCTCTGACGTAGCAATCGGCCGGCCCCGCGTGTAGAGCTTGGCCATCTTCCGCTTGCGACTCTCTTCCGTGTGGCCGAACAGCGCCTGAACTGACGCCGGGGATTTCTGAATCGCAATATGCGCCGCCATCCGCGCATAGCGGTTCAATGACTTGAGGGGAGTGCTCAATTTCACTAGGCCCGGGCCTCCGACACGGCCAGCTCCGCGAGTTCCCGTTTCATGACGCAGTCTTCACCATTCATTGGACGCTCACAAATGAAATTTATAAAGGCTCGACGCCGGTGGGTTAACGCGGCGGCGATTGCGGGGACAATTTATACTGTCATCGACGACGCCGCGCTCTTTAGCCCGGCTGGGTATTGTTCCTCAAGGCGCCAGCTGCCGAATGAATGTATTTTGTCGTCGGGGAACGTTTTGGAGAACTTGATGCAGGCAACCATAGAAAACATCGAGAGCCTGGTTCTGACGGCCGCGTCGAAGGCGGTGGCGGACAGTGCGCAGGAGACGTCACCCTTCACCGCATCCAGCGATCTATTCGGAGGTGACTCTCCGCTCGATTCGATGGATCTGGTCGCGCTGGTCGTTGATCTCGAAGAACAGCTTCACGAGCTGTTCGGCAAGGACATCACCCTCGCCGACGAGCGGGCAATGTCCCAGGAGGTCAATCCATTCAGCAAAGTTGAAACTCTGACACGGTATATCCACCTGTTGCTGACCGAACGCTGACACCATGTATCGCGGCCAGGTTGTGTTGATCACCGGAGCGAGCAAGGGTCTTGGATCGAAGCTCGCGGACCACTTCGCGACGCGAAGCGCGTCCGTCATCGGCTTGAGCCGATCGCCTGGAGTCCTCAAGCACGCCAACTACCGGCACTTCTGCGTGGACGTTCGCGACGAACAGCAGGTGCGCGTTGCCTTCGGGTCGATTCGATCGGAGTTTGGAAAGTTGGATGTCCTGATCAACAATGCCGCGATCGCGACATCTCAGTTTGCCGTCCTCACGCCAACAGCGTCAGCCGAGGACATCTTCAAGACCAACTTCCTGGGTAGTTTCACGGTATGTCGCGAGGCCGTGCGCATCATGATGAAGCATAAGTACGGGAGGATCATCAACATGAGCTCGATGATGGTTCCTCTGCGACCGGCTGGCGGCGCGGTGTATTCCGCGTCCAAGGCGGCGCTCACCCAATTCACGCAAGTTCTCGCCAAGGAAGTCGCCGACTACGGCATTACGTGCAACGTGCTCGGCGTGTCAGCGATCGAAACCGACATGTGGAAGGATATCACGAAGGACAAGCTCATGTCGCTGCTCCAGGGGTTGCCTCAGAAGGAACTGGCGACGCTTGAAGACATCACGAACGTCATCGATTTCTTCTCGAGCAAGTCAAGCGGCGCCGTGACGGCCCAGGTCGTGTATCTCGGAGGAGCGTATTGACGTGAAGTCAGCGCGCCTCGAACACAGCGAGGTTCTGCAATTCTCCTCAAACCGGTGGAAGGAAAACTGTTTCGTGCTCATCCGCGATGGCAGCGCCTCCTGCGTGGTCGTCGACCCCGGATACGACGGGGAGGCTATCGTCGAGGCAATCGCGACCCGCGGGCTCGCGGTGGCCGCCATCCTGGCAACGCATGCCCATGTTGATCACATCGCCTCGGCAGCTCTCGTGCAGAGCCGGTTTGGCGATCCTCCCTTCTTTTGTCATCCCGGTGATGAAAAGACGTTGAGAACGGCACACTCGTATGCGATGTTCCTCGACGCCGAAGCGTTCACCGCTCCACGGGGCCAGCGGAAGCTCGCGGATGGCGATCGCCTCGACATTGGCGGGCACGAGATCAAAGTGCATCACGCGCCCGGTCATACCCCCGGGAGCTGCGTTTTCGAGTTGAGTGGGGCGCTGTTCACCGGAGACTTACTGATCAAGGCGGCCAAGGAGCTGCGCAGGTTTCCGGGGTTGAATCCAGATGAGCTTCATGCTTCCAGGAAGCGGGTGTTCGACGAGTTTTCCGCAGACACCGTGGTTTTTCCCGGTCACGGAAGGCCGACCACGGTCGGAGAACTGGAGCGCAGGTTCTTTGCTGAAGTTCGCGCCATCGCGCCGTGAGCATCTCCGCGCGAATCGCCCGAATCGAGTACGCGGTGCCCGATCACGTCGTCACCAACGACGACTTGCAGCGCGCACATCCCGAGTGGAGAATGGAGCAGGTCGCCCGCAAGACGGGCGTTCTGACGCGGAGATTTGCCGCCCCGAATGAGCTCGCGTCGGATCTCGCGTTTCGAGCCGCCACTAAGGTGCTCGACGGGTGCGACAAGGATGAGATCGACGCTCTCATTTTCTGTACGCAATCCCCCGATCAGATCATGCCGCCCAACGCGACACTTCTTCACGCGCGGCTGGGATTGCCGAAGTCCGTTGCGGCGTTCGACATCACGTTGGCGTGTTCCGGATTCGTATATGGGCTTGCGATTGCCAAGTCGATGATCGATTCGCTGGGGATGCGAAACGTTCTTCTCCTTTGTGGCGACACGTATTCGAGATACATCCACCCGGACGACCGGGCCGCGCTGACCCTGTTTGGTGACGGCGCAGCAGCCGCTCTCGTCGACCGGGCGACGGCTCAATCCGGGATAATGGACTTCGTGCTCGCCAGCGACGGACAAGCGGGCGGGGACAAATTCATGATCAAGGCGGGGGGCTTGCGCACTCCGCGTTCGGAAACGACCTGCGTCGGCCGACGCGACATTGCCGGCAACGTACGGTCCGATGAAACCATCTACATGGATGGAATGGCCGTCCTCGCCTTTGCGCAACGGGAGGTGCAGCCGACGGTCCAGCATATCCTTCAGCGCAACAATCTGCGACTCTCCCAGGTGAAGCTCGTACTCTTTCATCAGGCGAGCCTGCATGCTCTCAACATCCTGAGCGAGCAGCTTGATTTGACGCCCGATCAGACGTTCTCCAACATCGCTCACTTCGGCAACACCGTGTCCGCCTCGCTGCCGATCCTGTTGAAAGACGCGCAGTCGGCCCGCCGTCTCGGGCGCGGAGACCTGGTTCTGATCGTCGGGTTTGGCGTCGGCTTCTCATGGGGCGCCTGCCTCATGCGCTGGTAGAGATCAGATGCCTGGACCGCCCCCTGGCGAATCTCCAATCAATTTTCTCCGAGAGCGCTTTTCCGTCGACAGGAACGCTGCGGCTTTCATGTTCGACGGAGACAAATTCACCTACGGATGGGCTCTCGATCGAATCGAGCACTGGCTGGGCCAGATCGAAGAGTCGAACATACCGCCTGGCGCCGTGGTCGCCCTGAGCGGCGACTATTCCCCCGATATTTGTTGCCTGCTGCTGGCACTGATCGAGCATCGAGCGGTGGTCGTCCCCTTTGCGTCGGTTACGGGAAAAGAAAAGGAGGAGCTCCTCGACATCGCCGAAGTGGAATTCGAATTCGCATTCAGCGCCGGGCGGTCGGTCGAGCTCAAGGAATTCGATCGCCGAGTGACAAATCCGCTTCTCACCGCGATCATCCGCGACCGCTCTCCGGGGCTGGTCGTCTTCTCGTCAGGCTCCACCGGTCGCCCCAAGGGAATTCTGCACGATTTTTCACGAATCCTCGAGAAGTTCACGGTGCCGCGAAAAACCCTGCGCACGCTCACCTTTCTGCAACTCGATCATCTAGGCGGGATCAACACCCTGCTGTATGTGCTGTCGAACGGCGGGACGATCATCTCGGTGAGAGATCGAAGCCCGGCGGCGATCGGCGAAGCCGTGGAGCGATATCAAATCGAGCTCCTGCCGGTCACGCCATCGTTCCTGAATTTGTTCATCGTGTCCGACGAATTCCGAAAATGGAACTTGTCCACGCTGAAGATCATCAGCTATGGCACGGAGGTCATGCCGCTGGCAACACTCGAAAGAGTGAAGCGTCTTTTTCCGGGCGTCGGTCTGCAACAGACTTATGGGCTATCCGAACTGGGGGTCCTCCGCACCAAGTCGCGTGATGACGGATCGCTGTGGGTGAAGGTGGGGGGTGAAGGATTCGAAACAAAGGTCGTCGACGGCATTCTGTGGATAAGGGCACGATCGGCGATGCTCGGATATCTCAATGCGCCGCAGCCGTTCGACGCCGACGGCTGGTTCAATACGGATGATCAGGTCGAGGTGGACGGCGAGTATGTGAAGATTCTCGGACGCAAGTCGGAGATCATCAACGTGGGGGGGCAGAAGGTATTTCCGGCGGAGGTCGAGGACGTGCTGATACAGATCGACAACATCAAGGACGCCGTTGTGTTTGGCGAGAAGAATTTCCTCATGGGTAACGTCGTAGTGGCGAAGCTCAATCTGATCGCCGATGAGAATGACGCTTCCGTGAAGAAGCGCGTTCGCGAGTTCTGCAAGCGCCGCCTCTCGGCGTACAAGGTGCCCGTGAGAATCGAGATCGCGCGCGACGACCTGTTCAATTCCCGGTTCAAGCGAATTCGGGGACAGTGACCGGGTGCCGATGAGCGACGACTCGCCACTCGAGGACTCGTTTGGCAGCGCACTCGCGGACATCGGAATCGAGGACGGCGATTTCGTGCTCGTCCACTCGCGCGTCGGAACGGCTCCGTTGTCCGAAGTGTTGGCTTGTCTCAATGCCCTGATTCACTCGGTGCAACCATCCGGCACGCTGGCGATTCCGACGTTCAATTTCGGCTTCTGTCGCGGCGTCGCGTACGACTATCGCAAGACGCCGTCGGAAATGGGCCTGCTGACGGAGCTCGCCCGCCGCGACCGCCGGGCGAGAAGAATCCATCACCCCGTATACGGCTTCGCGCTATTCGGAAAGGACGCCGATACGCTGTCGATGACGACACACAACATCTCGGCCTACGGCGACGACTCCATTTTCGCCGAGCTCCGACGGCGCAATGGAAAGATTCTGCTGATCGACCTGCAGATTCATGAATGTTTCACGTTCTTCCATCACATCGAAGAAATGGTGGGATGCGACTACCGATTCCATAAGACTTTTGCCGGCCCCGTCATCGATGAGTCGGGGCATGCCGCGATCCAATCATACCAGGTGTTCGTTCGCAACCTGGATATGGGAGTGAGAACCGATGTCGCGCCAATGGGGGAGCGACTGGAGTCGCTGGGTCTGGTGCGTCACGGGACGCTCGGTCGTTGGTCTCTTCGACTGTTGGAGGCAGGCCCGGTGTTCGAAGCAACCAGGAAGGTTCCCCTCGAAGAGCCACATCTGTTGCGGCAAGTCCGTCGCTCCTAACCCGCCGTGACGGCTTTCGGCTGGAGGTGGGCATTGATCAGCGCAAGCTCGGGCTCGCGCTCGATCAGGGCCACGACGTCGTCCGACGTAAAGTCGTTCGTCCCACCGAGCTTGCCGTAAACCTGTCGTACGAATTCCAGATCCTCGGGCATGTCCACGGTCCACCGCCAGCCATGGCGATCCACTTGGGCCCTGACTCCGACAAGCCGGAACAGCTCCGGATGGCTGTACATGTACACCGTGACGTGCGCGCGCTCGTAATCATTCCGCGCCGCCGCCCAGGCCCGCTCGAGAGCCTCGATGGAGAAGGCTTCGACATCGAGCCCGAGCGGGAACGAAGGTTCGATCTTGTTGCCCGCATAGTCGGCCGGCGGACTTGCTTCCTTCAGCGACGTCACCACGAGGTCGCAGAGCCTGGGATCGACAAGCGGCGAGTCGGCGCACACCCGGACGCAGATAGTCGCGTCAGAAGCCAGCGCGGCGGTACGGTATCGGTCGAGCACATCTTTCTCGCTTCCACGAACCACGGAAACGCCGAGCCCGCGACACTCATCTACAATCGGATCGTCGTCGGGGTTTTGAGAGGTGGCGACAACGACTTCGTCGATCAGCGACGATCGTTGCACCCGTCGCACGACGCGCTCGAGCATGGTCTGGCCCGCTATGTCCAGCAGAACCTTGCTTGGAAGTCGCTCCGAGCCCATGCGTGCCTGAATTATCGCGACCGTTCTGCCCGTGCCGCTCATCATTCGGTTCGGCTCGCCCGGCTCACAGCGGAATCGAACCTCACTCGACGGGAGCCAGGTCGTCCCACTGCAGCACATGATCGCGCTCGAGTCGGCGGGCGGTCTTCCGGCCGATGACTTCGTCCCAATAGACCGGACTGACACCCGTTCCGGGCCGCTTGTACGTGAGCACGGCTTCCGTGAGCTCGGCTCCCGTGGGCACGTCAGCGTTGAGAACGATGCTGCGACGGGCGTTGAGCCGCGCGATCTCTTCCGTTTCGAGCGGAGTCTTGACCGAGCTCGTCCCTATCATCGCCTTCAGCTTCCCGACGCTGGCAATGAAATGTGCGAGATCGTCGACATCCATTGCGTGATAGTGATCGTTGCCGGGCAGTGACTTGTCGTGCGTAAAATGCTTCTCTATGACACGCGCGCCGAGCAGGTACGCGGTGCAAAGCGCCGTCATCTCCGCATCCGGCACCGTGTGATCCGAGTAGCCGATCACCAGATCCGGATACTCCTTCCTTAGCACCGTGATCATGCCGAGGTTGGCGTTCTCGTCCGCGGTTGGGTAGTTGAGGACGCAGTGAAGCAGCGAAAGCTCGGTGCAGCCGGCGTCACCCAGTGTCCGTACGGCGTCGCGCACTTCGGCCATCGTTGACGCCCCCGTCGAGAGCACGATCGGCTTGCCGCACGCCGCCACCTGCCGAAGCAGTGGCGTGTTGGTGAGATCGGCCGACGCGATCTTGAAGAACGGCATCAGCGGATCGAGGAGCGCCACGGCGGCCCTGTCGAACGGTGTCGATACGAAGTTGATCTCCAGCTCCCCACAGCGCCTGGCGAGCGCCCTGTACTCCTCCGGACCGAACGAATCGTACTTCTGGAACAGCCGGAACTGGCTGGTTGTCGGCTCCTTGTTCAGGTCCCAGTAGGCGGGGCTGTCGCGCGACGCCAGCGTCTCAGCCTTGTATGTCTGGAACTTGGCGGCGTCCGCTCCCCCAGCCTTCGCCAGCTCGATGAGCCGCATCGCGAGTTCGAGCGAGCCCTCGTGGTTGACTCCGATCTCGGCGATGACGTACGGCGCCGAGTCATCGCTGACGCGGCGCGCGGCAAGCTGGATTTCACGCATTGCCTTTCACTTTGTCGATCCCGTGCTTTGCCTCGAGCTCCTTGAGATACTGATTCATCTCGCCATGATTGTTGGTCATGTTCTCATCGTGCCGCCGGTACCTGTACAGCGGCAGCGCGATGTGATGAATCTGGTGCTTCTCGAGAAAGCGGATGCGAAGGTCGCGGTCCTCGTGGGATAGAAACTGCTCGTCGTACAATCCCAGCTCCACCAGCTGATCGATGCGGAACATGATTCCGCATCCGATCGGCCTTTCGGCTGAGTTGATTCGTTCCAGCACCTGATCGTGGTCGCCGACGAGGTGATAATCGCAGCATACCGCGTCCATCCACGGATTGAGCGTCAGGTGCATCGACAGGACGTTGACGTACTCGACGTGGACATAATCGTCGCCATCGATGCGCACCACGAATCGCCCCCGAGCCGACTTGATCCCGACGTTGAGCGAGCCGGGAAGGCCCTTGCGCTCAGCGTTGTGGATGACCTTGATCTCGCCGTCGAAGAGCTCGAGGGCGTATCGCGTGCGGTCGGTGCTCGCGTCATCGATGACGATGACCTCGTAGTCCTCCCGCGGGTACGTTTGATTGAGAATCGACCGTATGCAGCGGCCGATGTATCTCTCCTGGTTTCGCACCGCCACAACGATCGAGACAGTCGGAATCTTCGACATTGCGCCGTGCCTCACCGTAGGATTTGAGGACGCTTGTGAATCACAACCGGAGACTCTTCCGGCGTCGCGAGGGAGGCTGAATCTTCGATCGCCATGCGGGAGGGTAGTGAGAAGACACCATAGGGCCGGGTTGGATCGAAATTCTCGTGAAGGCGGCGCGATCCGGAAATGATCACCAGGGGTGGAGTGAGGTCGTCGAGCACGTCATAGTTCTTCGGAGACTGGATCGCTTCGCTGACCTGCAGGTAGAGAGGGTACTCTCCCGGTCGAATGTAAATGTCCGGCAGATCGATTATAACTGTCGTCGACGTTCCCGGCTCAACAACCTCGGTGGTTATCACGTGGCGAGCCGAGGTGACGATTTCCCTCGAGATTCCCGAGCGGAAAGCGACGACGACGGCAAGGCCTCGCAGTGGAGCATTCACCGTGCAGGAAAGTCGGAAGCGGACGGTGTCTCCCATCTCGAACGTGTAACGCTCCGCGCCGCTCAGATCCTCCACCGACACCGCGGTGAACCTGACGGCCCCTGAGCCGCGACGGTTCTCGGGATTGTTAACGCCCGTCTCTGCGTCGACACGCATGTCGCGTAACCGCTGGTTGTAGACCGTCATCGTCGAATCCGTGCCGCCATCGGCCACCAGACGCCCGTGCTCGAGGAGGATGCAACGGCTGCACAGCTGCCGGATCGCCTGCGTGTTGTGGCTGACGAAGAAGACCGTGCGTCCCTCTCCGGCGACGTCCTCCATCTTGCCGAGACACTTCTTCTGGAAGGCCGCGTCTCCCACAGCGAGCACTTCATCCACGAGAAGTATCTCTGGCTCGAGATGCGCCGCCACGGCGAAGGCGAGCCGCGTGTACATCCCGCTGCTGTATCGCTTGATCGGCGTGTCGATGAATTGCTCGACCTCGGCAAAGCTGACGATCGCGTCGAACTGGCGGGCGATCTCTGCCTTCCGCATGCCCAGAATCGCGCCGCTCAGGAAAATGTTCTCGCGTCCCGTGAGCTCGGCATGAAAACCGGTCCCTACCTCGAGCAGAGCTCCAATCCTGCCGTATATCTCGGCGCGGCCTCGCGTCGGCTGGGTGATCCGCGACATGAGCTTGAGCAGCGTGCTCTTTCCCGCCCCGTTCCGGCCGACGATCCCGACAACTTCACCCTGGTTGACCTCGAACGACACATCGTCCAGCGCCCAGAAAATCTCCATCGAGTCGGCGCGTCCGCGGGCCCGCTTCCAGAGCGTCTTCGGGAGAGCAACCACTTCTTCCTGGAGCGTCCGATACGGCTGTCGCCCGAGTGCCCGCGCAATGAGGTACGACTTGGCCAGCCCCTCGACGCTGATCGCCAGGTCACTCATACCGAGTCCGCGAAGCCGCGCTCCACGCGGCGGAAGAAAAACGCCCCTCCGATGAAGACGACGAGAGCGACAAGCGACGTGATGACGACCATCGACCACGTCACCGAGCTGGAGCCGAGGACCGACCAGCGAAAGCCCTCGATGAACGCGACTGCGGGGTTCAGGCTGTAGGCAAGCCGCCATCTCTGGGGCACGATCGTGGTCGCGTATACGACCGGGCTGGCGAACATCCAGACCTGGATCAGAAACGGCATCGCGTGCGTGAAGTCGCGATAACGCACGTTGAGGGCGGAAAGCCAGAGGCTGACTCCTGTTGCCGTCAGTGCGGTCAGGCCGACGAAGAACGGCAGAGCCAGCAGGCGCCACGTCAGCGGCACGCCATAGACGAGCATCAGCACCAGGAGAACACCGAGCGATACGGCGAGATCGATCATTGCCGAGAAGGTGCTCGCCAGCGGAATCGCAAGCCGCGGGAAATAGACCTTCGTGATGAGTCGCGAATCGCCGATCAGGCTGTTCCCTGCCCGCTGCAGAACCGCGGCGAAGTAGTTCCACGCGACTATTCCGGTGAACACGAACAGAATATATGGATGCCCATCGCTCGGCAGCTTCGCGAAGCGGCCGAACATGATCGTGAAGATGAGCGCCGCCACCAGCGGCTGCAGAATCACCCAGGTGACGCCCAGTCCCGTCTGCTTGTAACGCAGCTTGACATCCCGGCCCGCCAGAATAAAAAGCAGGTCGCGATACGTCCACAGCTCGCGCAGGTTGAGCGCCGACCATCCGCTGGTGGGCTCGATGACGACTGTGGGACGCCTGATTGAGACTGGTCGGCGGTCGCCCGGGACGACCGTCGCGGGGACACTCATCACTTGGCGCTGCGCGTCCGTCCGAGACATCCTCAGGATCGTCGTCGCGACGCGAGAAGACGGCCGATCGGGCGCCATGGATGCGTCAGGTCCGCCAGCGTCTCGCGCGTCAGCTCGGAGAACTCGACGAACTCGCCGGAGCGACGCTCGCGATTTGCAGCGAGCCGGTCCCGCAGGAAAGCGAGCAGGATCCCGATCGCGAATCCAACGAGCATTCCGAGAAACACCTTGCGGAGGCCGCCGTGCGCATCCGGCTGAATGGGATAGTCCGGCGGCTCGAGCACGGTGATCACAGGAAGGTCGCGTACTTCCTCGATCTTCGCCTGCTCGTAGTTTGTCGCCAGGGCGTTGTACAGCGACTGGCGGGACTGGACCGCCCGGTTGAGGCGGTCAAACTCCATGGTGAGCGTCGGTGAGCTACGGAAGTCGCGATTCTCCAGCAGGAACGATTGGAGGTTGCTCTCCGCCTGCGTCAGCTCCCCCTGCGCCTCGCCGAGCCGCTTCTCGATGAATGCGCGCTCCGCACTCGCCTGTTCCTGACGCCGGGACAGGTTGAAGACATTGACCTGATCGAGTACCGCACGGGCGATCTGAACGGCGAGCCCGGGTTGTCTGGCGTGCACGCGGAGAGTGATCACGCCTGTCTTGAGCGATACGGCCTCGCTGATCTGTCCCTTCAAGGCATTCGTGACGTTTGCTCTGACGATCGCCGGGTTCTTGTTCTTGATGTTGTATAATGTTGCCAGATTTCCGGCGACAACTCCCGTGTCGGTTCGAAGTCGGTATTGCTGGTTCGCGACCGCATTCAGCACGGGACGCGATTCAATCAGGTCCATGTAGAACTGCGGTGACTGTCCGGCATCGCCTCCCCCAACGGCTATTCCGAACTGCGCTGCGAGTCCCTGCATCTGGGTCGCCGGCCGGCTCCCCTTCAGCATGAACTGCGCTTCCGTAGTGTACAGCCGTGGCGACCTGAAGCTCTTCAACCCGGAGTAGAATCCTAAGGCCAGTGCCAGAGTGACGATGAGCCATCGGTGCCTGAGAGCCGTGTTGACCAGGGAGACTACCGAGAATTCCTCCGCGTAAGGCGCCGGATCGGGACGTATCGGCTCGACCGGTACCTGGACTGTCAACGGCTCGGTGGAGCGCGGACGCGGAGTGGTCAATTGCCGATCCTCGTCAGGAGCGACTCACTCGCTTCCCGATACCATTCATAGACTGATCGAATACCGTCCTCGAGCGAAATGCGCGGTGACCAGCCGGTGGCGCGGATCCGCGACGAGTCGAGGAGCTTGCGCGGAGTGCCATCCGGTCGCGAGCTGTCCCAGCGCACCGGACCATCGTACCCCACGACTCTCGCAACGAGCGCGGCGAGCTTGCTCACCGGAAGATCTTCGCCGGAGCCTACATTGTACAACCCTGTTGCCCCGGATTCCATCAGCTCGATGGCGGCTCTGGCCGCGTCGTCCACATGAAGGAATTCGCGCCGCACGGTACCGCTTCCCCACAGAGTCACGGCTTCCTCGCGGCCCGCGTCACGGGCCTCCTTCGCTTCATGGAACTTGCGGATCAGCGCGGGAAGGACGTGAGACGTCTCGAGATCGAAGTTGTCGTTGGGCCCGTAGAGATTTGTCGGCATGACTGAGACCCAGCCGACGCCATGCTGAGCGTTCGCGGCCTCGACGAGCTTCACGCCGGCGATCTTCGCGATCGCGTATGGCTCGTTGGTCTGCTCGAGAGGGCCGGTCAGCAGGTAGTCCTCGCGAATCGGCTGTTGAGCGAGCCGCGGATAGATGCACGAGCTGCCGAAGAACACGAGCCGTTCGACTGCGTTGTCGAGCGCGGCGCCAAGCACGTTCGTCTGGACGACGAGATTCTCGTAGATGAAATCCCAGCGCCGTGTATTGTTCGCCTGAATTCCGCCGACCCTTGCCGCGGCGACAAACACGACCTGCGGCTTCTGCTCGGCGAAGAACGCCCGCACTGCGCGCTGATCGAGCAGATCGAGATCCTGCCGGGTTCGAACGATCGGCTGGGGATAGCCGGCCGCATCGAGCGACCGCACGATCGCCGACCCCACAAGGCCCCGATGTCCGGCCACATAACACCTCCGGGGCGCCGCAACCGTCATTTCAGCAGTGCCTGAAGCGCCGAGTCAGACGACTCCACCGTGAATGGAACTCCCGACTCGAGCGCTGCCATGTCAGCATCCACCATCATCTCCACCAGCTCAGTGAAATTTACCGTCGGCGTCCATCCGAGCTGCGTTCGGGCGCGGGTCGCGTCGCCGACGAGGAGCTCGACCTCTGTCGGACGGAAGTAGCGAGGGTCGACCGAGATGACTTCTTTTCCGGTCGCGGTATCTATCGCCGTCTCGCTTTTTCCATCGCCGCGGAACTCGAGATCCATGCCGGCGCGGGCAAATGCAACACGGCAGAGCTCGCGAACGGTATGGGCCTTGCCGGTCGCCAGCACATAATCATCGGGCGAGTCGGCCTGAAGCATCCGCCACATGCCTTCGACATAATCGCCGGCGAATCCCCAGTCGCGCCTGGCAGCCAGGTTGCCGAGGTAGAGCCTGTCCTGCCGGCCATCCCGGATTCGCGCCGCGGCCATGGTAACCTTCCGCGTGACGAAGGTCTCGCCGCGGATCGGCGACTCGTGGTTGAAGAGGATCCCGCTGCAGGCGTGAGTACCATACGCCTCGCGGTAATTCACGGTGATCCAGTGCGCGTAAAGCTTGGCGACGCCGTAGGGAGACCGCGGATAAAAGGGAGTAGTCTCGTTCTGCGGCACCGACTGGACCTTTCCGAACATCTCCGACGTCGACGCCTGATAGAAGCGGACCTTTCCGAGCATTCCCAGTATCCGGAGTGCCTCGAGGAGCCGCAGCGTCCCGATGCCGTCTGCGTTGCCCGTATATTCGGGCGTCTCGAAAGACACCTGGACGTGGCTCTGGGCGGCGAGATTGTAGATCTCGTCGGGCTGGGTCTCCTGAACTATCCGGATCAGATTCGTGGAGTCGGTCAGGTCGCCATAATGCATCACGAAGCGTGAATGGACGTCCTGGGGCTCGGCGTAGATGCCGTCAACCCGCTGGGTGTTGAACTGGGACGCTCGGCGCTTGACGCCGTGGACCATGTAGCCCTTGGCGAGGAGCAGCCGGGCGAGGTATGCGCCGTCCTGCCCCGTAACTCCGGTAATTAGCGCAGTCTTCATGTAGTTGGCTTGGGCGTGCTGAGCCGCGATTGTCATCGACTGATCGGCGCCGGGCGGGCGGCCAGCATGATTATTGAACGGTAACGGGGGAGCCGCAGAAATGTCACCTAGGTAGTGGCGTCAGTCAATCGTCTTTTGGCTACGCTGGATGGTTGTAAGTAACACCCAATGTGTGACATCCGGGTTGTGTCCCCGTCAACTCTGCATAGATTGGACGCGGCATGTCCCTTGCCTTGTCCGTTAGCTGAGGAGTGAGGGGTGCATGGATTCCTTGAACAAACACCTTCGCCGGCACGCATAACTCTTGACGCTGAAGTCTTTCCGTAACAGACACCTCTTCGTCGCCGACGCGCTGGCGGTGATCCTGGCGCCTCTCGTCGCTTTCCTCGTCAGGTTCGAGCAACTGCGATGGATAAGCGACAATCTCCGACTCGTCGGACTCTACCTGCTCCTCTCCATACCGCTCCGCCTGCTGATCTTCTACGCGGCGGGGATGTACCGGCGCCTGTGGCGGCACGCCAGCGTCGGCGAGCTCAGGCCCATTGCGGTGGCGGCGCTTGGCGGAGGTGTCGTCGCGGGACTCGTCGGGCTCGTCGTCCTCCCCGTGTTCCATCTCACAGCGACGCGTGTTCCCTTCTCCGTCGTATTCATTGATACGCTGCTCACCGGCGCGCTGATCGCGCTGCCGCGGCTGATGGTCCGCGTCACCCGGCAGGGCTCAATGAGGCGGCGGCGCGATGAAAGCGGAAAGCGGGTGTTGATCGCCGGCGCCGGCGATGCCGGCAAGCTGGTCGTGAAAGAGCTGTTCGCGACCTCTCAGCTCGGACTCGAGCCAATCGGCTTCGTTGACAGCGATGCTTCGAAGCACGGACACATGCTCGCCGGCCTGCCTGTCTTCGGACCGCTCGCGCACATCCCCGAGATCGTCGAGCGGTTCGGGGTTGCCGAGATAATCATCGCGATGCCATCCGCACCGGGAACAGTGATCCGGCAGGTCGTTCGCGCGGCGCTGAGCTGCGGCATCCCGACGCGAACCGTCCCCAGTCTCCCCGAGATCATCTCGCGCCAGGGCAACGCCACGGGCCTCCGTGAGGTCGAGATTCAGGATCTTCTCCGCCGCGACGCTGTCGAGACCGATCTCGCCGCGGTTGCCGAGCTCGCCACCAGTGAGACAGTTCTCATCACCGGCGCCGGTGGATCGATCGGGAGCGAGTTGTGCCGCCAGCTGGCTCGCCTCGCGCCGGCGCGCCTCGTTCTGCTCGGACACGGCGAGAACTCGATCTTCGACATCTTCCAGGAGCTGTCGCTCAGCTTCCCCGACGTCGCCATCATGCCGGTGATCGCCGATGTGCGCGACCGGAACCGGATCTTCCATATCTTCCAGCAGCACCGGCCGCACGCGGTCTTCCACGCGGCGGCACACAAGCACGTGCCGCTGATGGAGGACAACGTTCTCGAGGCGGTCACCAACAACGTCGCCGGAACGCGAAACGTGGTGGACGCGGCGATCGAGACGAATGTCCAGCACTTCGTCCTGATCTCCACCGACAAGGCCGTTCGCCCGACGAGCGTCATGGGAGCGACCAAGCGAATCGCCGAGCAGCTGGTGCAGCACGCGGCTACGAAGCATCACCGTAACTTCGTCTCGGTGCGATTCGGAAACGTACTCGGCAGCCGTGGCAGCGTCGTGCCGACATTCCTGCGGCAGATTCGCGCCGGCGGACCAGTAACGGTGACTCACCCCGAGATGCGCCGCTACTTCATGACTATACCGGAAGCGGTTCAGCTCGTCCTTCAGGCGGGCGCGCTCGGTCGCGGTGGTGAGGTTTTCGTTCTCGACATGGGCGAGCAGATCAGGGTCGTGGACATCGCAACCGATCTGATCCGCCTTTCCGGTCTCGAGGTCGGCACCGATATCGAGATCACGTTCACGGGAGTCAGGCCCGGCGAAAAGCTGTACGAGGAGATGTTCTTTACAGCCGAGAACGTACTGCCCACTGACCACCCGAAGGTGCTGCGGGCACGGAACGGACTCCTGGCGGACGGGACGATCAGACGGATCGAAGCGTTGACGAGATCCACCGACGCCGGCCGACCGGAAGATGAGATCCGCAAGCTTCTCCAGACGCTCGTCCCCGACTTTCATCCTCACGGCGCATCGGCTCACGAAGACGAATCGCGCTCGGAGAGCGTGCGGCGCGCCTAGAGA
>JBGPLS010000035.1:0-20074 GCA_041486565.1 Gemmatimonadaceae bacterium
AGCTCCTCGAAATCAATGTCGTCGAGGAACACACCGTCCTCGTTGATCGTCTCGGCCGGTATCAGCACGAAGGAGAGATCGCCGCGGTCGCTCAGCACACGACGGATGTCCGCGCCAACAAGTAGTCCAGCCGTGGTGATTGTCGGACCGAAGAGAGAGTTCTCGGCCACGATCAGCTCGATCTTCGCACCCGTGGCATCACGAAGCGAGTCGAGAAGCTCGGGCATGAGATCAGCCATGCCCTTCCCCGTCACGACTCCAATGCGTCTGCCATCCATCCTGGGCAACAACGACACCCCGGCGGCTACACGCGACCGTAAGGAAGCAACAGCGCCGATGCCGTTTTCGATCTGCGAAAAATCGCCGTAGTGCTCGGCCTCAGGCAGGTCGCGCTGGGCGAGGAGATACAGCTCATCCGAGCCATAGACCCAGCTCTCTCCTCTCTCTCGAAGCGCGCGCGCGCTCCAGCGCGAGACATGCTCGAGCAGCTCTCCCGCCGCGGCGGCATCCATGCCCCGGCCGGTGTAGAGATGCGAGAACTGCGTAATTCCGACGGGGACCACCGCCGCCGACAACACCGCGTCGCCAAGATTCCACAATTCACTCAATGACTCCTCGAGAACCGCTCCGTCATTCAACCCCGGGACGACAACCATCTGGCAGTGGAACTGAATTCCTCCGGCCGCGAGACGGGTCAGCTGATCGACGATGTTCGGTACCCGGGGATTGTTCAGCAGGACCTTCCGCGCCTCCCAGTTTGTGGCATGCACCGACACATAGAGAGGAGACAGACGGTACTCGAGAATTCGCGCGATGTCCCTCTCCTTGACGTTGGAGAGCGTCGCGAAATTCCCGTAGGTGAATGAGAGACGGTAGTCGTCGTCCCGCACGTACAGGTTCTTGCGAAGTCCCGCTGGAAGACCTTCGATGAAGCAGAACTCGCAGCGGTTGGCGCAGCGGCGGATGCTGGGTGGCTCGAGCGAAAGACCGAGCTGCTCTCCCTCGGGGCGCACGATCTCGTAGATGATCTCATCACCGTCGGGCAGTCTCGCCTCGACAACAAGCTCATCATCTGCGGTGAGGAATTCCCAATCGAGGAAATCCTGGATGGCGCGACCATTCACCGAGAGGAGCTCGGTTCCGGGCTCGATGCCGAGCTCTTCAGCTATACTGTCCGGGAGGACGCGGGCGACTCGTACCATAGCTAAAGTAATTTAGAGCTAAAGCCGCCGAACACAAGGTATTGCCTAAAGTTAGCTCATTGGATCGGTGACCTCGCGGCTAACGATTCGAGAAGTCGCTTTGCCTGCCTGGCGTTGAATCCGGGGACCTTTGCGATCGCTTCCTCTCCAGCTTCGCGCACGCCCTGGATGCTGCCGAACTCCTGGAGCAGCCGCCGGCGCTTCACGGGTCCGATTCCCGGCACGTTGAGCAGCTCTGACGTGACCGTGCGCATCGTGCGTCTCTTCCGGTTGTAGGTCACCGCGAACCTGTGGGCTTCGTCCCGGATCTGCTGGAGGAGTCGGAGTGCCGTGGATCGTCGCGACATGCGGATCGGAGCTTCACGTCCCCAGACGAAAACCTCCTCCTCCCGCTTCGCGAGGCTGATGAGAGGGCGGTCGCCGAGTGAGAGGGACTCGAGTGCTTCGTGGGCGGCGGAGAGCTGTCCCTTCCCGCCGTCGATGACGATGAGATCGGGCAGCGGCTTCTCGTCTGCCTTCCGTCGCAGAAAGAAGCGGGTGACTACTTCGCGCATCGACGCGAAGTCGTCGGTGCCCTCGACAGTCTTGACGCGGAACTTTCGATACTCGGCACGCTTCGGCCGCCCGTTCTCGAACCACACTCCGGCGCCGACTGTGTCGGTGCCTTGCGTGGTGGAAATGTCGAAGCAGACCATAGTCCGCGGCAGACGCTGAAGACCGAGCTCCCGTCCCAGCTCGTAGACAGGATCGCCGGCGGTTGTTGCGCCGTCGATCGAAGCCGCGCGCAGCTCCTCGAGGAGGTGACGGGCATTTTGCTGGCCAAGGTCCACCAGCTCGCGGCGCGACCCCCGCTGGGGAATGAGAATCTTCGTGTCCTTCAGCGACTCCTCGAGAAGGTCACGGTCGTCGAAGTCGAAGGGCACGAGGAGCTGCTTCGCCCGTTCACGCAACGCTGCGTAGCTGCCGGCGAGGTAAGCCGACAGAATCGCCGCATCTTCCTCACCCTCGACATTGACGAGGAACCGATGCTCGCGAGAGAGGAGCTTTCCGCCGCGGACGCGCAGCAGCACGACGCAGGCGTCGTCGCCATCGCGCGCAAATCCGATCACGTCGCGGTCACCGCCTTCGACTTCGAGCACGACCGTGGGCTCCTCCATCTGGTCGAGATGCTGGAGAGCGTCGCGAAGCTCGGCTGCGCGCTCGAAATCGAGAGAGCTGGACGCTGACTCCATCCGCTCCTTTACGCGCCGCATGACCTCGTCGGGGCGTCCATCGAGGAAGAGCACCACCTCCTCGATCATCGCCCGGTACTCCAGCTGGCTCTGGGCGAGGATGCACGGTGCCTTGCAGCGATGGATGAAGTAGTCCAGACACGGTCGCTCCGGCATCTCGCGCGGCATGTCGTAGTTGCACGACCTGACGGTGAAAATCCGCTTGACCACGTTCAGCGCCCGCCGCATCGCCCCGACGTCGGTGTATGGCCCGAAGTAGCGAGCGCCGTCGTTCTGCAGCTGGCGCGTGACGTACACCCGCGGGAAGGCTTCCTGGACCGTGACCTTGATGTACGGATACGACTTGTCGTCGCGGAGCGCGATGTTGAAGCGGGGCCTGTACTCCTTGATGAGGTTTGCCTCGAGGATCAACGCGTGGGCCTCGCTCGGCACGACTATCGTCTCGACGTCGGCAATCTTCCCCACAAGGTGGCGGGTCTTCGGGCTCTCCTCGTGGTCGGCCCCGAAATAGCTCCGCACACGCGACCTGAGACTCTTCGCCTTGCCGACGTACAGAATTTGCCCGTCCCCACTTTTCCAGAGATAGACTCCGGGGCCGTCGGGAAGGTGAGGCAGTTTTGCGGCGACTTTGTCGGGGACGAGACTCATCTCCTAATTATACCTGAGACGGCAGGTCACGTTTCGCATGTGGTGGGCGGCAAGTGAGGTCACCACAGAGGACGAGGGTCGCAACAACCCATTCAGTTTGCGCGTCGTGAGTTTCCCGTTCTTCAGTTAATCCGTTCGTCCGTGTCACCAATCACGGAAGAACGGGCGACGGCATCACGGGGAACTCATAACGCGCATGCTGGATGGGTCCGATCCTCGCTGACACCGGATTGCGGTTCGCCCTGACGCTCTTGCGTGGCTCCGGCTCAGCGCCCGCGGCGCAGCCGACTGGCGAGTGCGGTGGCTTCGGGAATCCTGAGCAGAGTTGCGATCAGCAGAAAACTCATGCCGTACGCCGTCAGGACAAGAAGCGCGTTGATCACAGTGTGCTCGCCGGACAGTCCCAGCTTGCAGCCCCAGGCGACAATCGCCGACAGGAGCGAAGCTCCCCAGAGACGAAGCGTGAATGAAGCGGCGACTCGGGTTGGTCCGATGCGCAGCGTGAGTGCGCGTCGCAGCAGGTAGAACTCGACCCAGCCCGCGATTCCCGCGGATGCGGTCAGTCCCGCTACGCCGAGCTTCGGGTCCACGCCAAGCCAACCGGGCAGCTTGAGCGCGGCGAGGAACCCGAGCGCGGTGGTGAGGATGACACGCACGATGGCAAAGCGCAGCGGTGTCCGCGTATCGCGGAGCGCGTAAAAAGTGGACGAGTAGAGTCTTCCCCACGTCGACGCCAGCAGCCCGATCGTCGAGCCGGCGAGAATCTGCCAGACCCAAATGCTGTCCGCCCTCGTGAACCGCCCTGACTCGAACAGCACCGCCGAGATGACATCTCCGAGGGCCAGAAAGGCAACGGCCGAGGGTACGATGAAGAACGCGATTCGCTCGAGTCCGCCGTCGAGCCGGCCGCGAAGATACGACGCAATCTCCTCGGCGGTTCCCGTCGCGCTCGACATCACGGGAAGCTCCGCAGCGGAAACTGCCATTCCGAAAAGACTCACCGGCAGTGTGTAGAGGACCTGCGCGTAAGCGAAAACAGCGACTGCACCCGTGGGAAGCCAGCTGGCGATGAATGCGTCGACGTATGCGCTGATCTGCACGACGCCCCGGCTGAAAAAAGCCGGGACAAAATTCCGGAACACACCCCGCGCACTCTGCGTATTGACTCCGAGATTCAGTCGCAGCCCTCGCGCCAGCCTGAACACGAGCGGAAGCTGGACGCCAAACTGAAGCGCACTTCCCACGACCGATGCCCAGGCGACGATTTCGGCCAGCCGAACTTGCGGCGTACCACGACCAAATCCCAGGAGCGCGCCGATCATTGCGACGTTCCAGATGACAGGCGCGGTATAGCTGACGAAGAACTTGCGATGGCTGTTGAGGATGCCAAGGCACCACGCCGAGAGCACGAGCAGCCCGGCGCCGGGGAAAAGAATTCGCGTCAGCTGTACCGTCAGGTCGCGCCGCTCGCCCGTGAATCCGCCGGCGATAAGAGAAACGAGCAAGGGCGCCGAGAACACGCCGGCGAGAACGACGACAGCCGAAATGAGCGCCAGAGACGCCGCGATTACGCCGGCCAGTCTGTCCGACTCCTGCTTCTTCCCCTGGGCGAGCAATCCCGCGTACTCGGGAATGAACGACGCCGAGAGAACTCCCTCGCCGAAGAGATTCTGAAGCAGATTGGGAATTCGAATCGCGGCGTTGAGCGCGTCGGCGGCGAGTGAGCTGCCGAAGTAGTAGGCGAAGACCTTGTTCCTGACGAGACCGGCGATACGACTGAGGAGTATGCCGGTGCCCACGAGGAATGCGGCTCCGCGAGAGCCGGCCCCGTTCATACCAGCGACGCAGCGTGAGGCGCGACTTCAGTCATGACTGCGTCGAACAGCTCATCGCCGTGCCGCGCCATGAGGGGAATGCCATTCAGGGAGCGTTCCTGCGGGAACCCGCCCGGATAAAGCGATGCCCGCGCGGTTGCGATGTCACGCAGCGTCGCGCTGCCCTGTCGCTTCACCGCAGCGGTGTATCGCCGCTCGAGGCGCTCGACGCGGTGCAGGAGGTTGCGGTGAAGCCCTTCGATCACGCGATCCGACACGAGACTGCTGTCGCTGCTTGCCGCCACCTTTCTGATCTGCTCCTCGATAGAGCGGCGAAGCTCGGCGATGCTCGACCGCAGGACAGGCGGCAGCGACTCTCTGGCGAGCCGCGTCTCCACCGCGTGCGGATCGCTGAAGTCGGCTGGCTTGAGGGAGTATCTGTCGAGAATCTTTTGCACGCGAGGCTCGATCACCATCCCCGACCAGCGAGGGAGAATGAGGGGCGCATCGCGCTCGAGCGCGCCGGCGACGGCGGCGACCTGGGCGAAGTACGCGATCTCCGCCGGGCCACCGAGATATGCAACCGCTGGGAGAATGCTCCGCTCGAGAATTGGGCGGAGCAGAACGTTAGGTGAGAGCTCGACCGAGGTGGGGCCGTGCGCCACCTCCTGCGCATGTCGTAGCGAAACTCGCGCGCGACGGCCATCCGTGGCGGCGAATACGAGGGAGCGCCCCTTGACCGTCTGGACCTGCGGCGAGAACCCCGCCGCCTGCAACTCGAAATCGCGCGCGAGAAGTGCCGACTCGATCTCGTTCGCCTTCTCGAGAGCGCGCACGAGCACTGTGCGCCCGCGCGCTCTCACCGCCGCGTGCGCGGAGTCGAGCACTGCGACACCAAGGGGGGCGAGCACCTCGCGCAACAGCGCGACGAATGAGCTGCCGACGGTTTCTCCGGACGAGTAGGCGCGGGCGATGACTTCGAGTATTTCCGCGTGGGGCGCCGAGCCTGCCGCCGCGCGCAAGGCAGCGAGCTGGGATGTCAGATCGCCAAGCGGCACAAGCGCCATCGGCAACCCCGGGTCGTCCATGTGCGGGAGCTGGATTCTCTGCGCGCCCTCCGCGTTTGCGACGACAGTGGATGCGGCCTCGGCAAAATCAGAATCATCGGTCGCTGCCCAGAAGACCGGAGCAACCGGAACGCCTGTGGCCTCTTGTAGAGCGTCGGCAAAAGCAATCGCGGAGAGCGCCTTCCACCATGTGTACAAAGGCCCGCCGAAGAGCCCTGCCTGTTGGCCGGCGGTGACGACGAATCCGCTCCTGGCGGCTGCGGTAAGTCTTTCTGCGGCGCGACCAGTCGGCTTCAGCGCGTCCGCCAATGGCGTCAGCCAATCGCGTGAGTCCAGCCCCGCCAGCACTGTTTCGGCTCGCGCACGCCATTCGTCGCGGCCACGCGGCCGTGGAACGTACCACCCGGGCGCCGCGGAGCCCGAGAGCGCGGCACTGGTGAGCCCCTTGCCCGTCAATGGCGTCGAGATCACACGGAGCGTCAATTGCCCCTCGCAAAAAGAATCACCCGCGGAGAAGTCTCGGTCAAAGGCCCGCCGTCATAATCGCCATAGGACTTCTCGACGCGGAACCCCGCACGGTCGAGCATCGAGACAAGATCCCGCTGACTGAAGAGTCGCACCCGCTCGACGAACTGCCTTCCGTCGTCCTTTATCGAAATGTGCTTGACGACGAACCGGCCATCGTCGGTAATCTCCCGTCTCTGCTCCACCTTTCTCCCGGCGATCGAGCTCTCGTCGTATGGAACGAGCTGCTCCTCCACCTGGCGCGCGTTGAAGAAATCGAGAACGAACGTGCCGCCTGCTGTCATCACACGCCGAATGTCCTGAATCACGCGCTCGTGCTCCGCGTCGGTCTCGAAGTATCCGAAGCTCGTGAACAGATTCACCACCAGGTCGAAGCTCGACTGGCGATACGGCAGCTCCCTAATGTCCGCCCGCACGAGCCTCGCCGGAATCCCGTTGCGCTGGGCAATGCCGAGGAGGGTCTCGGAGAGGTCGACACCGGAAGTCCACCACCGTTGTCCCAGATATCGCGCGTGACGCCCCGATCCGCACGCGAGATCCAGCACCCGTTGCACGGAACGTGTTCCGAGTGTCCCGGCAATGAGCGCCACCGCGCGCTCTGCCTCAGCTTCGTTGCGATGCGGGTAGAGCGCGACGTACTCCTCGCCGAACCACGATTCGAACCACTCAGACATCCGGCCCCGTCATTTGTGGTACGGCTCTCCGCGGACGATCGTCCCGGCGCGATAGAGCTGCTCGGCCAGGACGAGGCGGGCGAGCTCGTGGGGAAGGGTCCACGGCGCGAGCGACAGCCGGGCAGACGATCTCTCGAGCAGATCCTCCGAAAGGCCGAAAGCTCCCCCGATCACGAAAGCCAGATCCCGGTCGCGGTCGCGCTCGGAGCGAAGCCAATCCGCGAACCGCTCGGAGGTGAAGCCTTGTCCCGATGCATCGCAGGCCACGAGCTGCGAAGTCCCGGCGCGCTCGGCGAGTCGCTCCCCTTCCCGCTGCCGCACGATACGCGGAGCGAGCGAGGGTCCCCGCTCCTCCCTGACCTCATGAACGTCGAGCGGCCAGTACCGCGCCGCCCGAGTCTCGTATTCATGAATCGCCGCCGCCAGAGCCGCGTTCCGCGGTTTCCCGACGACAGCGACCGTCAACCGCATCAGGCGTAGACGCCCCGCAATCTGTGCACGGTCGCAACGCGGCTGATGGCGAGCATGTAGGCCGCCGTGCGCATGTTGACCTTGTGCTGTTTGGAGAGACTGAGAACCGCCTGGAAGCTGTGCGTCATGATGGCGCGAAGGCGATCGTTCACCAGCTGCTCAGTCCAGAAATACCCGCCGCGATCCTGCACCCACTCGAAGTACGACACGGTCACACCACCGGCATTGGCGAGAATATCGGGGATCACGAAAACGCCGTTTTCCTCGAGAATGGAATCCGCGGCCGCGCTCGTTGGACCGTTTGCGCCTTCGCAGATTATACGGGCGCGGATGTCGCCCGCGTTCTTCGTCGTGATCACATTCTCGAGCGCCGCCGGGACGAGGACGTCCACATCGAGCGTAAGCAGATCGGCTCCGCTGATCACCTCTCCCTTTCCGTATCCGTCGAGATGGCGATGCTTGCCCGCGTACGCGATGGCGTCGTTGACGTCGATTCCATTCGGATCATAAATCGATTCGGAGCGATCGCCGATGGCGACGACCTTGCATCCTTCGGCGTGCAGCAGCTGCGCCGCCACGGATCCCACGTTACCGAATCCCTGAACTGCGACGGTCGTGCCCTTTACCGGCATGCCAAGGTGCGCCAGCGCTTCCCTGACGACGATCATGCAGCCCCGTCCCGTCGCTTCGCGGCGGCCGAGTGATCCGCCCATTTCGACCGGCTTTCCGGTGACGACCGCCGTCGTAGTGTGACCGACGTGCATCGAATACGTATCCATGATCCACGCCATCACGCGCTCGTTCGTGTTGACGTCTGGTGCCGGGACATCCGAGTCGGGCCCCAGCACGTTGATGATCCCCGCGGTATATCGCCGAGTGAGCCTTTCCAGCTCGCTGGCGCTCATCGTGTGAGGATCGCAGACGACGCCACCCTTCGAGCCGCCGAAGGGGATGTTCACCACCGCGCACTTCCAGGTCATCCATGCCGCAAGGGCTTTGACTTCCTCGAGCGTGACCTGCAGGTCGAAGCGAATGCCGCCCTTTGCGGGACCACGGGAAGTGTTGTAGAGCACCCTGTAGCCCGTGAAGACCTCAACCTCTCCATTGTCCATCATGACTGGAATGGAGACGATGATCTGCTTTTCGGGGTTGCGAAGGACTCGGTAAAGCCCAGGCTCGAGATCCAGCAGCTCGGCTGCCTGGTCGAAGCGAAGCATCATTGCTTCGAAGGGATTTTCCTCATCGAGGAAGGTGTCCTTGTCAGGACGGACGATCGTATGAGTGGATAGGCGAAGATCGGTGGCCATGCGTGGGTTATGGTTTCGATGACGCGGTTGCGTCTGGTGATCTACCTTCGGACGAGACGATTCTAAGTGAGTTCCGACAGGAGCTTCTCGAGCGATTCACCACCGCTCTCGACCTCCAAAGCCTGTGAAACATACCATAATGGAGGTGCCGTGGCAGGCCAGATCGTGTCCAGTTTTACGGCATCCTTGAGGGTGCAAACAACCATTGCGCCGCTTGCGGGGATCTTTGCGAGAATGTCGGCAATTTCCGCGGGAGTGAATCGGTGATGGTCGGGAAATGGGAAGCCGGTGACCATTGCGCCCGCATCCGACAGCTGACGAAAAAACGCGCCTGAGTCTGCGACGCCGGTGATTGCGATCACACGTTGTCGCGCGAGCGCGGCGAGCGGTACTGTCTCGCTCTCGTTCCTTCTCTTCGTGCTTTTCAGCTCGCCCAACGAAAACCGGATGACAGCCTGAGGAAGGCTTGGGACTGTGGCGCGAACGGTCGCAGCAAGTCGGCCGACAATCGAATCATCCGCCGTCTTCCTTGTTATCACAACGAGCGAAGCGCGCTCGAGTGCGGTGAGCGGCTCGCGCCAGGGTCCCGCGGGAAGGAGTCGCATCGAACCGCCCCACTGTTCGGCCGCGATCAGCACAACGTCCCCTACGCGCGAGGCAGCGCGATGCTGAAAGGCATCGTCAAGCACCGCGACTGTAGCGCCGAGAGCGGCAGCGCGTCTGATCCCGTCCACGCGGCTCCGTTCTATCACCACCGGAATTCCGGGGTTGAGACGAGCGTGAACGAGGGGCTCATCGCCGCCGTAGCCGCGCAGAACGACTGCCGGCTCCGCACCGCGACGGGCGAGCTCGCACGCGAGCCACGCGGCAAAGGGAGTCTTTCCCGTTCCACCGACTGAAAGATTACCGACGCTGACGGCGGGAATCGGTGATGCCGCCGTGCGCAGCAACGAATGGTCGTACATCCATCCGCGAGTACCGGTGACTATCCGGTAAACGCCCGCGAACGGGGCGAGCGCGATTCGCGTCACACGCGCGAGCCGATCTTCTCCGTGCCAGACGCGGTCGATCAGCTGCAAGCGACGCGCTCCGTCTCTTTCATGAGCGCCTCGAACACGGGCGCCTGAGCGACAGCTTCACGCGAGGTCGTCGCGATGACGTGGGTAGGCGGGCCGTAGGCCACGGTCACTCGTGCGAAGGGCTTGGGAATCATGAAATTATCCCAGCTCGAAAGATTCCACGCGCGATCGGCGTGCGCCGCGATTGGAAGAATTGGCGCGCCGGAACGCTGCGCCGCAATGAGCGCCCCGGAAGCATAGCTCCGTGCAGGACCCTTGGGTCCGTCTGGAGTGACCGCCACCTCGACACCCGACTTCAGCTCCTTCACCAGCCTGAGAAGTGCTCGCTCTCCCCCTCGTGTCGTCGATCCGCGAATCAGCCGATACCCCATCGCGCGGGCAACGCGAGCGATCAACTCCCCGTCCCGGTGCTCGCTGACGAGAATCGCGACCCCTTCCCTGCGATGGTACCAGATCAGCGGCAGCAGCTGTCCATGCCACAGCGAGAAGATGAATGGCTTTCCGGCTGCGCGCAGCGATTCGATCGCCACACCGCCGACGACGCGGAATCGCCAGGTAGCGGCGAGTGCCCGCAGCGTGGCACCGCCGGCGAGCTGAGCGACGCGCGCCGAGAATGGGAATTCGTCGTCAGTCGTCCTCTCTCTCACGGCACGAGCTCGCTCGCCATCGCCGCGACGCGCGACGCTGCACCAGGCGTCCCGAGACGGCTCCTTACTTCCGCGAGCCCGTCCAGAACACGCTGACGCTCTTCGCTTCCTTCCTCGAGAAGCGGGACCAGCGCGGCCGCTACGTCGCTCGCCCGGAGCGCGTCCTGCACGAATTCGCGCGCAACCTCCCTGCCCGCGACGACGTTCACCAGCCCGATGTGCGGGATCTTGACCATCACCCGCGCGAGCAGATACGAAATGAAGCCGGTGCGATACGCAACAACCAGCGGACAGTCGGCGATTGCCGCCTCGAGCGTGGTCGTACCGCTCTTGCACAGCGCCGCGTCCGCGGCGCGGAGTACGGTGAACGACGCCGACTCGACTCGCTGGTAGGAACATCGACCTGGCTCGAGCGTCACCGTCGGAGCGACGCTGACGACGATCTGAATGCCCGGTATCAGTCCCTCAACTATTCGCGCCGTCTCGACGAAGACATCGAGGTGGCGGTCGATCTCCTGTTCCCGACTGCCGGGAAAAAGAGCCAGAACCGGGCGATCAGGGGACAATTTCAGAGATGCGCGTGCCGCCTCCCTGGAGGGCAGCTCACCCGCGCGATCCAGCAGCGGATGGCCGACGAAGGTTGCGTTGACTCCATAGCCGCGCAGGAGCTGCTCCTCGAACGGCAGGATCACCGCTGCGCGCGTGACTGTCTTCGCCAGCCCGGGAAGCCGTCCCGCGCCCCACGCCCACACTTGCGGCGTAACGTAGTAGAGCACCGGCACCCCCGCGGCGGCTGCGGCTCGTGCGGCCTTCATGTTGAATCCCGGGTAATCCACGAGGACGAGGAGACTGACTCGCCCCCGCTCGAGTCTCGTGCGAACCTCGTCGAGCATCTCGAGATGACGCGGCAAGTGACGGATCACTTCGATGAAACCCATCACTGCCATTTCGCCGTAGCCTGCGATCAGCTCCACTCCGGCGGCTTTCATCCGGGGACCGCCGATTCCGACGAGCTTGAGCTCCGGCCTGATCCTGCCGAGCTGCTCCGCTACACCAGCTGCATGAAGATCTCCCGACGCCTCGCCGGCGATGAAGAGGACCTCAGACACGAGCGGCGGCGAGGTCTCCGGCGAATGCTGGCGCGGTGCGCTCTATCTCGGCGACGATTCTGAGCGCCACGGCGAGCGCCCGGCGCCCCTCTTCTCCGGTTACCAGGACCGGCCCTTCGCCGCGTATCGCGGCGACAAAGCTCTCGAACTCGAGCCTCAACGGCTCGCCTGCCGGAGCGATCAGCGGAATGCGGTCCACAAAATCGGTGATGTCAACCGGACCGGAGGGCGGATTCCTCAGATCCATTCGCTCCCGGAGTCGGAAGAACTCCCCGGCCCCTGCGGCTAGATCGAGGGAGATGTAGCCGCTGGGCTGGAAGATGCGGATCTTTCGCACCCGCTCGCGGGAGATCCGGCTCGAAGTGATGTTGGCGACCGCGCCTGACGTGAAGGTCACCCGGGCGTTGGCGATGTCGAGCATCGGTGTCAGCACTGGAACACCGACGGCGGTGATCGAATCGGTCGTGTCGCCGACGAGAGTCAGCACGAGGTCGATGTCGTGGATCATGAGGTCGAGCACGACCGCGACGTCCGACCCACGCAGATTGAACGGCGCGAGGCGCTCGCTCTCGATGAAGCGAGGCCTCGAGACATGAGGCAACGCTGCCCGCACGGCACGATTGAATCGCTCGACATGCCCGGTCTGTACGAGGGCGCCGGTGCGCCTGGCGATAGCGAGCAGCTCATCCGCCTGGTCGAGCGTTGTGGTGATCGGCTTCTCGATGAACGCGTGCTTGCCGCGCTCGATCGCCTGCTTCGCCACCTCGAAGTGCGCAGGTGTAGGAACTACGATCGTGATTGCGTCGACGTCGTCAAGCAGCGAAGTCAGATCGGGATAGGCTTGCACGCCCAGCTCAGACGCGACCTGCGCCGCCCGATCCGCGCGTCCTTCGACGAAGCCGCACAGGTGCACGTCCTCGAGGTCGCGAAGAATACGGATGTGATGGAAGCCAAGGCTTCCTGCGCCGGCCACTCCCATCCTCAGCGGCGCTGTCAAATAACTACTCCCCGCTCACTCGCCTCCACGAATTGAACAAGCTCGGCGACCTCCGGGTACTGTTCGAGCTCCGTCTCGGCACGCTGCATCGCCTGCGTCAGGTTCAGGTCGGAGCGGAAGAAAAGGCGGTAAGCCCGCTTGAGCTCGCGCACCACGTTCTCCGGAAAGCCGTTGCGTCGAAGTCCCACGCTGTTCAACCCGTAAAGCCTCAACGGGTTTCCCACCGCCTTGAGAAATGGCGGAATGTCCTTCGAGACGCGCGAGCAGCCTCCGATGAAACTGTACCTTCCGATCCGCACGAACTGATGCACCGCGGAGAGGCCGGAGATCGTCGCCTTCTCTTCGACGGTGACGTGGCCGGCCACCTGGACTCCGTTGGCGATTATGACGCCATCTCCGATGTGACAGTCGTGCGCCAGGTGCACATACGACATGAGCAGGCAGCCGCTGCCGACCGTTGTCTTGAACGACTGGGAAGTTCCGCGGTTGATAGTTGAATACTCGCGGACGATGGTATTCCGTCCGATCTCCACGGTCGTCGGCTCGCCGGCGTATTTCAGATCCTGTGGCGCCCCGCCGATTACGCTGCCGATGCCGATCTTCACGCCGGATGCGAGCCGCGCGTCGCGCTCGAGCGTTGCGCGCGGGGCAATCACGCAGTCGTCGCCGACCTCGCAGCCGTCGCCGATGATTGCAAAGGGGCCGACTTCGACGCGAGCCCCCAGCTGTGCCTTTGGCGAGATGATCGCGGTCGGGTGGATGCCCCCCCCACGTTTCATCTATCGCGGACCATAGCCGCCATGTCGGCTTCTGCCACCACCTCGCCATCCACCGTTCCGACCCCTCTCATCTTGCAGACCATTCCCCGGATCTGGGTCACTACGAGCTCGAAACGGATCTGGTCACCAGGCTTGACCGGCCGCCTGAACTTGACGTTGTCAAGTGACATGAAGTAGACGACTTTCGTTTCCGGGCCCTTCACCGAGCCCATGAGGAGCATCCCGCCCACCTGCGCCATCGCTTCGATTATCAGCACGCCCGGCATCACCGGATGGCCCGGGAAGTGACCGGCGAAAAACGGCTCGTTGATCGTGACGTTTTTCAGCCCGACGATCCGCTTGTTCTCCTCGATCTCGAGAATCCGGTCGACGAGTAGAAACGGGTAACGATGGGGCAGCACCTTCATGATGTCTTCTATTTCGTACACGACTTCCCTCCCCTGATCTCGTCCTGGTCCGGCACGAGCGGCTCCGTTGTCCGACTTTCTGACTCCCATCCGAATCAGCTCCCTGACCAATGTCACAGTGCCGCGATGACTCGGCTTGAGCGCGACGATCCGAGCCCGCACGTGGGCGCCCGCGAGCGCGAGGTCGCCGACACAGTCCATCATCTTGTGGCGCACGAACTCGTCGCTCCATCGGAGCGGTCCGCTCAACACCGTCGAATCGTCGAGAACGACCGCGTTCTCGAGCGATGCACCCTTTATCAGTCCTTTCCCGCGAAGCTCCTCGACCTCCCGCACGAAGCCGAAGGTTCGCGCCGATGCGAGCTCGCTGCCGAAGGTCTCGCGCGTTACCCCGATGCGGGATGTCTGTCGCCCGATCATCGGGTGGGAAAACTCGATCGTCACATCCAGCTCGAGCTGGGATGACGGATAGGCCTCGTAGACCGATTCGCCATCAATGATCCGTACCGGCTCGCGCAGCGTCAAATAATCCGGCTGCCCTTCGAGAGTCGCAAGCCCGGCGGATGAGAGCGCCTCGAAGAATGGTGCCGCGCTTCCGTCGAGAATAGGCGGTTCGGGACCGTCCATCGCGATCGTCAGGTCATCGATTCCGTGCGCCGAGACGGCGGCCAGCACATGCTCCACCGTGTGCACCGAGCAGCGGCCGCTCCCGAGCTGGGTGCGGCGCTCGCTCGCTGAGACCTGCCCGACAAGAGCGGGAATCGGCGCGCTGCGGGGAATGTCTGTCCGGACGAAGACGATGCCGTGCTTGGCCGGCGCCGGCTTGAATGTCAACCTGCACGGCCTGCCGAGATGGAGTCCGGTTCCCTCCACCTCCATCGATTTTCCGATCGTGAGCCGCGTCAACGGGGAATCTTCTCGTCGAGCAGTTGCTCGATTCGCTTCAGCAGTGACGGCAGCTTGTGGAGGGCGCTGGTCGCCCGAAGTGATTCGCGATGCGGGCGGGCCGGGTATCCCGACCACGACTCGCCTGCCGGCACGTTGCCGAAGACTCCCGCCTGGGCTGCTATCCTGGCGCCCGCGCCGATCGTGATGTGGCCCCCGAGTCCCGCCTGGCCACCGAGCACACAGCCATCCTCGATGTGCGTCGAGCCCGAGATCCCGACCTGGGCTATGATCAGGCAAAGGCGTCCGACGCGAACGTTGTGCCCGATCTGCACGAGATTGTCGATCTTCGTCCCGGCTCCGATCACCGTGTCGTCGATGCTTCCGCGGTCCACTGTCGTGTTGGCGCCGATTTCCACGTCGTCGCCGATGATGCATCGTCCGATGTGCTGGATCCTTGCGTGCACCCCGTCGCGAAAGACATACCCGAATCCGTCCGATCCGATCACTGCGCCGGCGTGGATGCGCACACGGGCCCCGATCTCCGATCCGCTGTAAACCGTTACGTTCGGAAAGACCCGCGTCTTCTCTCCGATTCTCACCCCATCGCCGATGACGGCATTGACGCCGATCCAGACTCCATCACCGATCGTCGCGCCCGCACCGATGACCGCATGCTCATCGAGCGAGACACCCTTTCCCAACCGGGCGCCGCGGCCGATTCGAGCCGTCGGATGTATCGTCGGGGCTCGCTCCGGCTCAGGATAGAATCTTGGAAGGAGGGCGAGAAGTGCGTCGTGTGGATTGGGCACGATGACGCGCGATGGGGCGCTGCTCGGGGAATCGGCGAGCTCGGGTGTCACGAGCACCACACCGGCGCGCGTATCGCGGAAGAGCTGGACGTAGCGGGATTGCGAAACGAAGCTGACGTCCTGGGCGCCTGCCCGGTCCAGGGGGCCGACGCCACTCACAACAGTCGCCGGGGCGCCGCGCAGCTCGCCGCCTACGATACCCGCAATGGCACGAGCGGTGAGAGTGCAAGCACGCTCACCGCTGAGAGATGAAAGCTCGGTGCCGTCCTGGATCACCGATCCGGGGGACGTGACACTCCAGCGGGCTTCGGGGTCAATGTGCTGGGCGTGGCGGCCGGCTTCGGCGCTGCCTTCAGGCGCGCCAGTACTTTCGCGGTGATGTCGAGGTTCTTGTCGGCGGCGACGATGACGCTGGTCTGCGAGCCGACGTCGAAGATCATCGCGTAGTTGTCCTCTGAGCGCACCGCCTCGATGATCTTCTGCAGCTGCTCCATCAACGGACGTATGAGCTCGGCCTGACGATTCTGCATCTGCTCGTCGAGCTGGCGCGCCCGCGTTTGGTAATCAGTTTCCCTCGTGCGGATTGACTTCGCGCGGGTCTCGCGAGCGACGCTGTCGAGCTTCGGCGCTTCCTTGTCGAAATTCGACGCCAGTAGCTGGAGCGAATCGCTCATCCGCTGAAGTTGGGCCTGATATGCCTTGACCTCGGTATTGAACTGCGCCTCGGCCTCGGCTCGACCCGGAGCCTGGGCGAGAATCGCCGCCGAGTTTACGTAGCCAAATTTTGGCGTTGCCTGCGCGGCGAGAGAGCCCGCTGCAACAACAGACAACGACAGTGCGAGCGAAATCGCACGTGTGAAACCAACCATGTAAAACTCCGGTGTTAGAAGACTTGGCCGAGCTTGAAATGCAATTTCCAACCAGGCGCCGGCCGTCCGGCCGTGTCCAGTTTATCGAATCCGTACCCGATGTCGACACCTATGGGTCCAAGCGGGCTGACGAGAGCCGCGCCGAATCCCGCGCTACGGAAAAGCCGTGTGGGATCGAACTCGCGCGGATGACCCCACACGTTACCGCCCTCAAAAAATGTATTGAAATACAGCGACTGATTCACGCGCAGGCCCAACTCGGCCGTGCCCACGAAGAAAGCGTTGCCGAACGATTGACGCCGTGCCCCCTGCCCTTCAGCCGCGAGCGCGTCGTAGCCGTTGGGAGTTATCGAAAACTCGTCGTAACCGCGAAGCGGCTCGCCATACTGCGTGCCACCAAGCGAGAACGATTGTGAGTAGAAGAATGGTCCCGGATTGCCGAACAGCGCGCCCGACCTGGCGCTCAGACCGAGGACGATCGCCATCGGCTCGCTGCCGAGGCCGCCGCTGCCGAGAGTGCCGATCGGAACGTACGACCTGAGCTCGGTCGTATATCGCTGGAACGCGGCAGTGCCGCCGAGCGGACCACCATTGAACTGCGCGGTGATCGTCTGCGACCCTCCTTCGGCAGCAAAGGGAAGACCGACCCGCGTATCGTGAGCCGCAGTCAGGCCGACGGTGGAACGGAAGCACCTTGCGCATTCGTTGGCGATGGTGCTCAAAAGGCCTTCGTTGCCGTACTTCACCGCCTCTCCCCCGTAAGAGAGAAGGATCCGGCTGTAGATTGAGCTCGGCACCGGGAATCCAACCTGTACCTGTCCGCCGGTGCGGGTGGCGCGTCCGAGATCCGCGAAACGGAAGCGCGATGCCGTGTGGTACGCGGTGACGCTTCCCGAGATGCGAGTCTGGTTGATGTTGGGATCCGTGTACGTCGCGTTGAAATCGTTGATATACTTCCCGAACTGGTACTGCAGCTGAGCGCGTTTGCATCGGCCGAGGAGATTCGGCTGGTCGAGCCCGATGAAGCCGCCCACGCCGGTGCCCTGGCCGGTCGAGGCGCCGAAGTTGATGTTTCCGGTGCGCTTCTCCTTCACATGGAACACGATGTCCACGTCGCCTTGATCGCCGTTCGGGCGAGTCTCCGGGGCGGACATCGGGGTCTCGAAGAAGTTCAGGTTGCCGATGTTCTGGTAGCTGCGCAGCAGATAGTTCCGGTTGAACACCTGGCCGGGGGCAAGGACGATCTGCTCCCGAATGCACGACTCGTACGTAAAGTCGTTCCCTTCGATGTCGATCCGATTGACGATCGCGGGCGCCGACTCGTCGATCTCCCACCTCAGATTGACTGCCCGCAGGCTGTCATTTCCAGGAAGCCGCTCGACCACGGGGCGGATGCGGGCGTAGATGTAGCCCTCGTCGCTGTACGCGTCGCGGAGTTTCCCCTCAGCGTCTTCCCACTTACCGGCGTCGAATGTGTTCGGCGGGTTATGGTAGCTGCGGCGGACGATTCCCATTGCGCGCTGCGTGATCGTCGCCGACTGCGATCCGAATGGATAGTACTGTCGCACTTCTTCGGTGGAGAAGCGCTTGTTGCCGATGACTTCGAAGCTGCCGATGGTGTAGCGCGGTCCCTCGCTGACGGTCAGATCGATGATCGCCTTTCCCGCCTCGCGGTCGATGATGAGTGAGTCGTTGAGGATCCTGAAATCGATGTAACCCCGGCTCGAATAGAGGGCCGGGATCCGCTCCGCGAGATCGCCCGCGTACTTGGAATCGTCGAACTCGCCATTGCGGAACCACCAGAAGCCTTCCGGCTTGGACTCCATGACTGCCGCGATGTCTTCCGCTCGAACACGGCGGTTGCCGGACACATGGAGACCCGAGATCGCCAGGCGCCGACCTTCCTCGATCCGGAAGACGATACTGATCTTGTCGCCGGCGATCGAGCTGTCGGTGTGAATGCGGGCCAGATAGTAGCCTTTTGCCTCGTACAGCGAGTCGGCCCGTGCCACGGCCGTGGCGACGGCGGCTGGATCGAGCGGGCGCCCGACGGCGAGGGCGAGACGCTCCTTGATATCCTTGGGATCGACGCGATCAGCGCCGACGACGCTGTAGTTCGCCAGAACGGGGCGCTCTTTGACGTGGATGCCGAGAGTCGTCCTGGGCGCGGCTGGCGGGACGACGCAGACGATCTGGACATCATCGAACTGTCCGGTGGCAAAAAGCGCCTTGATGGCGCGCTGGATGTCGCGAAAGTTGAGCAGCACGTGAGGCGCCAGGCCGGCCGCCGTCCGAATCGTGACGTCATTGACGCGGGCGTTCCCCGTCACAGTGACCGTATCGGGGGTTGTGCAAACACCGGTGGCCGCGTCCTGGGCGAGCGCGGATGAGCCCGCTGCGGACAAAAACAGCAGGGAAACTACAAGCTTTTGCATTGCTGAAATATACACGAGTCGGATGCTCAAGGTCCGCGGTGGATGGTCTCGAGAGTTAGACAACGCGCGCATCCAACACGTTGCCGCGCCGAGCTTTCGGAGGGTCGGTCTGCCAAGTCCGTGGATGTCCGCTGCGGCATGCACTGGCTTCGGGCCAAGGATCATCGGGGTAGCCAGTGAGGCGGTGAGACGGTGAGGAACTTCAATGCGAACTGCTCGCGCGACAAAAGCCTGACCAGCGAGATGAGTCAATCGAAAAAAAAGGACGCCGAGCCATTGCGTCAGCTTAGCGTCCCTCTGTGTGTAACCTCATTGTCTCACCGTCTCACCGGCGAGCGAACAGATCCGGACGGATGGACGCTCTATCTCACGCCCGTCGATCCCCAGCGACGAACTCTAGGCCTTGGTCGTACTCGTCAGCACCCGGAACTCGAGCTTGTCTCCGCCTGGCGCGACATCGACCTCGATTTCATCTCCCTTTGCGAATTCTCCGACGAGGATCTTCTCCGAGAGCGGATCCTCGATGTACTTCTGGATCGCCCGCCTGAGCGGCCGCGCGCCGAACTTCTCGTCGAACCCATTCTTCACCAGAAACGCGGAGCCTGCATCGGTGAGCTTGAGCGTAAGCTCCTCGTCCCCAAGACGCTTCTGGACGTCCTTCAGCATGATGCCGACGATCTGCCCGATGTGCTCCTCTGAGAGCGGATGAAAGACGATCACCTCGTCGAGCCGGTTGAGGAACTCCGGATTGAATACGTGAGTCATCTCCTCCTTTACCTTCTCCGCCATCCTCTCGAATGCATTCCGGCCGTCCGGCGCCGCGAATCCCATCGTGCGACCTTTGGTGATGTCGCGGGCACCAACGTTCGAGGTCATGATCACGACGGTGTTCTTGAAGTCGATCACACGGCCGTAGTTGTCGGTGAGATGCCCCTCATCCAGCACCTGCAGGAGAATGTTGAACACATCGGGGTGTGCCTTCTCGATCTCGTCGTGCAACACCACGCTGTAAGGCTTCCGGCGAACTGCCTTGGTGAGCGTTCCCGAATCCTCATAGCCGACGTATCCCGGAGGAGCGCCGATGAGTCGGGACACCGAGAACTTCTCCATGTACT
>JBGPLS010000036.1:0-20037 GCA_041486565.1 Gemmatimonadaceae bacterium
CGAGGTCGGGTCGCGCGCCAAGGACGGCTTCGACGCTGGGTCGGATGCCGCTGCCGAGATCGGGGACGGCGCTCGCTGCCGCCGGATAGAGATCCCAGTGGGTGCGGCCGACGAGGCGATCGCCGGCGCCAATCGCGAAAGCGATCTCAGTGGTCGCTGGATTCAGCGACACTACACGCTTCGGCGTGCCGCGGACGATGACCGTGTCGCCGAAGTCGTCGCTGAGCGCAGTTCGCTCCGGCTCGCCGCGGGATTTACATCCGGCGAGAGATATCAGTGCTGCGGGAAGCAGGAAAGCGATACGCAAAACGGGCATCCTCTTCAAGAGAGAACGCCCGCAACGTCAACGCGCCGAAATTCGGCGCCTCGATCGCCACCAGCCCCTCCCCCGAGGTTCTGAGCACGTGGCGCGAATGAAAGTCGTCTCCTGGCTCCGGGCCGCGTCGCTCACCTTCCCGGCCATTGATGCCTGGCCAGTGGTGCTACAAGCGCGCGTCTTTTTTGCCCGATACAGTGGCGGGGCCGCACCGGCTTTTCACCGGTTTCCGTGGCTTCCGTTCGCGATCAGTTGTAATTCGAAGCTAGCGTCGACTCAACGCGCGTGCAAGCGCCAGGCTCATTGCGAGGGCGATGACGAGTGTCACGACGATGAGGTAGCGTCGGTCCAGGCTCGCGCGGGGCGCGGCAGGGAGATCTATCAACGTGACGGCGTTCATCGGGACGTCATCGGCGAGAAAACGGCGAAAGCTGCGGCTCTCGAGAACCACAGGATCCCTTTCCCTGAGCCGGGCTCCGCTGACACGCCCTTTCTCGTCCTCGACCAGAACTTCGAGTATCTGAGTGGAGTCTTCGATTGGAACACTGAGTGGAAATGCGCTCGCCGGCAGATCGTAGGCGAAAGCGAGCTGAGCCAATCCGGGGGCGATCGGCGCGAACACGCGAACCTGACCGTCCTTGAAAGCAACGGCGGCCGCGGGAATGTCTCCCTGCGTCACGTGGAATCCGCTGGCGTGAGCCGGCGTGCCCTTGCTCCAGACGGGGCCCTGTCCGGCCACGCCGGATGCGATGCGCGTGACCGACGTATCGTTGGCCAGCTCGTACACTTCGGTAACCGATCGATGCGCATTGGCGTCCACCGCCGACACCACTATGTGATGACCGCGAACGCCGATCCGGATCGGAGCGGACGTCGTGTCGTAAACCGCGATCTCGGCGCTTTCACCTGTCACCACGGGCAAGTTCAAAGGAGGCGTGAAGTAGGCGATGCCGCCGTACAAAGCCGATACGAAATAGATCGCTGACTCGTCGCCGGTGCGGCGGTAGCGGAATGCGTATCGTCCATCCGCGTCGGCGCGGGTGGAATCGAGCGGAGCGGCGCTGTCGGATCCGACGCGATGCAGCATCACCCGGATGTGCGGCACGGGGAGCATCCTCGTCGCACCGGGCCGCACGACCTGACCAGCGACCATCTGATCGGCGGGCGGCGACGCGGACTCCGGATTGACCGGCGGGGTTCTTGTTGCGGGCGCCTGCGCTCCTGACGATGGCGCGATCGCCAGCAGGAGCAGGAGGAACAGCTTAGATATTGAACTTCCCAAGATCTTCCGGGCGCAGGTTCTCCAGGTATTTCTGGAGCTGAGTCGGCGTCATCTCATCCGACTGCTCCGACTCCGCGGCGGGCGAAATCGACTCCGTTTCCTCGGAGCTGTCTTCGAAAAGCAGCGACGTGAGCAAATCTTCCTGCGCGAAGATCGGCGCCGAGAAGCGGAGAGCGATGGCGATGCTGTCGGAGGGGCGGGCGTCGATCTGAATCAACCGGTCGTCGACACGAATGTGCAGCTCGGCAAAATAGGTGCGGTTCTCGACCTTGGTGATCTGGATGCGGCGAAGAGTCCCACCCATCCCGGTGATCAGGGTCTTGCACAGATCGTGGGTGAGCGGCCGCTCGCGCCGGAGCTTGCTCATTTCGATGACGATCGACTCCGCTTCCGCCTGCCCGATCCAGATCGGCAGCAGGCGTTCCCCCTCCTTTTCGCGAAGAATCACGACGTAGGAATTGTTGGACCGATCCAGTCCGAGGCGCATGACTTCAACTTCAACCAGCTGCATCCTGGGAATGTAACGCGCGGGACAACGCAGGATCAATTGCGGTCCGAGTCCCCGTTCTAGCCCTTGACGGCTTTTTGCAGCTGCCTGATGCGATCGGTACGCTCCCAGGTGAAGTATGCTCGCGCACTGCTCCCATGCCCCACTGTCTTCGGCGTCCTTCCGAAGTGTCCATAGGCCGCGGTCTCCTCGTATATCGGCTTCCGTAAATCGAGCGCCTTGATGATGTCGGCGGGCGTCAGCGAGAAAACCTTCTCCACCGCTTTCAGTATCGCCGCTTCCGGGACAGTGTTCGTCCCGAAAGTGTCGACAGCAATCGAGACAGGCTTTGCAACGCCGATCGCATAGGCGAGCTGAACCTCGCAACGACGCGCGAGCTTGGCGGCGACGATGTTCTTGGCAACCCAGCGAGCCGCGTAGGATGCGCTCCGATCGACCTTTGAAGGATCTTTTCCGCTGAATGCCCCGCCGCCATGGCGTCCCATACCGCCGTACGTATCGACGATGATCTTGCGGCCGGTGAGCCCGGCATCGCCTTGCGGACCGCCTACCACGAACCGCCCGGTCGGGTTGATGTGATACTTGATATTCCGCGACCGAAGCTCTTTGGGGATAACTGGTTCGATCACTTCTGACTTCACCGTATCATGCAGCTTTTTATTGGAGATCTTGTCATCGTGTTGTGTCGCGATGACCACCGTGTCCACTTCGACGGGAACTCCGTCTTCGTAGACGACGGTGACCTGTGACTTGCCGTCGGGTCGCAGCCAGTCACCGCCGCCGTTTCGACGGCAGTGCGCCAGCTGACGGGTCAGCCGATGCGCCAGAATGATCGGCAAGGGCATCAGCTCTTCGGTCTCGTCGGTGGCGTACCCGAACATCATTCCCTGATCGCCCGCTCCGCCGGTATCGACACCGCGTTTGATGTCGGGCGATTGGCGGCCGATGGTATTGATTACGGCGCACGTCTTGGAATCGAATCCATAAGCGGCGTCGGTATAGCCGATGCGCTCGATCGTCCGGCGGACGATGTCGGCGATGGGCACGTAGGTGTGGGTGGTAATCTCGCCGGCGACGCAGGCGAGGCCGGTAGTCACCAGCGTCTCGCAGGCAACGCGAGCGTCTGGATCATCGGTGAGGATTGCATCCAGAATGGCGTCCGAGATCTGGTCAGCTACCTTGTCGGGGTGACCCTCGGTAACTGATTCAGAAGTGAACAGGTGTCGATCGAGCACGATATCCCTCAGGGATTGGGACGAGGAGAAGGCGAACTGACGGCACGCCGTACGATTCGTGCCGACATTGGTCTAAGGTCCGCCGTAGCCTTCAAAGGTATTCCCGTCCACGTACTCGGGCAACCCATCGCGGAGGAATGGCGCATCGCCGAACGCCGACAACAGCCGGCTGCGAAGCGCTGATTCGGCTTCGTGCGCGGTTTGCGTAGCGAGTGCCGCATCGGCTGCGTCGGTTGCGACGCGTGCGCTCACTCCGCGCACGATCCGCTTGACGAGCGGGACTGATCGGGCGGCGACGCTGAGCTGACGAACACCGAGGCCGATAAGCGCGAACGCCATCAGCGGCTGCGAAGCCATCTCTCCGCAGACACTGACCTCCAGTCCGTGGTGTCCCCCGACTTCGACGATGCGCCGAATCAGTCTCAGCACCGCCGGGTGCAGCGGCGTGAATCGCGACGCGAGGTTGGCGTTGCCCCGGTCAACTGCCAGCGTGTACTGAACGAGATCGTTCGTTCCGATGCTGAAGAAGGCGACGTCGTGGGCCAGAGTATCTGCGGCCACTGCCGCGGCCGGAGTCTCGACCATGATCCCGAGGGGAAGATCGTGGCGATACTCGACGCCTCGCGCGTCGAGCTCGGACGCGGCTTCCTCGAGCAGACGCCGGGCCTGTCGCACTTCGTCAACGGTCACGATCAGCGGAAGCATGATGCGGACGTCGCCGTGCATCGCTGCGCGAAGAAGCGCCCGCAGCTGCGTCTTGAACAGCTCCGCCTCGTCGAGGCACATGCGGATCGCGCGCCAGCCGAGGAAGGGATTGGCCTCGGTCGGATATCCGCCGACTGGAAGCTTGTCGCCGCCCATGTCGAAGGTTCGAATCACTACCGGGTGATTGTCGAAGGCGCTGACGACCTTCGTATACGCTCGGTATTGCTCCTCCTCATCCGGCATCGACGCTCGGCCGACGACGAGGAACTCCGTCCGCATCAAGCCGACGCCTTCTGCGCCCGAGCGTGCCGCGTACTCGGCGTCCTCGGGCAGGTCCACGTTCGCGCGCAGGACGATCCGCACCCCATCGAGCGTGACTGGCTCCGCATTGACCAGATCGCGCAGCCCAACCTCGTCTGCCGCTTCGCGCATCGCACGGTCGGTGTAAGCCTCGATCTGCGCCGGCGTCGGCTGCCGGAGGATCAATCCCGACGACCCGTCCAGAATCACCTGCTCACCGGCGCGCAGGCGCGTTGTCGCGTCGCGCAAGCCGACGATCGCCGGCAGCCCGAGCGAGCGAGCGAGGATGGCCACGTGCGACGTGCGGGTGCCGGCGTCGGTCGCGATGGCCGCTATCGCCTCGCGGTCGAGCTGGACAGTGAGACTCGGCGTGAGGTCATGCGTGACGAGAATCGCGTTCGCTCCCTTCGGCACGTCAACCGGATCGTGGTCGGGAAGCCCGAGGAGAAGCGACAGCACGCGGATCTGGACGTCGGCGAGATCGCCGACGCGCTCGCGAATCATCGACTGCGAGTGCTTGGCGAAGTGCTGGCGCCAGTCGATCATCACCAGGTCGAAGGCCGTCTCCGCGCTCATGTTCTGGCGGATCAGGCTCTCGACACGCTCGATCAGCTCGTGGTCGGAGAGAATCGAAATCTGGACGTCGAAGATCGCCGCCTCTTCAGGTCCGGCGTGTTTTTCGGCGCGCAGCTTGACCTGAGCCAGCCGCTCCTTGGCTCGATCGATCGCGGCGTGCAGCCGCTCGATTTCAGATGGAACCGAGTCGTCGCCAACGATGCGGTGCGGAACATCGGGGACTTCCCACAGGAGCAGGTGCACCGGGCCGATGACGATGCCCGGTGAAGCCGGCATCCCCACGATGCGCCCTTCAGCGACTATCCGATCGAAGCTCACGATTCCCCAAACTTGGCAGCGACCACGACCTCGAGCGCGGCGAGCGCAGCTTGCGCGTCCTCACCCTCGGCGCGAATGAGGATCGTCGATCCGAATTCCGCGGCCAGCATCATCACTCCCATGATGCTCTTGCCGTTCACCTCGAGCTCATCGCGGATGATCGTAATTTCGCTCTTGAAGCGGGCTGCCGTCTTCACGATTTCGGCGGCCGGCCGCGCATGCAGACCCAGCTTGTTGACGATCTTCACGGTGCGGTCAGGCATCAACCGAGCACCGAGTAGACTACGAAGAGTGCGAGAATGCCCAGCGCGAGCCGCCAGCCTTCCGCACGCTCCGCGAAGCGGGAGAAGAGCACCCCTGCGACAATTGCCAGAAGCACAATTCCGACCGTCAGGAAATGGCCATCCCCGATGACTTTCCGCGCTGCGAGGGGAAGGGCGATGCCCGCGACGAGTGATGCCGCGGCGCCTACATACTGAGGCCCGTGACGAAGCAGCGGGTGCCCGAGCGCATCGGCGACCCGCAGTCCTCGCTCGAAGCCGACTCGAAGTCCCCATGCGCGAAGTGAAAGGTGACCGAGATTGTAGAGAATCAGAAAGATAGCGACGACGGTCAGCGGCCGGGCATCGAGCCCGAACGCTCCGAGCGCGACGAGCGAACAAAAGGGCAGCCAGCTCGCCCAGACGAGACGATCGCCCACGCTTCCGAGCGGGCCGCCGAGTGCGATGCGAAAGCGTTCGATGAGTCCCGGCGGAACTTGGTCGAGCTCCGCTCGGGCGAGCGCTCCGACGGCTACGCCGGCGAAGTATGGATGGGCATTGAAGTATCGGGCGTGCCGGGCGAGCGCCTGCGTGTACTGCTGACCGCCGCGGCCACCGGGCAGGAGCCGCAGAGCGGGCTCCATGCAGAAGGCGATTCCATTGCCGAGCAGCGTTTCGTAGTTCCACGCCCCCTGCACCGCGAACAGACGGAGATAGATCCGAACCCACGTTGCGAAGGGCAGGCGCCCCCCGGTCTCCACGCCGGCCGTCATCCGCTGACGAGGAGAGTCATGCCGACTACGAGACCGGCGACGAACAGAATGCGTGCGCGCGGAATGCTGCGGAAGATTTTCCAGATGGCGCCGGCGGCGACTGCGAGGGCGACCGTCAGTACCACCGCATGCGAGAGCACCGGGCCCGAGCTCCATGTCGCAACGATTGCCTGGACGAGGGGGCGGAATAACAGCATCGCGCCCAGCGTCACGATCCCGCCACGAACCAGATCCGCGGTGAGACCGAAGAGCTGCAACCCGATGATAGCTGAGGACGACCCCTCATCGAGCGCACCCCGCATGCGCGTGGCGCGCGACGCAATGAGACGCCGCAGCTTCACCATGCTCCAGCCACTGACGACGGCGGTGAGAAGCGCTGCCAGCACGCCCGCCGCAAGCGCGCCCTGAGGGTCCCCGAACCGCGATCCGTACAGAGCACCGCCGACGACGCTCGCCGATCCCCACTCCGGATACTTCGACGCGCCGAAGGGAAGCATGCCGAGCGCGAGCAGCTCGAGCACGGCGCCGATCATCAGGCCGCCCATCGCGTTCCCCAGCAGCGCGCCGGCGGTGGTCGCCGCAACGATGGGGCGCGAGATCATCGCCTGGGGGAAGGTCACCACGTCCAGGCCGAGCAGCGCGCCGAGCAGCACGATGGGGAACACATCCATTACGGTCATCCCGATTTCTCCGCAACGGATGTGGCGAGGATCTCTTCCATCGGGACGGGCCGTGCCGCCGGCACGTCCTGCGCGGTCACCCTGACTCCACTGGCGATGATTTCGCGCAGCTCCGCCTCCTCTTCCGGCGTGAGGAACACATAGCGCAGCTTCGGGCTGCGGCCCGGACGATGGTGCAGTCCGCCGACGTTGATCGCGCGAATCGTGTCCACGCCGCGCAGCAGCGCACGCATCGTCGCGACGTCGCCGGTGAGCACGATGCTCGGACGAGGATCGCTCATCCACGAGGCATGGTCGCGCACCGCAGTGGCAACGTCGGCAAACCGGATCTCCATCTCCGGCGGGACCCCTATGCGATAGAGGTCCTGCTCCCAGTCGCAGCACGCAACTTCATTATCAACAAGGACTATCAGCTGGATATTGAGTGGCTGGCCCCAGCCGACTACCACCTGTCCATGAATGAGCCGGTCATCGATACGGTACAGCTCGACCGGCATCAGGCATCACCCTGTGCCGCAAGCGCCGTCCGACCCTTCTCCGCGGCGTGTCGAGCTGCATCGCCGGGACGCTCCTCGCCGCGGAAGACGAATTCGAGCAGCGTCGCCAGGTTGGTGCCCGTTACGAGAACGACACCGTCGGTGTCGCGCATTATCCGGCGGACAGCGATGGTCGCGCTTCCTGCCGGAAGATCGGTGAAGAAGACCTTTACGTTGAGCTCTGCGGCGCGCGCCCGCAGGCGCGACTCGATGTCCTCGCCGCTCAACCCCAGGTTGGAGAGTGGAACGAAGACGTTGCCGAAGCCGGTGATCTGCTCCACCGCGCTCACCATTCCCTCCGGGAAGAGTCCGTGACCGGCGATGATCGCCCGCGGAGCCTGTTGCTCGAGCTGCGATGAATCGGCGTCGCTCGCGCTACTCGTCATCTTCCTGGAGGTACTCCTTGACGTTCCCCGCTGCCGCCTGGCGCATGCGCCCGATGAGACGGTCGTTGAACACCTGAGCCGGATTTATACCGGAGTAGCGGAGAAGATGGTTCAGGGCGATCACCTCGGCGATCACGGTGATGTTCTTGCCGGGGTTGAGCGGCACCGTGATGAGAGGGACCTCGACGTCGAGAATCGTTGTCGTCAGCGTGTCGAGCCCGGTTCGATCGACCACCGCCTCCTGATCCCAGTCATCGAGCTTCACGACGACCTCGATGCGCTTCTGCTGCCGCACGGCGCGGATTCCGAAGATCGAAGGGATGTCGATCAACCCGACGCCGCGAATCTCCATGTGATGCCGCTGCAGCTCGTGGCTCCGGCCGATCAGAACGTCGTTGCCGCGCCGCGTCACGATCACGATGTCGTCCGCAACCAGCCGGTGTCCGCGCTCCACGAGGTCGAGCACGCATTCCGATTTGCCGATTCCACTGCGACCGATGAAGAACAGACCGACGCCGAAAACGTCGGCCAGTGAGCCGTGAAGAGTAGTCGCCGGAGCGAATTCGCCCTCGAGCACAGGCTTGAGGCGGCGGTAGAACTCGGCGGTCTTGAGACGGGTGCGGAGGAGCGCGACATTATTTTTCGCCGCCGCGCTTGCCAATCCGTCGGGGAGCTCCTGTCCCTTCGTTACGATGACCACCGGCAGCGGGAAGTTGAAGAAGCTGGAAAGGATCCGGTCGCGCTGGGCTGGATCGAGCGACGCGAGATAGGTGATCTCTGTTTCGCCGAGCACCTGCAGTCGCTCGGCCACGAACCGGTCCAGGTAGCCGGCAAGGGCGAGGCCCGGACTCGAGACGTCGGCGCCGGGGATTACGCGATCCAGTCCCCTGCCGTCGCCGAGATCTTCAAGCTGGAGCGATTCGCCGCTCCGCTCGAGAAACTGGCCCACCGTCACGGAGCGACTCACGCTCTCGTCACTCTTGTCGCCTCTCGTCTCAGCACTCCGAGTTTTCGGTCCAGGGTCGCCGCGCGCTTTCGGACGCCGGATTTTCGTGTGGCGCCGAGCTTGCGGACCTGCGCCGAAAGTTTGTCGATCGCGCTCGTCAGGGCGGGCCCATAGAATTTCGCCTCGCCGAGCGCAACGATATTGCGCTGCCGCGGGGCGTGCAGCACGATCTCGACGCGCTTCACCGGTCCATCTTGCTCAAAGCGGATAACCGCGTCAACGGCCCGTGACAAACGCCTGGCTGCGCGCTCGACGGCAAGCTCCGCCCGACGCCGCATGCGCAGCCCGATTACCGCGTGATGTGCATGAAAAATTATCTCCACCGATCGTTGCCTCTCAGCACCACTTCTTCGAGGTGCGCAATAGTGTCGTCAGCCGAGCGGTCCCAGCTGAACCTTTCGGCAAGACGCCTGCCCGCCTCTCCCATCTGCCTGACGAGCGAGGGCGAATCCATCAGCCGGTGCACGGCACCGGCCATCGCGGGCACGTCGCCGTGGGGCACGAGAAAGCCGGTCTCGCCATCCACCACCGTTTCGCGGATCCCCGGAGAGTTGCTCGCGATTACGGGTGTCCCGCAGGCGGCCGCCTCCATGTTGGCGATTCCCCATCCCTCCTTGGGCGACGCCAGCATCGCTGCCCACGCGCGACGGAGCATGGCGACCTTCGTCTCCTCCGGCACGAATCCAAGAAAGCGCACCCGCGATTCCAGTCCCAGCCGGCGGGTGAGGTCTTCGAGATGCGTGCGATAGTCGCCGCTGCCGGCGATCTCGAACGTCGCCCGGGTGTCGCCGAGCGCCGCGAATACGCGGATGAGGATGTCGACACCCTTGTAGCGCTTGAGCCGGCCGATATAAATGAACAACGGCTGCGGTGAGCGAAGCGAGTAATTGGGGGTGAGCGCCTCAGTGTCCACGCCGTTATGTATGATACGGATCCGATCGCGGGGAATTCCCCGTTGGACGAGGTCGTCGGCGGTACTCTCGCTCACTGCCTCGAAGGGAAGATTGCGATAGAGCCAACCGAGGGGGCGCTCGGCGAGCCAAAGCGCGGCGGCCAAGGGTGCGGCTGTCTCGCGGAAAGCGGTCGCGCCGAAGAGATGGTGCACGAGGGCGACCAGCCGGTCGAGCTTCCAGAGCGGCGTGTAGAGCGGTGCCTTGTTCAGATCCTCGATAACGACGTCGTAGCCCGACGCCGCCAGGTTGCGACGATAGTACGAGTGAACGCGGAACGGATAGCTGTAACGGGTGCCAACGCGATGCACATCGATACCGTCGAGGACAACGCGCTGCGGAGCACCCTCCCACCCACTGCAAAGCAGATCTATGCTGTGACCTCGGCCCGCGAGCCTGCCGAAAATCTGATGGAGATGAAGCTCTGCTCCGCCCGCCTGCGGGTTCTCGCGGTCCTGCCAGTTGAGTACGAGGATTCGCACTAAAGAACGCCGGCCCGCCGCGCGTAGGCGTCGAGCACGCCGTTGACGAACCGCGCACTGGCTGCGCTGCCGAATCGCTCGGCAAGCCGGACCGCCTCCTGAATGACGACGCGGGGCGGGGTCTCGCGACGCTCCAGCTCGGCGGCGCCCAGTCTCAGCACGGAGCGCTCGATCGCACCGATTCGCTCGAGGCGCCAGTTGTCGGTGACATCCACGAGACCGGCGTCGAGCTCGCGCTGCGACCCAACTACGGTACGAACGATCGCGCCGGCGAACTTCCGCTCCTCCGGACTCACGGCGAGATCGTCCCAGACCCTCACCGCCACCTTCGCAAGATCCTGCCCTGGTCGCACGTCCCACGCGTAGAGCGCCTGGAGAGCCCGTGCCCGCCCGCGAGTCTCAACTCTCATCCGTGACGTCGAAGTGCTGCATCAGGTCTGCCATCTCGAGTGCCGCAAGCGCGGCGTCCCAACCCTTGTTGCCGTGCGTGCCGCCGGCACGCGCTTCGGCTTGTTCGATGTTGTCGCAAGTCAGCAGTCCGAATCCGATTGGGATGTCGGCTTCGCTCGCTGCCTTGGCGAGCCCTCGAGACGCTTCGCCCGCGACGTAGTCGAAGTGGGGCGTCTCGCCGCGAATGACCGCACCCAGTGCCACGACCGCATCGTAGCGCTCACTCGCCGTCGCGCCGCGGACCGCCAGTGGCAGCTCCCACGCACCCGGAACCCAGATGATGTCGATGTCGTCGAAGCTCGTGCCGTGTCGCACGAGCGCGTCAAGCGCCCCGTCAACCAGCGCGCGCGTTATCGACTGATTGAACCGGCTGGCGACAACGGCGACGCGCCGGCCTTCGCCCCGCGGCGTACCACTCAACTCGGCCATTCAGGAAGCGAGAAGGTGGCCTAGCTTGTCGCGCTTTGTGTCCAGGTAGTCGGAATTTTCGGCCGTCGCCGACTGCGCGATCGGCACCCGCTCCTCCACCTTGAGTCCGTAACCCTCGAGTCCGATGAGCTTGCGAGGATTGTTGGTAAGGGGACGGATTTTCCGCAGGCGAAGGTCGAGGAGAATCTGCGCGCCTATTCCATAGTTGCGGAGGTCGGGTTTGAAGCCGAGCTGCTCGTTGGCCTCGACGGTGTCCGCGCCGGTGTCCTGGAGCTGGTACGCCTTGAGCTTGTTGAGGAGGCCGATTCCCCTCCCTTCCTGATCGAGGTAGACAATCACGCCGCGCCCTTCACTGGCGATCATCTCCATCGCTGTGTGAAGCTGCCATCCGCAATCGCAGCGCAGCGAGTGAAAAACGTCGCCGGTAAGACACTTCGAGTGCATGCGAACGAGCACGCTGTCGTCGGTGTGCTCGACGTCGCCGAAAACGAGCGCGATGTGCTCATGATCGTCGACGTCGTTTCGATACCCGATGACACGCCAGACGCCGACTTCGGTCGGGAGCCGCGCTTCGGCGACGCGGTGAACAAGTCGCTCCGACTGGAGGCGGTAGGCGACCAACTGCGCAACAGTTATGAACGTCAGCCGATGCCTCTCCGCGAATTCCTCGAGTTGCGGGCGTCGCGCGGTGGTACCGTCTTCGTTGAGGACTTCGCAGATCACTCCAGCGGGATAGGCGCCGGCGAGGCGCGACAGATCGACAGCAGCCTCGGTGTGTCCGACACGCTGCAACACCCCGCCATCCCGGGAGCGGAGCGGAAAGACGTGGCCGGGACGACGCAGATCAGCCGGTACCGTCGCGGGGTCCACCGCGACCTGAATCGTCTTTGCGCGATCCTGCGCGCTTATCCCGGTCGTCACCCCGAAGCGATGCGCCGCATCGATGCTGACGGTGAACGCGGTCCGTTGCTCCTCGGAATTCTGTTCGCTCTGCTGCGGAAGGCGCAGCTGGTCTGCGCGCTCAGCGCTGAGCGAGAGGCAGATGAGGCCACCGGCATTCCGAATCATGAAGTTTATGAGCTCCGGCGTGACGAGCGATGCCGCGCAAATGAGGTCTCCCTCGTTCTCGCGGTCCTCGTCATCGGCCACCAGGATGAGTTTCCCCGCCCTGATGTCCGCAATCGCCTGCTCGACCGTTCCAAAAGCCATTTTCCTGTCCCTTTCGGCTGACCGCGCGGTCAGCTGTTGATGTACGGCGTCACCAGCCGCCGGACGAACTTTCCGATGATATCCGTCTCAACGTGCACCCGGCTTCCTTTCTCGAGATCGCCGAGTGAGCTCTGTTTCAAGGTGTAATCTATGAGGGAGACTTGCAACCTGTTGCCCGTTATCGCGTTAACGGTGAGGCTAACGCCATCGATTGCAACCGACCCTAGGGGCACCAGCGTCTCGCCGAGAGAGCCCGGCAGGTCGATATCGACAAGCAGCGCATCGGCAATGCGCTCCACCGACGCGACAACGCCGACAGCGTCGACGTGACCCTGGACGATGTGGCCACCGAACCGGCCGTCAGCAGGCATCGCACGCTCGAGATTCACTCGCCGGCCCCTTGTCCAGTCACCGATCGTCGTTCTCTCGAGCGTCGTCACCACGGCCGCGACCGTAAACCCGTTCGTTCGCTGCTCGTACACGGTGAGGCATGCTCCGTTGATCGCGATGCTCTCGCCTTCGGCGAGATCGCCGTACGCGCAGCGGATTCTGAGCTCACGACCGGCGTCAGAAGACGTCACCGACTCGATGATTCCAACATCATCGATTATCCCGGTGAACATCAGCTCGCCAGCGGTGAATAGACAGTCATGACATCGTCCCCGAACTTTCGTGTCCGGATCGCATGGAAGCGAGGCGCGTGCGCGAGGTCGTGCGATGCGATACCGGAGAAGGCGCCCAGCGATCCAGCGCCGAGGACTATCGGCGCCTGAAAGATAACCAGCCGGTCCACGCTGCCGGCACCGAGGAACGACGCGGCAAGGCCAGCTCCCCCCTCGACGAGAAGCGAGATGATGCCGCGCGTCTTGAGCTTCACCAACGCGTCGTCCAGGTCGCGCGCGGGAAGAGCCTCGACGCCGGCGTTCGCGAGATCGGAGTGAAGCCGGGTCGTCTCGGTGGTCACGACGATCGTCGGAATTTCGCGCGCCGTGCGTGCGAGAGCGCTCTGGCTGCTGAGCCTTGCGTGTCGGTCGAACACAACACGCGTCGGCTGCGCTACAGGAGGCGGCTCGACCCGCGCGGTGAGCAGCGGATCGTCTGCGATCGCAGTCGCGATGCCGACGGCGACAGCGTCGCTGATCGCGCGTAGCCGCTGTACTTCGGCGCGCGCGAGAGGGCCGGTGAGCCAGCCGCGTGTGCGCTCGGCATCGGAGATTGCGCCGTCGAGCGAGACCGCGAGCTTGAGAGTGACCCAGGGCCGCGCCAGTGAAAATGACGCGTGGAACGCGGCGTTGAGCTCGCGGGCCTCGAATTCGAGAACGCCAAAGTCCACAGTGATATTGTTGTCGCGCAGCTTCTTCGCGCCACCGCCGGCAGCCGGATTGGGATCGCCCGTCGCGGCAACGACGCGTGAGATTCCCGCGGTGATGATCGCGTTTGTGCACGGAGGCGTGCGCCCCTGGTGGTTGCACGGTTCGAGCGTCACATAGAGCGTCGCACCTCGCGCGTTCTCTCCCGCTTTGCGCAGCGCCACGATCTCGGCATGCGGCTCGCCCGCCTTTTCGTGGTAGCCTTCACCGACTATCGCGCCCGCGACGACGACCACCGCACCGACCATCGGATTGGGTTTCGTCTGTCCCCAGCCGAGTCGGGCGAGCTCGAGCGCGCGGCTCATGAAGAGCTCGTCGTCAGTCGTATCAGGTGAGGATGACATCGCCGCTCCCGGGTCGGATCTCTCCCATCGCCCACGCACCGACACCGCTCGCGTCGGCGCCCCTGATGACTGCGTCGGCGTTCTCCGGGGGGACAATCACGACCATTCCGACGCCCATGTTGAAGACACGAAACATCTCCTCGCGCGGTACCTGTCCCGCGTTCTGCAGCTCGCCGAAGAGGCCGGGGACTTCCCAGCTGCTCGTGTCCGCCACCGCGTCCAGGCCGGAAGGCAGCGCGCGGCCGAGATTCCCGGGCATGCCACCTCCTGTGATGTGCGCCATTGCATGAATCTTCTCGAGCAGCGGCAGAAGAATCGCGAGGTACGAGCGATGTACGGCAAGCATCAGGTCAGCGACGGTTTGCCCGGTTCCCGGAAAGATGTCGTCGACACCGAGACGCATTCGCTCGGCAACGATCTTCCGGGCGAGCGAATAGCCATTCGTGTGAAGCCCCGAGCTCGAGAGCCCGACAAGGACGTCACCGTCCCGGACGCGCGCCGCGCCCAGTATCTCATCCTCCTCGACGCAGCCGACGATGAATCCGGCGAGGTCGTAGTCGGGGGGCGTGTAAATCCCCGGCATTTCGGCGGTCTCGCCGCCGATCAGCGCGCAGGCGTTCTCACGGCATCCGGCGGCTACGCCGGCAACAACTTCCTCGACCACCACCGGATCGAGGGACCCGAACGCAACGTAGTCGAGAAAGAACAGCGGCCTGGCGCCCTGAACGAGAATGTCGTTCACGCAGTGGTTCACCAGGTCACGGCCGATCGTCGAGTGCCGTTTCGCCTCGATCGCGATGCGGATCTTGGTTCCGACTCCATCGGCGCTCGAGACGAGCACCGGCTTTCGCATTCCTGACGGAGCGCGGAACATTCCCCCGAATCCACCAAAGGCCCCGAGCGCGCCGTCGGTGAAGGTCGACGCCACGAGCTTCCCTATCCGCGTCTTGGCTTCGTCGGACGCGGAGATGTCCACGCCGGCACTCCGGTACCGGAGCGCACCGGTGCTCACTCGGCCAGCTCCTCCTCGAACGTCGTCAGCTCGCGCAGTTTGCGAATACGGGCGTCAACCTCACCGCGAGTGAGTGTCATGAGCCGCTCGGTGGAGAATTTCTCGACGGCAAACGAGCCGAGGGCAGACCCATACATCACCGCTCGGCGCATGTTCGCGTCGCTCAGGTCGCCAGACCGCGCCAGGTATCCGATGAAGCCGCCGGCGAACGAGTCGCCGGCACCGGTGGGATCGAACACGTTTTCCAGTGGATATGCGGGAGCGAAGAAAATGCTGTCTTCGCTGAACATGAAAGCGCCGTTCTCGCCCTTCTTGATGACCACGTGCTTCGGGCCGAGCTCCATGATCCATTTCGCCGCCTGCACGAGATTCACCTTTTCCGACAGCTGACGCGCCTCGCCGTCGTTGAGTGTGACGAGGTCGACTCTCGACAACAGCTCGAGAAGATCGGGGCGCCGGCTCTGAATCCAGAAGTTCATGGTGTCGCACGCCACGAGCTTGGGACGCTTCACCTGGTTCAGTACGTCGAGTTGCAGGCGCGGATCGATATTGGCCAGAAAGACGAACGGCGCGTCGCGGAACTGCTCCGGAATCTTGGGGCTGAAGCGCGAGAAGACACCGAGATGGGTTTCGAGTGTTTCGGCGGCGTTCAGGTCATGGCGGTAGCGGCCCCTCCAGCGAAACGACTGGCCTTCCGCGCGCTCGAGGCCGGTGAGGTCGACGCCGCGCGCGGCAAGCGGCTCCAGCTTGTCCGTCGGATAGTCGCTGCCGACGACGCCGACGAGCTGCACCGGCGTGAGAAGGCTGGCGGCGGCGGAGAAAAAAGTTGCGGAGCCGCCGAGCACGTCATCGGCTTTTCCGAAGGGCGTCTCGACGGAATCCAGCGCAACGGAGCCGACGACTAGTACGGACATGAGGAATTGCTGAGGGTTTCGTGACCGAGCCGCCCGGCGACTACATCCGCTCGGGAGCCGTGATTCCGAGAATCGTCAACGCGTTCCGAATCACCACCTGCGCGGCACGGGCAAGAGCGAGCCGCGCCTGCATGATGTCCTCTGGGTTCCCGAGGACGTGGTGCTTGTGATACCAAAGGTGCGTCAACCGGGCGGTCTCCGTGAGGTAGGTGACCAGACGCTGTGGCTCGAGCGAAGCGGCGGCCCCCGCCACCACGGCGGGAAAATCGATGAGCGATTTGATCAGCTGCTGCTCCTCCGGCTCTCGAAGGACGCTGAGATCCACGCCATCGGCGGTGAACGCTTCGCGATCGATCTCACCGACGCGGAAGATGCCGCACATTCTCGCGTGTGCCATCTGCACGTAGTAGACAGGGTTCTCGTCCGACTGCTTCAGGGCGACGTCGATGTCGAAAACGAGCTGCGAATCGCTCTTCCGCATCAGGAAGAAGAAGCGGACAGCGTCACGGCCGACCTCGTTGATAAGATCTCGAACGGTTACGTAGCTTCCGGCGCGCTTCGAAATCTTCATCTCTTCGCCGCCTTTCATCACCGTGACCATCTGGTGAAGCACGTATTCGGGGTAGTCGGGTGCGATGCCCATCCCGAGCGCCTGGAGTCCGGCTCTGACGCGGGTGACGGTACTGTGATGGTCGGCGCCCTGGACGTCTATGGCACGATGGTACCCGCGTTTCCATTTGGTCAGATGATAAGCGACGTCGGGAACGAAGTAGGTGAAGTCGCCGCCCTTGGCGGCGCTCTTCCGCATCACACGGTCCTTGTCGTCTCCGTAGTCGGTGGTCCGGAGATACAGGGCGCCGGCGTCGTCATACGTCTTCCCCGACTTGACCAGCGCCTCGACGGTCTCTTCCACCTTTCCGTCGGTGTAAAGCGATGACTCGAGGAAGTAACTGTCGAAGCTCACGCCGAAGGCCTGGAGATCCAGGTCCTGCTCGTGGCGAAGCTCGGCGATAGCAAATCGCCTCACTTCGTCCGGATCAGCGGCTGCGCCATTCGCGTTGCGAGCGGCGATGAATTTCTCCGCGATCTCCCCGATGTAGTCGCCATGATACCCGCCTTCGGGAATCTCGGCATCACCACCGCGCAGCTGGTCTATCCGTGCACCGATGCTCGCCACGAGGTTCTCGATCTGTGCGCCGGCATCGTTGTAGTAGAACTCGCGCGTGACATTCCAGCCTGTCCATTCGAGGAGCGTGGAGATCGCATCGCCAAGGGCGGCCTGACGACCGTGACCGACATGCAGCGGTCCCGTGGGGTTTGCGGAAACGAACTCGACAATCACAGGATCGTCGTCGCCTTCGCCGCCTCGGCCGAATGTCTCATTCGCCTCGATGATCTCACGCACACCTGCGGCGACGAATGCCGGATCGAGCCAGAAATTCATGAACCCGGGCCCGGCAATCTCAACGCGCTCGACCCCCGCGTCGGCGAGGTGCATCCGCTCGCGCAGATCGGCGGCTATCTCGGCGGGGCGTTTGCGAAGGGGACGGGCGAGCGTCATTGCAAGATTCGTCGCCCAATCGCCAAGGGACGGATCGCGCGGCCGCTCGATGACAGGCTCGATGTCGGCGGCCGCGCCAAGCTCACGCGCCGCTCTTACGAGCTCGGCGCGTATTCGTTCGGCGGAGTTCATTCCGTTGTCTTGCTCTTCGGCGGGGGCTTTACCGGCGCGGGGGACGGCGACGGCGAAGATGATTCCGCTGGTTTCGATTTCCCTGTCGTCCCCGATTCACTGGATGAGCCTGCGCCTTCAGATGCCTTGGGCTGAGCCGTCTTTGCGGCAGCGGCGGTATCGGCCTTGGTCTTCTCGGCGGTCACTGCCTCGCGCTCAGCCTTCTTCCCGTCCTTGCCGTAGTCGGTGATGTAAAATCCCGATCCTTTGAACACGAGGCCGGCGGTGGACATTTTTCGGACGCCGACCGCGCCGCATGCCGGGCATATGGCTTCCGCAGAAGCTGTTCCGATCGAGCGATAGAAATTCTCGAAGTCGTGTCCGTTGGCGCAGCGGTATTCGTACAGCGGCATTGGGTATTGCGATGGAGAGGCGGTCCGGCAGGGAGCCTTTCAACTTATCCGGCGCGGGAAGGTCCCTCAAGGCGATTGCTCATGCTGGTGGTGGGTCAATTTGAAGCGCGAGGCTGCGGGAGTCTTCCGGTTCCAGGCTTTGAGATAGGCCAAACGAGAGAGACACAGCGGCCAGCTGACAGAGAAGCACAGCGATCGGCCGCGAGCCAAGAACTGCCGGTGGTCCTACTCCGGCGTCTTGATCGGAGAATTCGTCTCGCGACTTGAACCAGCGGTCAGCTGTGAAAATATGGGTACCTGCTCACAGCTGGCATAATTCCATCCCGGCAGGTTCGGATGTTGTTTCGCTAGCGGCCGGCGGCTGACAAAGCTATCTGCTCGCTGCTGTGTCTCTCTCTGTTGATTTATTCTTCGAGCACCACCCGTCGCGGCCTCGCTTCAAACTGACCCAGCACCGCTCATGCTTTTTGGATATCGTGCGATCCAAAGCTCTTCTTCAACATCTCGGAGATTTCCCCTACCGTCGCCCTCGCGCGAACGGCGTCGAGGAGGAAACCCATGATGTCAGAGGTCCCCGGATCGCGCGCCAACTGGTCGGCTGCACCGCCGAGGGCATCGAGCGCCGCGTCTGCGCGCGGCGCCGGCCGCCGCGAGCGAATTGCCCTCAGTGCCTCGACCTGCGCTCGTTCCATCTCCGAGTAGTCCGGCGATGGAATCGGCAGTGGAGGCTGGTCGTCGGTAAATCGGTTCACCCCGACCACCACAGTCGCACCACTCTCCACCCGCAGCTGGTGCTCGTACGCGCTGCGCGCGATCTCCTCCTGGAAAAACCCCTTTGCGATCGCTTCCTCAGCGCCGCCCAGGTCGTCCGATCGCGCGATGAGCTCGGTCGCGCACTTCTCGACTTCGTCAGTCAGAAACTCGACGTAGTAGCTCCCCGCCAGCGGATCCGCGGTGCTCGCAATGCCTGACTCATAGGCGATGATCTGCTGGGTCCTGAGTGCGAGAGTCGCCGCTTCGGACGATGGAAGAGCAAGCGCTTCGTCATATCCATTCGTATGCAGCGACTGCGTCCCCCCGAGCGTCGCGGCAAGCGCCTGCACGGCGACGCGAACGACATTATTGAGCGGTTGCTGCGCGGTGAGTGTGACTCCTCCGGTCTGAGTGTGGAAGCGCATCCGGCAGCTTGCGTCGGAGGCGCCGAACCGCTCGCGCATGATCCGCGCATAGAGTCGGCGGGCGGCGCGGAACTTCGCGACTTCCTCGAACAAGTCGTTGTGCGAGGCGAAAAAGAACGACAACCGCGGCGCGAAGCTGTCCACCGATAGTCCCGCAGCGATCGCGCGCGAGACGTACTCGATCGTGTTGGCGAGGGTGAAAGCCAGCTCCTGGACCGCCGTCGCCCCGGCTTCCCTGATGTGATAGCCGGAAATCGAGATCGGATTCCAGTTCGGGAGCTCTGCGGCGCAGAACCGGAACACCTCGGAGATGAGCCTGAGGCTCGGCTCGGGCGGATATATGTAGGTCCCCCGCGCGATGTACTCCTTGAGGATGTCGTTCTGGATCGTCCCGCTCAGCTTGTCGCGAGAAATCCCGCGCTCCTCGGCGACGACGATGTACATCGCGAGAAGCGTAGCGGCGGTGGCGTTGATCGTCATCGACGTTGACACCCGGCCGAGATCGATCTGATCGAAGAGCACGTGCATGTCTTCGACAGTGTCTATCGCCACTCCCGCCCTACCCACCTCTCCCGCTGCCCGCGGCGAATCAGAGTCGAGTCCCATTTGCGTGGGGAGATCGAACGCTACCGACAGTCCGGTCTGGCCGGCGGCGAGAAGATGGCGGAAACGCTCGTTGGTCTCGCGAGCCGTGCCGAAGCCGGCGTACTGGCGCATAGTCCACAAGCGCCCG
>JBGPLS010000037.1:0-19827 GCA_041486565.1 Gemmatimonadaceae bacterium
GATGACCACGCGAGGCTGCGCCGCGAGAAGAGATCCATCACGATGGCGAGATAGCTCCAGGCGCCGCCGCCGACCGTGAGGTACGTGATGTCGCCGACCCAGACCTGATTGGGGGCGGTAACAGGCGTGTTCCAGAGCCGGTTCGGATGTCGCGCGTAGAGATGGTGCACCTTCGCTTTCGCCCGATAACCTCGCACCGCTTTGGCGCGAAGCCCCTCAGCGCGCATGAGCCGCGCGACCCGGCGTCGGCTCACAAGCCAGCCCCCATTGCGCAGCAGCTGATAGAGACGCGGGCTGCCGTAGCGTTCCTGATGCAAAGCAAAGAGGCGCTCTATCTCCCTTGTGAGGAGTCGGTCCTGTTCCGCATGGGCACTCTTACCGCGGCGACGCCAGGCATAAAAGCCGGCGGTCGTCACGGCGTAGCGCCGGCAGAGCGACGTGACGCTGAAGTGCGCACGTTGCGAGTCGATGAAGGCGAACGTGTCGCCTTTCGAGCGGAACAGAACCGAATGGCATTTTTAAGAGTTCGTGCTCCTCTTGCAGCAGCGCATGCGCTTTCTCGAGCGCCTGGAGCTGCGCGATCTCTCGCGCTGGGCCGAGCGGTGGCGCCTTCCGCGTCCGCCCGCGTAGTCGGCCGTCCCGCGCATCCTTTCGCCACTCGAAAGCATGAAGGGATGAATCGTCAAAGCTGCTGCCACGGTCTTCACTTGTAACCCCGGCTGCTCAGGTGATATGGCATCCGACTAATCAGCGCCGCCACAGCACCCGCGGTCCGTTTGACGGTTCAACAATCAGACCTTTGCCACCTGCTAGTTGCTTGTCGAATACGTACTGTTCGGCGGTGGCATTGTCCGCGAACGTGATGACGATGACGTTCGGCGCTGCTTTTTCCACATGCGCCCCTTGAAATCCCGGTTGGCTACGGTCCAGAGTGTTTATTCGCTCGACAAGCTGATCCAGCTCCATTGTGCTATCAGGCGGCGTATTTGGTTCGGAACTCTGAAGCGCAGGTAACGAAATCAAAGAAGGCACAGATGCGCGAAAAAAAATCTGAACTCCGATCATCGCCCCAACGATGCCCACCCAAATTGCCCATTCAGCGTGCTGGTTCATACCCAACAAAAAAAAGGACGCGCCAGCCACACCGACTACAGCGGCCCTTTCTTTACGCTTACTTTGTTCACTCCCAAAGAACATTGCGATCACTCTTTCGCCGACATCATCACGTCGCTGTGCACTGCGATTGGCCGACAACGTATCGCCCGAAGAATCGCCATCGCTCGATAACGCATTCCCGCGTTTCCAGCGCGCGGATTCACCCTCGTTGTCATTCTCATCCGCCTTACTTTCGTCATCAAGATCCGCATCGGTGATGCCGTTGGCTTCCCGCCGCCGCATTTCGGTGCTGATACAAGTGCGGTTTGCAGAATGATGCCAATTTGCGGTAAGTAACGCCTGCAGTTCTTTGAGAGGGATCGATGAAATGTTACGTGGGAGATTATCGTCCATTGAGTAGCTCTCTCTTGAGAGTGAGAATGACGCCCGCGCGCACCCAACGCTACGGGTTTGCTGCACGCTCCGTTGACATGATCGCACGAAGTGATCGGCTCCTCGGACCCATTCGTTTGTTAGCCAGCCGACCCTGGTCAGCTGCTCTCGTTCCTATCTCCACAACGCCTAGGGAGGCCGTCGCCGCGTTGTGATAGCGAAAATGGATAAAACGCCCGGAATCTTAGCAGGATTTCCGCCAGCTAACGTACCATCCTCCAACCGTCATCGTATTTCTTGAACTCAGCGTGAGATGCAACACGACTTTCGGTCGGTATGCCAGTACCTTCACCACGTATTTCGCCAGTCTTAACCTGGGCAATCGCGAATGGCGTCGGTGTTCTAACAAGCGTGTAGTCTACTTGCGCAGTGGCTGATCCTTCACTCACTGCAATTCCAGTTATCTCTCCAAACTCTATCTCAAACAGTTTTATCTTGATCTCTTCTTGAGGCGCGCCTGTATCGGTGCGGCGTGCGTCCCCATTATCTACATATGCATCACCGATAGTATATCGCTTCCCTTTGGCTGTGAGTGATGCCCTCGATGATTCGCCTTCGAATGTCAACGTTAATAGACCCTCATCTTGAAAGGGTTCTTGGAATCTGGACAAATTGTGACCACGAGCAAAAAGGACAAGTCTTCCTTCTTCGTGTTGTGGAAGCTTTAGTTGTTCTCTTATCACTCGTTCTGCATCGGCACGAGTTAGGTTACCCTCACAGGAGACAACTGCGACGACTGTGACGCCTAGTGCGATTGCGTGCATTACTCGATTGTGTCGCGTGGTCATTTTGATTGCCCTTGTTGTTGCCATGGTGGTACGCAGCCATCTCTATGGATTGCACCCGCCTAACGCTAATTAGACAGCCTGCCGTCCTATTTCAACTCAAAACGAGGAACTCCGGCTACACCCCGATCGGATGCCAGGTCGTTTTGAACTCGATGAAATCCCCGATGTCGTAAACGCCGTGCGACTTCTCCGAATACCAGTCGAGCTTCTCCTCCGCCTTCCGCGTCCTCACCCGCTTCACTGAATCGGCCGCGCCAAGCGCCAGCTCCTTCCTCTCGTCCGCACTCACGACCGCGCTGACGCCACGAATGTGAGTGTGCGTAGCAAACGTCGGCAGCAACTCGCGTCTGAACCCGGTGAGCAGATTCACAACCCCACCAGGCAGATCCGACGTAGCGAGCATCTCGCCGAGCACGATCGCTGGATAAGGCTGCGTCTCCGACGCGAGTGCGACCACCACGTTGCCGCTCACGATGACCGGCGCGATCTGGCTGATCAGCCCGAGCAGCGGATCACTATCCGACGCGATTACACCGATAATCCCCATCGGCTCGGGTACGGTGAAGTTGAAGAACGGGCCGGCAACGGGGTTCGTATTGCCGATCACCTGCGCGTATTTGTCCGCCCAACCCGCGTAGTAGATCAGCCGATCGACCGACGCCGCGACTTCTTTCTCGGCGTCTCGCCGGGACCTGCCACCCGCGCGCCCGATTGCGTCCGCCATCTCATCACCGCGGCTCTCCAGCATCTCACCAAGCCGATAAAGAATCTGCCCGCGATTGTACGGCGTCCGCTTCGCCCAGGCCGGCCCCGCTTTCGCGGCCGCCTCGACAGCGTTGCGCAAATCCTTCCGCGTGCACTGCGGAATATTCGCGAAGAACTTTCCGTCTTCCTTGCCATCCTCGTAGATCGGAAACGTCCGCCCGCTCTCCGAGCGAATGAACGCCCCGCCGACGTACACCTTGGGAGTCTTGGCGACAGGAATTCTATGGGCTCCCATATGTCAGACGAGTTTCGTGTAGTCGAGCAGCCCCTGACGCCCGCCCTCTCTGCCGAAACCGCTCTCCTTGTACCCTCCGAACGGCGACGAGGGATCGAATTTGTTGAACGTGTTCGCCCACACCACGCCGGCCTTGAGCTCGGTGCTCATCTTGAGGATCCGCGAGCCCTTATCGGTCCACACCCCGGCAGACAATCCGTACATGGTGTTGTTGGCCTTCTCGACGGCCTCTTCCAAGGTCCTGAATGTCAACACCGAAAGCACGGGGCCGAAGATCTCTTCCTGCGCGATTCGATGGCTCTGCGTCACCCCCGTGAACACCGTCGGCTTGAACCAGTAGCCGGTAGTCGGCAGCCGGCACGCCGACGGCTGATACATCTCCGCGCCGTCGGTCAATCCAGACTCCACCAGCTCGGTGATCTTCTCCAGCTGCGCCCGCGAGTTGATCGCCCCGATGTCGGAGTTCTTGTCGAGCGGATTCCCGACGCGAAGAACGTCTATCCGGTCCTTCAGCTTCCGCACGAACACTTCATAGATGGATTCCTGCACCAGCAGCCGGCTCCCCGCGCAGCAGACGTGGCCCTGGTTGAAGAAGATGCCGTTCACAACTCCTTCCACCGCCTGGTCCATCGGCGAATCGTCGAAGACGATGTTGGCCGCCTTCCCACCCAGCTCCATCGTCATCTTCTTGTCGGTGCCCGCCACCTGCCGCATGATCCGCTTGCCAACTTCGGTCGATCCGGTGAACGCGACCTTCGACGCAATCGGATGACCCATCACCAGGGCGCCCGTCTCACCCGCCCCGCTCACGATGTTCACCACGCCGGGCGGCAGATCCGCCTCCTGCAACAGCTCCGCGAACTTGAACGCCGTCACCGACGTGGTCTCCGCCGGCTTGAGGACGACGCAGTTTCCCGTCGCCAGCGCGGGCGCGATTTTCCACGACAGCATCAGCAACGGGAAGTTCCACGGGATCACCTGGCCCACCACTCCCAGCGGCTCAGCTTTCCGTCCCGGAATCCCGTACTCGAGCTTGTCAGCCCACCCGGCGTGGTAGAAGAAGTGCGCCGCCGCCATCGGGACGTCGAAGTCCCGCGACTCCTTGATCGGCTTCCCGCCATCCATCGTCTCCGCCACCGCGAACTCGCGCGCGCGGTCCTGGAGCAGACGGGCGATGCGATAGATGTACTTCCCCCGCTCGCGCCCCGGCATCTTCCGCCAGACCGAATCGAACGCCTTCTGCGCCGCCTGGTACGCCGCGTCCACGTCGTCGGCGTTCGCCATCGGAATGCTCGACAGAATTCTTTCCGTCGCCGGATTTATCGAGTCGAAATACTTTCCTGACCTGGGCTCCACGAACCTGCCGCCGATGAACAGCTCATACCTCGGCTTGATCTTCGGATCGGCCGACTCGGGAGCTGGATCGTACTCCCACAGGTCGCCGAAGATGAGCTGCGGGATCGAGCCGACGCGTCCGGATGCCAATAGCTGGTCGCGGATCCCGCGCGCGCCGTTCGGGCCACTCCGCGCGGTACGCGCATCATTAGCTCCCGGCTGGGCGCGGTTCTTGGTTTTCGTGGTCGCCATCAGTAGCTCTCCGCCGCTTCGGTGAAGTAGTACGGCGCCTGGTACGCGCCCGTCTTTTCCTTCTGTATCTGCCTCAGGAGATCATTGAGCAGCGAGCTGGCGCCGAAACGATAGCGGCTCGAGTTGAGCCACGCATCGCCCAATGTCTCCTTGACCGCGACGAGATAGTGCAGCGCCTGCTTGGCGGTCCGGATTCCCCCTGCCGGCTTCATCCCGATCGCCACTCCGGTGGCGAGGTAGTGGTCGCGGATCGCCTCCAGCATCACCTGGGTGTTGGCGAGAGTTGCCGCACCCGAAGCCTTGCCGGTGCTCGTCTTGATGAAGTCACCTTCGCGGATCGCGCGCATTGCCAGAAATGAGGCTGCGCGAATGTTGTCGAAGCTCTCCAGCTCGCTCACCTCGAGGATCACCTTGAGTGTCGCGTCGCCGCACGCTTCTACAACCGCCGAGATCTCGTCCTGCACCGCGTCGAGCTGGCCGGCGAGGAAGAGCCCGCGATTGATGACCATGTCCACCTCGTCCGCGCCGTCGGCGACCGCCTGCCTGACTTCGGCGATCCTCAGCTTGAGAGGGCTCTGCCCGGAAGGAAATCCCGTCGCGACCGACGCCACCTTTATCGGCGTGTCGGCCAGCCATTTTCGCGCGTACTTTACCAGGAACGGATAGATGCAGACCGCTGCAACCGGCGGCACCTCTGGATCGTCACTTGGATGACGGGCTTTCTGGCAGAGGGAGCGAACTTTCCCGGGCGTGTCCTTTCCTTCGAGGGTCGTGAGGTCCACCATCGAGACCGCCGTCGTGAGACCCCAGAGCTTTGATTTTTTCTTGATGCTTCGGGTGGTGAATTTCGCGACGCGCTCGTCTATTCCGACCTGGTCCACAGTGCCGGTTTCGTCGAGCAGTCGCTTGAAGGCGGAACGCGGGGACGTTGACATCGTCTTTTTAATATCGTGGTGGGTGGTGGCCCTCGCCACTGCTCATGGCACCCCTGTGAGGATTAGCTTGTCCCAATGAGTGCTGAACGCAGCTACGCCGTCCTGTTCGACCTCGACGGAACGCTCATAGATTCGATCGGACTGCTCCTCGCTTCAGTGAGGCACACCTTCGACGGCTACGAGGGACGTACGCCGACGGAAGAGGAATGGATAGCCGGAATCGGGACTCCGCTTGCCGACCAGCTCCGGTCGTTCGTCGAATCCGACGAGGACGCCGAAGTGCTGATGGGCCGCTATCGCACCTACCAGCGACAGCACCACGACAAGCTCACGACCGCTTACGAAGGTGTACTCGACACGCTCGAGCAGCTCTACAACTGGGGCCACCCGATGGGCGTGGTGACGAGCAAGAGCAATGAGATGATGGAGCGCGGTCTAAAGCACACCGGCATAGACGTCTTCATGAAGACGCTGATCGGCAGCGACTCCTGCTCGCTGCACAAGCCCGATCCCTATCCGGTGCAGATGGCGCTCGAGGAGCTGGGATACAAGGCGCACGAGACGGTTTTCGTCGGCGACTCGCCTCACGACATCAAGTCAGGGAATGCCGCCGGTGTGACCACGATCGCCGCGCTCTGGGGTCCCTTCACGAAGAATCAGCTCAATCCCTACAAGCCGACCATTTACCTGGATCGGATCACCGAGCTTCCGAGCGCCGTCCAGCGGCTCCAGGCCGGCGCGATCGCCGGCAAGACTCCGCGTGACGGTACGATTGCGCTCAGGAAGCCGGACTAGCCCGCGCCGGTAGACCAACCCGCGTACTTCGGTGTAGTATCATTGCGCGCGTCACGGACTCGCGCCTTTCATATCGAATCGGAGCCATCAGATGGGAGTTCCATTCCCCGCCGGCGTTCTCGTACGCACCGGGGCAGAGCGCGCGACGCTCGTCCGGCGCACGTACGCCCTCGTCTTCGTAAGCGTCCTCTGCACTGTCGCGGGGGCGACGTTCGCGCTGTCGCAGCCGCAGCTGATGCAGGCGGTCGCAGTGCACCCCTTCATCGCGATGGCGTGCACCTTCGCGCCGCTAGTCCTCGCGATGCGCGCCAGGAACGCGTTCCCCGCCAACATCGGCCTCGTTCTGCTGTTCACTCTCGTCGAGGGCGTGTTCATCTCGCCGCTGCTCTATATCTACGGCCGGGCACAACCGGGGCTCATCTCTCAGGCGGCGATGCTCACGATCGGCGCGTTCGGTGTTCTCACCCTCTACGCCTTCGTCTCGCGCCGCGACTTCAGCGCCTGGGGAAGCTTCTTCATGGTTGGACTCTGGGTGCTGATCGGCACCATGGTGCTCAACATCTTCTTCCGCAATCCGGCGATGGACCTCTGGCTCGCCGGGATCACCGTGCTCGTGTTCAGCGGGCTGCTTGTCTTCGACACGTGGCGTATCCGCAACGTGTTCGGTCCCGACGAATACGTCGGCGCGGCGGTGCAGATCTACCTCGATCTGCTCAATCTCTTCCTGGGTGTGCTGAGAGTTCTGGGCGGCAGGCGAAGCTAGTCTTTGTCTTCCTGAACCGCGTCCATGGCGCGCGCAAGATCGAGATCCTTCTGCGTGATTCCGCCCGAGTCGTGCGTGCTCAGTGAGCAGATGATCTTCGTGTAGCGGATGTCGATGTCCGGATGGTGGTTTGCCGCTTCCGCCACCTCCGCGACACGCCCGATGAACGCCATTCCCTCGGGAAAAGTCCTGAACTGATACGTCTTCACGATGGCGCCGCCACGCCTGGCCCAACCGCTCAGGCTTCCCAGCTCGCGCTGGATCGCGATATCAGAAAGAAGCTCAGTCATCGACGGGAAAATATGGCATCCCTCGCGCCATGTCGCTGCTTCGGGTTATATTCGGGTGATGAGTGCGGGAAAGCTGAAGCGGCCGGCGCGCCGACGCTTCGACCAGACAGCGCTGTTCGGCGAGGCGTTCGAACGCGGCGCGCGTCTGCTGCCGATCGTCGGAATCCAGAAGGACATCAGCTACTACGGCTCTCCGGCGAAGAGCGTTCTCAACGGGCCGGAGACGACAGGGATGGGCTACTGGTCCGTCAATCCGTACGTCGGATGCGCGTTCGGCTGCGCCTACTGCTACGCGCGCTACGCCCACCGCTACATGATGGAGCGCGCCGCATCCGATGACCGCATGGGCAGCGCACTCGGCGAAGCGTTCGCCAACCTGCCTCCGTGGCTCGCTTTCGAGCGCAATATCTTCGTCAAGCACAACGCCCCTGATGTGTTGAGCCGCACGCTTCGGCACGGCAGCGACAAGCACCTCGCACTCCTCAAGGGTGAAGCGATCGTAATCAGCACGGCGACAGATCCCTATCAGCCCGCGGAGAGACGATTCCGGGTGACACGCAGAATCCTCGAAGTGTTGGCCGAGCATCCCGGACTGAACGTCGTCGTCATCACAAAGAGTCCGCTTGTCACGCGCGACATAGATGTTCTGTCGAGAATAACGAGGCATTCGGATCTCTGCGTTTACATCTCGTTGATCACGCTGCGGCGCGATCTCGCGCGCCGGCTCGAGCCGCGCTCTCCGACTCCGGAGGCGCGCGTTCGCGCGCTGGCGCGTCTGCGCGAGGCTGGAATTGACGCCGGCATCAACTGCATGCCGGTTCTGCCCGGCATCACCGACAACCCGTCCGATCTTGACGCTCTGGTGAAGCGCGTGTCGGAAGCGGGCGCGACCTACGTCGGTGCCTGCGCGCTCAGACTCCAGGCGACGGCGAGGAAGCGATACCTGCCGTTCATCGAGGAGGAATTCCCCCATCTCGCCGAGCGTTACCGCAACACGTACGCGCACGGCTACCAGGCGGGAGACAAGTATCGCGCCGGACTCTCCGCGTTCTTCAGGAAGCTCTGCGTGAAGTACGGCGTCCCCAGCTCATCGAGGGTCGAAGACGACGAAGGGGACGCTTCCGGTGAATCGGAAGCCGTCCCCTCTGATCAGCTCGAGCTCGGGGTGTGACTCCCGCCCGCCCGTGCCGTCGTCGCGCTAGCTTGTCTTGCCGACGTCAGCCTCGCTGAAGCCGATGTTCATCGCGACGAGCACAGCCGCTGCGGTGTTGGCGACGTTGAGCTGCGTCGCGCACTTTTTGATCGCCGCCCGTGTCGCTGCGTCGAGCCTGCCCGTGACGTGAGTATTTCCACATCCTCGATCTCTCAGTTCCTGCTGCAGAGCGAGGAACTGGACTCCGCTCAGTCCGGCGGCGCCTTTGGAGGTGGGGCAGCCTTTGGGGCAATCAGAGCTTTTTGACGCCGCGGCTGCAGGCTCAGCCGTCTTGGTCGAATCCTGCGCGCCTGCGATCGCCGGCAGCATCATAAAACCGGCGGCTACAACCAGAATCCCGAGCTTCATTTTCTCCTCCATCGAGGTAAGCAGAATGTCCGTCCCGAACTACAGAATAATAGCAAACGACAGGCCGCTGACTGCAAGCAGAAGCTGGTAGGACGAGCGCCACGACGCCTGCGCTCAGCTAGCGGCCGAGGAACATTGCGCCAAGCAGCACCCCTACCGCCAGTAGTGCGGCTCCGGCAAGAACCGCGGTGGACAGCTTGAGACTGATCGACCCCGAGGCCGTCGTACCCTGGCTCGCCGATCCGGCCGGCTCGTCGGGGAGGGAGCTCAGGATCTTCTGCTGGACGTGAATCGGCGTCGAGCGACGCCGGAGCCGTTCGGTCTCGGTGTTGATCTTCGTCCAGAACTCTGCCGTCTCCTGCTCGTCGGGATTGGTGAGCCCGTCCTTTTCGGCCTCGCCATCGAGCCATGCCTGGACAGCGGGAGTCGCCGGCGGCGTGCGGCGATGAGGCTTTTTCTCGGGCGGGTCGCCGTAGGGATTGTCTGCGGTCATGCGTACTTCTCCTCGAGCAGAGCTTGAAGTGCCTCTCGCGCGCGATGGACGCGCATCTTGAGGGCGCCGACGGTTGTCTCCAGCAGCACGGCCATTTCCTCGTACGAGCGTCCCTCGACATGCTTCATCACGAATGCTTCGCGAAGTGAAGGTGGAAGACGCTGGAGCGCCGTCTCCAGATCCGTTCGGAGCTCATTGCGGTCCATCTCCTCTTCAGGCGTCGAGTACGCCGAGGGCTGATCGTCCTCGTCGTAGCTCAGGTGAGTACGCCTGATGTTCTTGAGCCAGTCCTTGCAGGAGTTCGCCACAATTCGGAAGACCCAGGCGTCGAATCTGCCGCGCACTTCGCCGAGGTGCTGGTACGCCTTGATGAAGGAAGCCTGGAGGATGTCTTCCGCGACATCCGGGCTTCCCGTCATTCCGAGAGCGTGCCGGTAAAGCGGATCGCTGTAGCGCGCGATCAGAATTCCGAATGCGTCCTTTGAGCCGGCAAGCACACGACCGATTATGTCCTGATCCGCGTCTACTTGATCTAGGGGGAGATTCCCCTGCTCCATCGTGTTCACATCGCTAGTGTAACGCGTTTGATTGCAGCGGGACAGGCCTCGCCTTCAGCCGCGCAGCGTCGAGGAGACAGATCCATTCGCCTGCATCGCGCTCGAGAAGCCGGTGCGATATCGCGTCCTATCACGTCTGCACCGGGGTCGCCTGGCATCATCGAGCAGAGGGGGGGGCCAGCTAGCACGCGAGAGAGATCCATAACTGAATTTGTCGTTATAATGGCTTGCTAGTGTTCTTATGTTGGCGCGTTAACTGGCCAAGAAATCAAGAATCCTGCGTTCTAGACCACCACCTCGTGACCTACCTCATCCTTACTTGCTTTAGTGCCGGATAATCATATACTTAGCGCCGTTCCCGCCCCCATCAACCGCTGTTGCCTCCCAAAGCGAGACCGGCGATGAGATTCCGGCTGGGACGCCCGACCGCATACCATTAGGAGCGTGTGATGGCTGAGACCGAAAAGGCGACGGAGCCCACCCCAGCAGCTCCAGGCGCTCCAGGAGCTGTCGTTACACCTCCGGTTCCGCCAAGACGCAGCCCCGGTCATCGCGGCGCCGACGTCAAGGATACAGTGGCCGAGATGGCGGCCAAGGCACACGAGATCAGCCTCGAGGCCGGAAGCAAGATGGCGGCAGCGATGAAGGATGTCATCAACGCGGCCGCCGGACTCAGCGGATTCGTGATCGAGAGCGCTCGCGACCTGGTGCAGTATATGGTACGCCGGGGACAGATGACGCAGGAGGAGGCCGACAAGCTCATCCGCGAAGTCGAGGCCGCGATGCCGAAGCGGAAGGCGCCGCCGGTGCACGCTCCCGTGAAATCCGCCGCAGCCCACAAGCCAGCCCACAAGCCAGCGCACAAGCCAGCGCACAAGCCAGCGCACAAGCCAGCGCACGCCGCGGTGCATCGGCCGGCGAAGAAGGCTGCTCACAAGCCGCCACCGAAGAAGGCTGCGCACAAGCCGCCACCGAAGAAGGCTGCGCACAAGCCGCCACCGAAGAAGGCGAGCGCGAAGCCGAAGCCGAAAGCCGCATCCAAAAAGCCCGCTCCGAAAAAGCCCGCTGCGAAGAAGGCAGCTCCCAAGAAGCCGGCAGCGAAGAAGCCCGCGCCGAAAAAGAAGTCCGCGCCGGCAAGGGGCTCCGCGAAGAAGAAAGCGGCGAAGAAGGCGAAGCGCAGGTAGCGCGTGGTGCCCCGCGCGACGGGCGCCGGTGTGGTCGGCGTACCGCGGGCCGATGCCGTAGCGCTCACCCGGGCGCTCACAAGGATCGACTCACGCAATCCGACACTCGTCGCCGGCGCCCCCGGTGAGCTTCCGATTGCCCGCTATCTGGCGGACGTCCTCGGCGAATGGGGCTTCGCAACCGAGCTGACCGAAGCAGCTTCGGGCCGCCCCAACCTCGTCGCACGCGCCGGTCCGCCCGGCACTCCCGCCCTGATGTTCGCGGGACATCTCGATACCGTGGGCGTGGACGGGATGACGCACTCTCCCTTCGATGCCGATATCAGCGACGGACGCATCTACGGGCGCGGATCCGCCGACATGAAGTCAGGGATTGCCGCGATGTGCTCGGCCGCCTCGCTGGCCATCGACTCCGCAGGCAAAAATCTTTCCCGCCAGATCGTCATCGCCGCCGTGGCCGATGAAGAGTATGCGAGTATTGGCATGCGCGCCCTCGTCGCCGGCGGAGTGACCGCGGAGGCAGCGATACTGACCGAGCCGACGAGGCTCGCGATCTGTCCTGCGCATCGCGGGTTTGTCTGGGCGGAGCTCGAGTTCACCGGGCGCGCCGCGCACGGCAGCCGCTACGACATCGGCGTGGACGCGATCCGTCACGCCGCGCTGGTTCTGGCCGAGCTCGACAATCTGGATGCAACCATTCTCCCTCGAACGACGCATCGACTGCTCGGTCGAGGGTCGCTCCACGCCTCCCGCATCGAGGGCGGCAGTGGACTCTCGACTTACCCGGATCGCTGCCTGCTCGTGGTCGAGCGTCGAACTCTCCCCGGCGAAACAGCCGAAGACGCGATGAGAGAGCTGCGCGACGCGTGCGACCGCGTCCGTGCGAGGCGACCCGAGTTGAACGCACAGATTAGATTGATTGAGGCGCAATCACCGAGTGACGTCAGCGTGGACGCGCCGGTTGTAGAGATGCTCCGCCGCGCAATCGTTGCCGAGGGAGCCGAGCCGTCAATCGAGGGAATGAGCGCCTGGACGGACGCGGCAGTGCTGAACGGCGCGGGGATTCCGGCGATCTGCTTCGGGCCCGGTGACATCGGCCTCGCGCACGCGGCGGAGGAGTTCGTCCCGATCGAGGAGATCGAGCGCGCTGCCGCGGTGCTCACGCGTCTGGCCCGGGATTGGCTGTCGGAGAAAACGTGAAGCAGTTGACCCACAGGCAGTACGATGCGCTCGAGAGCGCAATCACCCATGGAAGGCGCATCTCTGTCTTCAGGCGCGGAACGGAGTATGTCGTGATTCCAAAGCGTCTTTGGACCGAAGGCTCTCGCGAAGCGATGGAGTCGGTTCATCCCACAACCGGCGAACACATGACGCTTTATCTCGACGAGATGGAGCGGATCGAGGTGGTACGATGACCAAGCGAAAAACCGTCCAGCGCACGCAGGCCGCTCCCGCGGAGCCGGCGCTCGTCGCCATCTACGCCGACGAATCATGCCTCGGTAACGGCCGCGAAGGCAGCAACCCCGGCGGTGCCGGCGGACTGATCGAGTGGGTTCATCCCGCGTCAGGAGAGCTGCGACGCTGGGATTACTGGATCTCGGAGCCAGTCACGACCAACAATCGCATGGCGCTCAGATCGGTGATCGAGGCTTTCCGCGAGCTGGGCAAGCGCAACCGGTCTTTCCGCGTCGTCTTTACGAGCGACTCCAAGTACATTGTCGAGGGCATGAGTCTGTGGGTGCCCGGCTGGATCGCGCGGGGCTGGAAGCGAAAGGGCGGTCCGATCGAGAATCTCCAGCTGTGGCGCGAAGCAGTCGACTCCGTGAACGCGCACGAGTGCCAGTGGAACTGGGTGCGCGGCCACGCGGGCCAGCCGCAGAACGAGTACGCCAATCATCTCGCGATGCGGGCGGCATTGCAGCAGACGAGCTCCGGAGGTCTTCGCGTCTCCGAGTTCGAGAGCTGGCTGGCGGCACAGCAAACGAAGAAGAAGGTGATGCGGGACACGACTCCTTTCCCGGAAGCGGGGACATTCAAGCCGAGCCCTAAAGCATGGACGATCTAGATCGCGTATTTCACCGGCTGGTGAGTAATATTCGCCACCGCCATTCGGAGTATCTGACACTTCCGTTCACCGTTCAGGAGCTTTACGAGACGCTCATTCCCTACCGGCATCATCGCCGCGAGCTGGGAATCGAGACGAACCAGGACTACGAGATAGCGGTCACTCGTCTCCTCTCCGGAGAGCGGGACTATCTGATGTCCGACCCCGAGATGCGCGACAAGCTGCAGGCTGAGCTGGCGTCGCCGCATCTCGACACCGGGGCGTTCCGCGAATTCGCCGGCGCGAGGGTTTCGCTCGCACCCGAAGCGCTGCGCCGTATCCGCGCACTCACGGTGCCTGCGGGCGAGACGTCTGCGACGCCGGCGGCGGGCGCGGCAGGCGCGGCGTCTTCGGTCGGCGCGTTTGCCGCTGCCGTGCCGTCGGGGACGGTCGCGTCGGGGGCGGCGGTGTCGGGGACGCCTACGCCCGCCGGTTTCAGCGCGACATTTCCATTGTCGCCGACGCCAGCTGGTGCCGCTGATGCAGCGGCCGCGGGCCCGGCGGCGGCGATGTCGTCGCTGATGAATCTCTCCGTTCCCGAAGGCTGCCCGTTCTGCGGCGGCACCCTCCCCGAAGGGCGCACCGTCATCTACTGTCCCAGCTGCGGTAACAATCTGTCCGTGTCGCGCTGTCCCGCCTGCGGCGGTGAGCTCGAGAAGGGATGGAAGTTCTGCATCACCTGCGGGCGAAGCGTCACCTAGCGAAGATCACCGGCTGATTCCTTCGAATCACGGAAAATCCGGAAATGAAGACTCAGAATTCGGCGCAGGACATCGTTTTCCTGTCGGCCGTGCGGACGCCCTTCGGGACCTACGGTGGTGCGCTGCGCGACGTCAGCGTCGTTGATTTCACGGTGCACGTGGCAAAGGCGGCGATCGAGCGCAGCGGCATCGCGCCGGGCGACGTTGATGCGACGATCTTCGGGAAAGTTCTCTACACGTCGGCCGACTCGATTTATTTCTCGCGGCATGTCGCCCTGAAATCGGGCTGCCGCACCGAGACGCCGGCGCTCACGGTGAATCGCCTTTGCGGCTCCGGTTTTCAGGCAGTGGTGAATGGAGCGCAGGACATTCTCCTCGGCGACGCGCGGGTCTGCCTCGTGGGCGGAGCGGATTCGATGTCCCAGGCCCCTCACGTCGCCAGAGGTCTGCGGTGGGGCATTCCACTCGGCAAGCAGGCGCCGCTCGAGGATTCACTCTGGGAAGCGCTGCTCGACACATATGTGAATCTCGCGATGGGCGAGACGGCCGAGAATCTGGCGGAGCGATACCAGCTCTCGCGTCAATGCGTTGACGAATTCGCGCTGAGGTCGCAGCAGCTCGCCGCCGAGGGGTGGTCGAGCGGCGCGTTCGCGGACGAGGTGGTTGGAGTGCCGGTGAAAAACCCGAAGACACGGCAGACTGAGACCTTCGACCGCGATGAGCATCTCCGTCCGAATACCTCGCTCGAAGCACTGGCCCGCCTCAAGCCGATTTTCAGGGAGACAGGGGTCGTCACCGCCGGGAACGCGTCGGGAATCGGGGATGGCGCGGGGGCAATGATAGTCGCCAGCGAGGAATTCGCGCGCAAGCGCGGGCTGAAACCGCTCGGCCGCCTGGTTTCGTGGGGTATTGCCGGAGTCGACCCCGCGGTGATGGGGATCGGACCCGTGCCTGCCGCCAGGACCGCCCTGGCCCGCGCGGGCCTCGCACTCGACGACATGGATCTCATCGAGGTGAACGAGGCCTTTGCTCCCCAGGCCTGCGCCGTCGAGCGGGAGCTCGCGATTCCGCGCGAGAAGCTCAACACCCACGGGGGCGCAATAGCCATCAGCCACCCGCTTGCCGCGTCCGGCGCGAGGATTACGGCCCATCTACTGCATACGCTTCGAGCTGAGGGAAAGCGCTACGGACTTGGCAGCGCCTGTATCGGCGGGGGTCAGGGCATCGCGCTGATAGTCGAAGCTACAGCGTAGGCCTCGCGCGAGCGCCGCTGGAACTCCGCGTCAGCGCGGGCAAAATTCGGAGACATCTCAAATGCATACATCCAAAGGGCGACTTGCGACTTCGCTGACAATGGCAGCGCTGCTCGCGGGATGCGCCACCACCGGTACCGGGACGGATACCTCCGGAACCGGCACAACATCGGGAGCCATCGGACAGAATCCCGTCAATCCGGGAGAAGTCTGGGCGATGAAGACCCGCGAGCATCTCGACCTCTGGCTGCACGGATTCGCGATGATCTCGGACGATACGACGCTGGTGCCGTACTTCCGCCGAGGCTACCGGTCCGACATGGCCGGCCTCAAGAGCCGGGCGAATGTCGTCACTCAGCTCGACGCGAACGCCGCCAAGCTGAAGGCGCGTTTCGCACTCAATCCCGGTCTCGTCAACGCGCAGTTTCTCGCACTCTACTTCGATTCGTTCGACGCGCTGGCGAGCGCCGTGGACATTTTCTACCGAGCCGACGGCAATCCCCGCGCGGCGACGAGTCAGGAAACGGCGGAGACGATCGCGCTCTTTGCCGGTTACTTCCAGACTCAGGCCGACCGCGACTGGGCTCGCCTGTTCGTACAGTCGCTGCGCGATGAGGACACTCGCTTCTATCGCGGATACTGGGACCAGCAACAGCGCGAGCGGTCGGTGGTGTTCAGCGCTGTCAACAATCGCTGGCAGAACACCTATCGCGCGCGTTTCCAGCCTTTCCTCAACAATACGAGTCAGGCATCTGGTGAGATCCTTCTCTCGCTGCCGCTCGACGGTGAGGGAAGGACGCTGTCGGCAGGAAAGCGGCAGAACGCGACGGCGGTAACGTTTCCGCTGCGGTCGTCCGATGCCGACGAGTCGATCTACGTGATCGCCCACGAGCTGGTGAGCTCGATCGTCTCCACGGCGGTGAGCGACAACGTGACGCCCACCGATCGCCGGATGGGCGTTGCCGACCGGTACATTGCCAACGGCGCGGTCCGGGCGGGAGCGCTGCTTCTTCAGAAGATCGCGCCCGAGCTGCTGACGGGGTACGCGCGCTACTACGTGCAGTCGGCAAACAGGAGCCCGGGCTCGAATCCAGTTACCACGCTGGCGACGGTGTTCGCGCTGCCGGACGGGATACGGGATGCCATCTCGAGACAGCTCGAGGTGGTGCTAGGGGGGATTTAAGGTTCTTCCTGGGGCTACAGCCTGCGCGCGTCGTGCGCGCGCATGCTATCCCTTCCAAGCCCTCGCCCGGTCTATCCGATAATCCCCTCCGCGACACTATCTTACCTGTAATGCCGTCCGATCCATCTCCGCTTCCTGCCCGACAGGTTCCCCTCGATCCCGCGACGATCGAGCGGGTGCTCGCGCGCGCGGCCGAGCTCCAGGCGTCGAGCGGGGGCGACGACGGTGAGGAGAAGCTCAGCGAATCGCAGCTGATCGAGATCGGCAAGGAAGTCGGCATCAATCCGACGACGCTGACGCAGGCGCTGGCGGAAGAGCGGATGCGTGTCGCCGTGCCGACCGACCAGAGTCTGCTGTCGAGCATCACCGGTCCGGCGGTGACGACGGCATCGCGCGCGGTGCGCGGGACGGTGACCGAGGTTCTGATCTCGCTCGACAACATGATGCAGCGGGACGAGTGTCTCCAGGTTCAGCGAAGGTTTCCCGATCGAATCACGTGGGAGCCGCGCGCCGGGTGGCTCGGCATGCTCCAGCGAGGAATGAATCTCAGTGGTCGCGGCTACTATCTCTGCCGGGCCAATCAGGTCGCGGCGACGGTGGTCCCGATCGAAGGCGGCAGAGTTCTCGTGCGTCTCGACGCGGACCTCTCGGAGAGCAGGGCCGCGCGTCTCAAGGTGGGAGGCGTGCTCTTCACCGGCGGGCTCTTCACCGCTGGTGCGGTCGGCGCACTCGCGATCATCGGCCAGTTCGCGCTGCTCGCGGTAGCGGGCGCGGCAGCGGTTCCCCTGCTGATCGGGGCCGCTGCTGCGTACGAGGTCAGCAAGCGACACCGGCAGCTGGCGATGAAGGCGCAGCTTGCGCTCGAGCAGACGCTCGACCGCCTTGAATTCGGCAATACACGGAGATTGAGATGACGGCGATCCGGCGGGTAGGCGTACTCGGTGGCGGACTGATGGGCAGCGGTATCGCGCAGGTCTGCGCCATGGCCGGTTGCCAGACCGTCGTGCGCGAAGTCTCGGATACGCTCTGCGAAAAAGCGCTTGCCAGCATCGGAAAATCGCTGGCCAAGGGGGTCGAGAAGGGAAAGATCACTCCCGAGGCCCGCGATGCGGCGCTCGCGAATCTGAGCTTCATCACCGACATCGCGCTGCTGAGCGACAGCGACATCGTGATCGAGGCCGTCTCGGAAGACCTCGAGCTCAAGAACTCACTGTGGAAGGATCTGAACGCGGTCTGTCCCCCGCGGACGATCTTCGCCTCCAACACTTCGAGTCTCACGATCGCCGCGATGGCGGCGATCTGCGGCCGGCCTGACCGGATGCTTGGCCTCCATTTCTTCAATCCCGTGCCGCTGATGAAGCTCGTCGAGGTCGTGCGTACGATCACCACCAGCGACCAGACGACGGAGACAGCTTTCGCTTTCGTCAAGCAGCTCGGCAAGGAGCCCATCCGCGCCAAGGACAACTCCGGCTTCGTCGTCAACCTGCTGCTCGTTCCCTACATGCTCGACGCAATTCGCGCGCTCGAAGCGAACATCGCCTCGATCGAGGACATCGACAAGGGAATGCAGCTCGGCGCCGGATACCCGATGGGGCCGTTCACACTTCTGGATTTCGTCGGTCTCGACACCACCTACAAGATCTCGGAGATCATGTTCGCCGAGTACCGCGAGAAGCGATACGCTCCTCCGCCGCTGCTCAAGCGGATGGTGACGGCGGGAATGTTCGGCAGGAAGTCGGGGCGCGGATTCTATGATTACTCGCAGGATCCGCCGCGGGTGAGCGCACTGGGACTTTGACGCGAGGAGGCGGAGCGACTCCCACGATCGCGCCTCCGCCGAGCTTTCGCGGGACGTTTCGCGACGATCTGCCCGCGCGCGCGGCATACTCGGAGGCTGCGGGCATCGGGCGTATCATCCCGCTGGCGGTGGCTGTTCCGCTCGACGCGGACGATGTCGTAACGCTCGCTCGCTGGGCCCATGGGGAGTCGCTCTCGCTCGTGCCCCGTGGCTCAGGGACGAGCATGGGCGGCGGGGCCATCGGACCCGGAGTCATCGTTGACCTGAGCGCGATGAACGCGATCGGCGAGGTGGACACGAGCCGTCGTCGCGTCTGCGTCGGGCCGGGCGCCCTGCGGGGCGCGGTGAACGCTGCCGCCGGCCGTCAGGGACTTCGCTTTCCCGTCGATCCGTCGAGCGGCGCCTACTGCACTATCGGCGGAATGGTTTCGACCAACGCGGCCGGTGCGCACTCGCTTCGCTTCGGGTCCACGCGTCCCTGGGTGATGGCACTCGACTGTGTATTTGCCGACGGATCGAGAGCGCGCATTGCCCGCGGTGAGCCGCTGCCTCATGACGTTCCCGCAGTGAAGCGTTTTCTGGCCGAGGTGCGGCCGCGGATCCTCGATGCACGCGGGGAGATCGGGACGGCGCACAAGGGCGTTCGCAAGGATTCTTCCGGATACGCGCTCGGGGCATACGCCGAGAGCGAGGAGCTGATAGATCTCCTCGTCGGGAGTGAAGGGACGCTGGCGATCGTCGTCGGTGTGGAGCTCTCGCTGGCAGAGATCCCGTCGGCCACCAGCGGAGTGCTCGCCGCCTTCGCCTCGCTCGACCACGCTGTTGCCGCGGCGACGGGGGCGCGTGAGCTGGGTGCGGCCGCTTGTGAGCTGCTCGATCGCACTTTTCTCGAAGTCGCGGCGAGCGGCGACACGACGCTCGCAGCGCTCGCCTCTCTTCCAGGCGGAACAGAAGCTGTTCTTCTCGCCGAGGTCGAGAGTGGGACCGGCGAGCTCGCGGCGGCGATGGCCGGCCGGCTGGGTACTTTGTTCCGCGAAGAGGGCGCGACAACGGTCTCGGTCGCGGTCACCCTCGGGGAGCAGGACGAGATCTGGGAGCTGCGCCACGCGGCCAGTCCCATTCTCTCGCGTTTGAATCCGGCTCTCAAGTCGATGCAGTTCATCGAGGACGGCGCAGTGCCGCCGGAGCGCCTCGCCGACTACGTGCGCGGCGTGAGGGCTGCGCTCGAGGCACGCGGTGTGAGAGGCGTGATCTTCGGTCATGCCGGCGACGCGCACGTCCATGTGA
>JBGPLS010000038.1:0-19804 GCA_041486565.1 Gemmatimonadaceae bacterium
GGCGACGCTCTCGGCTATCTGAACAGCAAGATCACGGCATAGCATGAAGAGAAGGGTCGTCGTCACCGGGATGGGAGCGATTACGCCCGTCGGAAACGATGTGGCGACGACGTGGAGCGCTCTGCTCGCGGGAAAATCGGGAGCTGCGCCAATCACACATTTCGACGCGTCCAGGTTTCCGGTGCGCTTCGCCTGCGAAGTGAAGGGCTTCGATCCCCTCCAGTACATGGAGCGAAAGGAGGCCAAGCGGACCGACCAGTTCACTCAGTACGCTGTCGGTGCGGCCGACCAGGCAATGGCGAGCGCCGGGTTGAATGAGCCCAACGGTCTCGACCCCGACCGGATTGGCGTCATCATCGGAAGTGGAATCGGAGGACTCAAGATCTTCGAGGAGCAGCACGATGTTTATCGTCAGCGCGGCCCCGGGAAGATCTCGCCTTTCTTTATCCCGATGTTCATCTCCGACATCGCCGCCGGGATAGTGTCGATGCGGTTCAGCGCCAAGGGGCCAAACTACGCCACTGTATCGGCTTGCGCGACGAGCGCTCACGCTATCGGCGATGCTTACCGCACCATTCAGTATGGTGACGCGGACGTGATGATTACCGGTGGTACGGAGGCGACGGTGACACCGATGGCAATCGGCGGATTCGCCAACATGAAGGCGCTCTCCGAGAGGAACGACTCACCCCAGACGGCTTCACGTCCGTTCGACGCAACACGCGACGGCTTCGTGGTGGGCGAAGGGTCGGGGATCGTCATCCTCGAAGAGCTCGAGCACGCCCGCGCGCGCGGCGCAAGGATATACGCCGAGATCGTGGGCTATGGCGCCACCGGGGACGCTTATCATGTCACCGCTCCCGCGCCGCATGGCGAAGGTGCCCAGCGGGCGATGAAGCGGGCGATGAAGGATGCCGGACTCGAACCTGACGACATCCAGTACATCAACGCCCACGGAACGTCCACGCCTGCCAACGATCTCAACGAGACGGCCGCCATCAAGGCCGTGTTCGGCGAGGTGGCGAAAAGCTTGAGCGTCAGCTCGACCAAGTCCGCCACCGGCCACATGCTCGGCGCCGCCGGTGCGGTCGAGTTCGTCATCAGCGCGCTCGTGGTGGGCGAGGGAGTCATACCGCCAACGATCAACTATGAGACCCCCGATCCAGAGTGCGATCTCGATTACACTCCGAACAAGGCGGTCCATCGCGAGGTCACGGCTGTTCTCAGCAACAGCTTCGGCTTCGGCGGCCACAACACGACGCTCGCCGTCAAGCGGTTCGTCAACTAGGAATAGAATGGAATCCTCCGCCGGCTTCGACCTGTCCCGCGTCTCTGACGCGGCACTCCGACGGGTTGGGCGGAAAGTGGTCGATGGCTCGCGCCTCGACTTCGACGACGCGGTCGTCATGTTCAGGTCGCCGGATCTGCTCGGACTCGGGGCACTTGCCTCGCACGTGAACGCACGTCGTCACGGTGACGTTGTGACCTTCGCCGCCAATCAGCACATCAATCCCACGAACGTCTGCTACCTGCGGAAGACGTGCGTCTTCTGCTCCTTCGCAAGGCTTCCGAAGGAGGATGGCGCGTACCACTACACGATGGAGCAGGTACTCGACGAGGCATCAGCGGCGGGGAATGGGCTGACGCGGGAGTTCCACATCGTCGGCGGGCTCGATATGCACGCCGGGCTCGATTACTACAGCGTGATGTTTCGCGAGCTCAAGGCGCGACATCCGCAGGTCCATATCAAGGCACTGACGGCGGTCGAGATAGCGCACATCGCGCGGATCGAGAAGATGTCGATCGAAGAGGTGCTGATCGCGTTGCGCGACGCCGGACTGGATACCCTGCCTGGCGGCGGAGCGGAGGTCTTCGGCCGCGGCGTCAGAATGGAGATCGCGGACAAGAAGCTCGCCGCCGAAGACTGGATCGAGGTGCACCGCACGGCCCACCGCCTCGGAATCCGCTCGAACTGCACGATGCTCTACGGCCATGTCGAGACGATTGAAGATCGTGTGGAGCATCTCGGAATACTGCGGTCCCTTCAGGACGAAACGGGAGGCTTCCTCGCCTACATCCCCCTCGCCTATCACCCCGACAACAACCAGCTCGGTATCGAGCTCGGACGCGAAGGCACGGCAACGACTGGATTCGACGATCTTCGCAATCTCGCCGTCGGCCGACTCTTCCTCGACAACTTCGAACACATCAAGACCCATTGGATCATGGTGACGCCATTCCTGTCCCAGGTTTCGTTGTCCTTTGGAGTCAACGACCTGGAAGGAACCGTCGTCCGCGAGAAGATCTATCACGAGGCTGGTGCAACGACTGCCCAGGGAATGGCGCTCGACGACATCCTCAAGCTCATCCGCGACGCGGGAAAGATTCCGGCCGAGCGCGACTCGTTCTACAACATTCTGCGAACCTTCGACGGCGTGCACGCGGCCGCGGCATGAGCATCAGAATCGGGCGCATCCCCTACGTCAACTGCTATCCGGTCTACGGGGCGATCGATCGCGGCCTGATCCGGCTGGACGCCGAGCTTGTGGATGGGGTCCCGACGGCGCTCAACTCGCTGATGGCATCGGGCGAGCTCGACGTCAGCGTCGTCTCGGCGGTCGAATACGCGCGGGATTCGCGGCGATATCTGCTGCTGCCCGACCTCGCAATCTCCTGTGACGGTCCGGTGCGCAGCGTAATGCTTTTCTCGAAGCGCCCGGCGACAGAGCTGTCGGCAAGGCGGGTTCTCGTCAGCAGAAGCTCGACGACGAGCGTCGCGCTGCTCGAGCTTCTGTTCGAGAATGTGTGGCGCGCGCATCCGAAATTTCTTCCCACCGATGCCGAGATCAGCGACGTCGCGCGATTCGGCGCCGAAGACCACGACGCGCGGCTGGTGATCGGCGACGCCGCGCTACTCCTCGAGAGCAGATCGCGCAGCAGCCCGACCGGCGCCGATCACGACGCAGGGGTGACGATCGACGGACGAGGGCCCGCCTATCCGTACGCCTACGACCTCGGTGAGGTCTGGAAGCAATGGACAGGCCTTCCCTTCGTCTTTGCGGTCTGGGTTGCCCAGCGCACCGTCGCGGTTGAGGCGGCGCTCGGGGCCCACGCCGGTCTCATCAAGTCGCGCGACTGGGGAATTGCCAACGTACCCGAGCTTGCGCGCCAGGCGGCCGCAGCGACTCGTGTCCCGGTTGCGGCGTGCGAGGAATACCTCAGCGGGCTCGACTACGGTCTGTCATATCCCCACCTCGCCGGCCTGACGGAGTTCTATCGCCGCCTGGTCGAGCGCGGCAGTGTGCCGAACGGCACGTTGACCTTCCTTCCGGCTGCCTGAGCGATGCGCGATCTACTCGATTTCTACACCAACGCGCCGCTCGTGGAGCTGGGTGCGGAGGCAGATCGCGTTCGCCAACGCCTGCATCCGGAGAACATCGTCTCCTATATCATCGATCGAAACATCAACTACACGAACGTGTGCGTCGCCGATTGCGGCTTCTGCGCCTTCTACCGGCGTCCGAAGCACGGAGAGGGGTACACCCTGTCGTTCGAGCAGATCGGCGCGAAAATCGATGAGGCGAAGGAGATGGGCGCGGTTCAGATCCTGATTCAGGGCGGACACAATCCATACATACCGTTTCAGTGGTACCTGGACCTGATGTCGTACATCAAGCGCAACCATCCGATCCACATTCACGGCTTCAGCCCGAGCGAAGTGGACTTCTTTGCCAAGCTCTTCGGGATGGAAGCGATCGACGTCATCCGCGCTCTTCGTGCGGCGGGGCTCGATTCCATTCCGGGGGGCGGTGGAGAGATTCTCGTCCAGCGCGTGCGGGACATCGTCGCCCGCAAGAAAGCAGGAGCCGACCGGTGGCTGGAGATCATGGAGCTCGCGCACGGCGAGGGCATGAAGACGTCGGTGACGATGATGTACGGAATCGGCGAAACGCTGGCCGAGCGGATGGAGCATCTCGAGCGCGTCCGCGAAGTCCAGGCGCGGACCGGCGGCTTTACGGCGTTCATCTGCTGGCCGCTTCAGCCGGAGAACACGCCGACGATGTCGAATCAGCCGAAGACAGGGGCGGCCGAATACCTTCGTACAGTCGCTATCGCGCGAATCGTACTCGACAACGTTCCCAATCTTCAGGCGAGCTGGGTGACGATGGGAATGAAGATCGGGCAGATCGCGCTGCGATTTGGATGCAACGACTTCGGCTCGCTGATGATCGAGGAAAACGTGGTCTCTGCCGCAAACACGACGCACCGCACTTCGACGGCGGAGATGGAGCGTCTCATCCTGGACGCCGGCTTCACGCCTGTGCGCCGGCGACAGGATTATTCGCTCATCGCTCCAGCGGCGAATGCCGCCTGACCGGGGTGCCATCGCTCGCACCGGAATAGGCTACGACTCGCACCGCTTCGCCCCCGGCGGTCCAATGATACTCGGCGGCGTGAAGATTCCCTCCGTGGTGAAGCTGCAGGGGCATTCCGACGCCGACGCAGTCGCCCACGCGGTCACTGACGCGATTCTCGGCGCGGCCTGCGAAGGCGACATTGGCTCGATGTTCCCAGACTCTGATCCTGCCAACAAGAACCGTGATTCAATGGACATGCTTTCTCTGGCTGTTCAGCGGATAGAAAGCCTGGGGTTCAGGGTGGTGCACGCCGACGTGACCGTGATCGCCGAGCAGCCGACGATTGTCCCGCACCGGCCGGCGATGCGGGCCGCTCTGTCTCGCGTGCTTCACATCTCGCCCGAAGCCATCAACGTGAAGGGCAAGACGAACGAAGGGATGGGCTGGATCGGACGTGGTGAGGGACTCGCCTGCATTGCCGTCGCCACGCTCGCTGAACTGGCGCGGTGAGCAGCGGGCGATGAACATCGAATCCATCATCGACTCACTCAGCGGACTGCCGCTCCCGGTGCTCTACGTAGCGATCGGCGTCATTTCCGCGATCGAAAACATTTTTCCGCCGTTTCCAGCCGACGCGGTCGTGGCTTTCGGCAGTTTCCTCGCCGCGCGCGGCACCGGGTCTCCCTATACGTCCTTCCTCTTTGCGTGGATCGGCAATCTCCTCGGCGCCGCGCTCACCTACTACATCGGGCGCCGCTACGGATCGGGTCCCTTTCTCGTCCGGCTCGAGAGATGGGTGGGGAAGAATGCGGAAGAGCGCTTCATGAGACTCTACGGACGGTTCGGCCTGCCGGCATTGTTCGTGAGCCGCTTCCTCCCCGCCGTGCGGTCCCTCGTCCCGCCGCTCGCCGGCGCGATGAGGCTGCCGCCGCTTCCAGTCGCTCTCGCGGTGGCGACGGCATCCGGCATCTGGTTCGCGTTCATCACCTGGATCGCGTTCCGCGCGGGAGAGGACTGGGACGTGCTTTACGCCCACATCGTTCATTCGAGCAAGATCGCCGGCCTCGTCGCATTGATCCTCGTCGCCATGATCGCGCTGATGCTGTTCGTTCGTCACCAGAGGAACCGCCTGTGAGCCGCGGCACGGTCGCGCAGCTGCCGGACGAGCTTTCCCGCGCTTTCTACCTCGAGGGATTCCACGATTTCCTCGCGGTGGAGAAGGGCGCTTCGGCGCGGACCGACGAGGCGTACCTTCGCGATCTCGCGCGCTTTGCAACTTTTGCGCGACTCAAGGGCGCGAGCGCGCCAAGCAATGTCGGCGCGAGGACGCTGCGTGAGTACGTCTATCATCTGAAAGACCTGGGCCTCGCTCCGTCGTCCATCCGGCGAAACGTATCGGCCGTGCGCAGCTATTTCCGGTTCATGCTCGACGAAGGCCATCTGGTTCGCGATCCGAGCGAGCGGCTCGAGACGCCCAAGCGGTGGCGGACGCTCCCCGAGGTCCTCACCGTGAAGGAAGCGGAACGACTCATCACCGCACCTTCGCTCGATGAGCCGCTCGCCTTTCGCGACCGGGCGATGCTCGAGCTCGCCTACGGCGCGGGACTTCGAGTGTCCGAATGGATCTCCGTCGGCGTGCGCGACGTCCTCATGGACGAGCATCTCGTCAGAGTGTTCGGAAAAGGAGGAAAAGAGCGCGTCGTTCCTATAGGGCGAAGGGCCATTTCGGCGGTAGCGATCTATACGCGCGAGCTTCGCCCCCGCATTGAGCACGGAAAGGGGAAGGGGATGCTCTTCCTGAACTCCAGAGGCGAGCCGCTGTCGCGAATGGGCGCCTGGAAAATTCTTCGCAAGTACGTCGACCAGTCGGGGATCACGAAGCGGGTGACGCCCCACACACTTCGCCACTCATTTGCGACGCACCTTCTCGAAGGCGGCGCCGACCTGCGGGCGGTCCAGGAGATGCTGGGCCACGCCGATATCTCGACTACGCAGATCTACACGCACGTGGACCGCGAGTATCTGCGAAGCGTCCATCGTCAATTCCACCCGCGAGCATGATTCTCGTTCTCGACAATTACGATTCGTTCACCTACAACCTCGTCCAGTATCTGGGCGACCTCGGCGCCGAGCCGGTCGTCCGACGCAATGACGAGATCACTGTGGAGGATATTGAGTCAATCGCGCCCCAGGCGATCGTCATTTCACCGGGGCCCGGCAGGCCGGCGGATGCGGGGGTGACTGTTCCGCTCGTTCAACGCTGGGGTCCCTCGATTCCCACACTGGGCGTCTGCCTCGGGCATCAGGCCATCGCCGAGGCGTTCGGCGGCCGCGTCGTGCGAGCTCCGATCCTCATGCATGGGAAAACATCCGCAGTCACTCACGAGGGCAAGGCACTCTTTCGCGGCATACCGTCGCCACTTCAGGTAATGCGCTATCATTCACTCACCGTGGAGCGGGAATCGCTGCCCGACGGGCTGGAGGTGATCGCCTGGAGCACGGATGACGATTCCGAGATCCATGCCATTCGGCACCGGGAACATCCCGTCTGGGGCGTTCAATTCCATCCCGAGTCGGTAATGACCGAACACGGACGGGACATACTCAGCAACTTCCTTCAGCTTGCACGATGAGCCGAAACTCTCCCTATCTCGCCGCTGCACTCCGCACGATTGTCGGCACGGCAGCGATCGTCGCGTCAATGCCGCTGGGGGCGCAGGTGACTCCGCCGCCGTCTCCGATTCCGCCGACGCCCGAGGATACCAGTTACGTCATCTACGGCGAAGGTCCGCTCTCGCTGCCGCTGGGAATCGGCTTCCGGCTGCCCGCCTACAATCGCGTTGACGGGATTGTGCTTCCGTGGGGACCGGTCATCTCACTCGCCGGTAGTCGCGTCCGGATCGATCCTACGGTCTCGTATCGCTCGCACATCGGCAAGGTGGATCCGTTCGTGACAATGCAATTCGACGTGACGCCACGGACGCTGATGGAGATCGCGGGCGGCAGAAGCACATTCACCAACGACGGCTGGATCAGGTCCGATCTCGTGAACTCAGCAGTGGCATTTGGCGTCGGGAGTGACTCCCGCAATTATTTCAGAGCCGACCGCGGCTGGGCCACGCTTTCGCAGACCATCAGCAGCCCCGGGTGGGTCATCACCCCATCAGTGGGCGCTCTGACCGAGAACGACTGGTCCACTGGTTCTCCAGTGAGGCACTCCAACGCGCCGTGGAGCTTCTTCGGAAGAGCTGACTCACTGAAGATCCGGCGCCCCAATCCGGCCATCGCAGAAGGACATGTCAGCTCGGGCCTCGGAAGAGTGAAGGCCGTATACGAGCAGGAAGACGTCAAGGTCACGCTCGATGCCGCTCTCGAGCACGCATTCGACGCACCTCCGACAATCCTCGCACCTCCGGTAATCCCCCGGGTCGTTGGTGGCGACGTTGTGGTCGCGGAAAACAAGACTGGCGACTTCACCCAGATAACAGTTGGAAGCACGGCGTCGTTTCTGACTTTCGGATCCCAGCGCTTCGACTTTCGCGCTCATGCCGTCATCACACCCGGGGACATCGCGCCGCCGCAGCGATTTGCATATCTCGGCGGCGCCGGCACACTGGCGACGGTGGATCTCATGGCGCTGGGCGGCGACAGACTTCTTTTTGCCGAGGGGGAGTATTCCATCCCGATCGAACCTATCGTGCTTCCCATCGTCGGCAATCCGATCGTGAGCCTCCGATATGCCGCCGGCGCAGCCGGGGTTGGCGAGCTTCCCGATTTCATCCAGAATCTCGGCGTTGGTCTGGGTGTTCGGTTCCTCAAGGCCGAATACCACGTCGATCCGAACTACAAGAAGACGACGTTCTCGCGAAAGAGCGCGTTTTCGATCGGCATCTCGCTCTCTCTGTAGATCGGCCGCGACGATTACGAGCAGCAGCCAGGAATTCTGATTGCTGCCGCCTACCAAGACATCTATATTTAATGGCGTGACTTTTGCATCTAGGCGCGCGATTTTGGGTGGTGGGTGAGGACGCTCGTGGTGATTCCGGCGCGCCTCGCAGCGGTTCGACTCCCCCGCAAACCGCTCCGCCTCCTCGCTGGAGTCCCACTCATCGTCCGGGTCTGGGAACGCGTTTCGGCAATGAACGTCGCCGACGCCTGCGTCGTCGCGACAGACGATGAGTCGGTGGCACGCGCGGCACGCCAGGCCGGCGCCGAGTGCGTAATGACGAGCGAGTCACACGCCTCGGGCACGGAGAGAGTCGCCGAAGTCGCGCGCGAACCGCGGTTCGCCAACTACTCGACGATCGTCAACGTTCAGGGCGACGAGCCATTCATCGGGAAGACCGCCGTTCAGGGCGCCGCCGAAATGGTCTCGTCGGAGCGCTTTCCTCTTGGCACCGCTGCGTCGCCGGCATCGTGGGACATCGCTGGTGATCCGAGCATCGTGAAGGTGGTGCGCGGCGACGATTCGCGGGCGATGTACTTCTCGCGCGGCGCGATTCCGTTTCCAAGAGACGGAGCCGAATCCGCCGCAATCCGCCCGCTGCAACACATTGGCGTATATGCCTACTCGCGCGAAGCGCTGGAGCGGTGGGTGGCGCTCCCGCCGCACGCCCTCGAAGTCACCGAGCGGCTCGAGCAGCTGAGGCCGCTGGCCGCGGGAATTCCGATCGGTGTCGCGATCGCGGATGAGCCGCCCGCTGCGGGAATAGATACAGAGGAAGACTTGAGCCGCGCCAATGCACGGTGGGACGCCTTCATCGCGGGACGGTAGAATGCAGCCTACTCCGAGTCAGCAGACACGCTACATATTCATCACCGGCGGTGTCGTTTCGTCGCTGGGGAAGGGAATCGCCGCGGCATCGATCGGACGCCTTCTCGTCGAGCGCGGGATGCGGGTGACGATCATGAAGTTCGATCCCTACCTCAACGTCGATCCGGGAACAATGTCCCCCTTCCAGCATGGTGAGGTCTACGTAACCGACGACGGGGCCGAGACCGACCTCGACCTGGGGCATTACGAGCGGTTCATCGACCGGTCGCTGTCCCAGGCCAACAACGTCACCACCGGCCGCATCTATCTCAACGTCATCACCAAGGAGCGGCGCGGCGAATACCTCGGCTCGACTGTCCAGGTGATTCCGCACGTCACCGACGAGATCAAGGCGGCGATGAAGCGGCTCGCCCCCGAGAGCGACGTCGTCATTGTGGAGATCGGCGGGACGGTCGGCGACATCGAGTCACTTCCGTTCCTCGAGGCGATCAGGCAGTTCCGGCACGAGATCGGGCGCGAGAACGCGATATTCATCCATCTCACGCTGGTGCCGTTCATAGCAGCCGCCGGTGAGGTCAAGACAAAGCCGACTCAGCACTCTGTCCGCGAGCTGATGGAGATCGGAATTCAGCCGGACATACTCATCTGCCGCAGCGAGCGCGTGCTCTCGGACGAGGTCAAGCGCAAGATCGCGCTCTTCTGCAACGTCACGTTCGGAGCCGTCATCGAAAGCCGCGATGTTCCCACGATCTACCAGATACCACTCGAGTTCCACGAGCAGGGACTCGACGAGCGCATCATGTATCGCCTCGGCCTTCTCGGCCGACGCGCGCCCGACCTCACCGCCTGGCGCCAGATGGTGCAGCGTGTGATCAATCCGGCGAGCCGGGTCAAGGTCGCCGTGATCGGCAAGTACACCGAGCTCGTGGATTCGTACAAGAGCGTCCAGGAAGCCCTCATTCACGGCGGCATCGCGAACGACGTCGGCGTAGACATCTCATGGCTGGCCAGTGACCTGTTCACCGACCATGCTCGAACGCGCGAGCTGCTCGCGGACTATCACGCGGTGCTGGTTCCGGGTGGCTTCGGCGTGCGCGGCGTTGAGGGAATGCTCGAGGCAATTCGCTACGCGCGCGAATCGGGGTTGCCGTTTTTTGGCATATGCCTCGGCATGCAGACTGCGATCATCGAGTTCGCGCGCAACGTGATGGGCCTCGACGACAGCCATTCGAGCGAGTTCGCGCCCGACTGCGCCGATCCGGTGATATCGCTCATGGAATCCCAGCAGCATGTGACCGACATGGGCGGAACCATGCGGCTCGGCGCCTATCCGTGCCGTCTCGGCGTCGGCACCCGGGCAGCGGCCATCTATGGTGTTCCGCAGGTGAGCGAGCGACACCGTCATCGCTACGAAGTTTCCAACGCTTATCGCGATCGGTTTGTCGAGCACGGGCTCACTCTCAGCGGACTGTCTCCCGACGGCACGCTCGTAGAGATAGTCGAGCTTCAGACGCACCCATGGTTTATCGGCTGCCAGTTCCATCCCGAGCTCCAGTCGCGACCAACCCGCCCGCATCCGTTGTTCGCGAGCTTCATCGCCGCCGCGGCCGAGGCGAAGAGCTCCCGAGCGGAGCGCCGGCGAGCCGTGCTCGAGACAGCCGAGTAGCGTGGATCCGCTCTTCCCGACGGACCGGCTCTTCCTCATTGCCGGCCCGTGCGCAGTCGAGGACGATGCGCTCAACATGCGCGTCGCGGCGGAGCTTGCGCGGCTCCAGACCCGGATGCCCGGTGGCGTAATTTTCAAGGCGAGCTTCGACAAAGCGAACCGCTCGAACCGTGGTGCTCTTCGCGGCCCCGGTTTCGACCTTGGGTTGGCGGCTCTGGATCGCGTTCGCTCGGCGACGGGACTTCGCGTTCTGACTGATGTCCATCTTCCCGACCAGTGCGCGGTAGCGGCGGAGTTCGTCGACGCCCTTCAGATTCCGGCCTTTCTCTGTCGTCAGACAGATCTGCTCCAGGCGGCCGGCGCGACCGGGAAACCAGTGAATGTCAAGAAGGGCCAGTGGCTGCACCCCGAAGGGATGCGGGGCGCAGTCGACAAGGTTCGCGCAGCGCGTCCGGCATCGGCCAAAGAAGCGGAGGTCGCTGTCACGGAACGCGGCACCTTCTTCGGCTACGGCGATCTCGTCGTGGACATGCGGTCATTCCTCAGGATGCGGGAGAGCTGTGATGTTCCCGTGATTTTCGACGCGACGCACAGTGTGCAGCGGCCGGGTCTGGGCGAAGGCGGTGCCAGTGGCGGCGCGCGCGAGTTCATTCCGCATCTGGCGATGGCTGCCGTCGCCGCCGGTGCTCAGGGCATTTTCATCGAGACCCACCCTGACCCGGATCACGCACCCAGTGACGGGCCCAACATGCTGCCTCTCGCAGAGCTCGAGCAGCTTCTCGACCGGCTCGTCGGCGTCTGGGAAAAGATCGCTCAATGACTCCCGAAGAGATCCTCGACCGCGGCCGGCGCGTCATCCGGATGGAGGGCGAGGCGCTTGCCGAAACCGAACGCCGGCTCGGCGACAGTTTTTCGCGCGCCGTCGATGCGCTCGCGCAATCCACCGGCCGCGCAATTGTCGCCGGGGTTGGCAAATCCGGACTGGTCGGCAGGAAGATCGCGGCTACTCTGACTTCCACCGGCACGCCTGCCACGTTTCTCCACCCCGCGGAAAGTCTTCACGGCGACCTCGGCATTGTCGGCTCGTCGGACGTCGCCATTCTCATCTCGAAGAGCGGTGAGTCGGATGACATGGTTTCCCTCCTCGATCATCTGAAGCGACTTGGCGTCTGCACGATCGCCATCACCGGCGACGAGAAGTCCACTCTCGCGCGACACACGGACATTCACCTCGACGGATGGGTCCGCGAGGAGGCTTGCGTCCACGATCTGGCGCCGACGACGAGCACCACTGTCGCACTCGCTCTCGGTGACGCGCTCGCCGTGGCTCTGCTCGAAGTGAAAGGATTCAAGGCCGACGATTTCGCCCGCCTCCACCCGGGCGGCGCACTTGGCCGCAGGCTCCTCACGAAAGTCCGGGACGTCATGGTTACCGGGACGCTCATTCCGGCACTCTCAGTCACGGCAACAATGCGGGAAACAGTCGTCCAGTTGGCGGAAAAGCGCGGTATTGCGGTGATTACAGGGGAGCAAGGAGAGGTCCTCGGGGTTATCACTTCAGGGGACCTCACGCGTCTGATGGAACGGGAAGAGAACGTACTGGCGATCCGCGTCACCGATGTCATGACCTCTAACCCGAAGGTCGCTGAAGCGGATGAGCTCGGGAGCGCGATCGTCTATCGAATGGAACAGCACGGAATAATCTCGATGCCCGTTGTCGAGGGGGGACGTCGCCTTGTCGGCGTCGTCCATCTCCACGACCTCATGCGGGCCGGAGTGGTATGAAGTCAATGGAATTCATCGTTGGAACAATCGTCGTCGCGGCAGGCGTGCTCCTCGGGTGCGACGACAAGGCACAGCCCCCGGTCGCCGGCAGGTCCGCTCTGGCCGACTCGGCTGACCAGGTAATGTTCAACGCCCGATTCAACCTCACCGACAGGGGGCTTTCCCGCGCTGAGCTGAACGCCGACTCGGCGTATTTCTTCGAGGACAACACGCGCGTCGAGCTGCGCAACGTCGAGACGACGTTCTTCACGACGACGGGAGCGCGGGACGCCTATCTCACTTCGCGCCGTGGGACATATCTGAGCCGCCTGGGAAACATGGTCGCCCGCGACAACGTGGTGGTCGTCACCGAAGAGGGACGGCGGCTGGTGACGCCCGAGCTCAAGTACGATCAAGCCCAAAACCAGATATCGAGCGACAGTGCGTTCGTGCTGACTGAGCCCGGCCGCCGTGTGGAAGGCGTCGGCTTCCGCTCAGATCCAAACATGCAGAACGTCAGGATCCTCAAGACGAAGAGCGGAACCACCGGCATGGTAACGCTGCCGGGACAGTGAGACTGCTGCGAGTAGGGTTCGTCGTCGGCCTTGGCTTCACTGGCGGGCTCCTCACAACGGCCGCGCCGCTTTCCGCGCAGACGGTGCCACGGGAGTGTTTGCTCGACTATGAATCGCCGACCGGCAATACGCGGACAAACGCGATCGAGCTGCCCAGCAAGAGGTACAACGTCTTTCAGGGTGGCGGTGTGATCTATCGTTGCCGCGGGCAGGACAACACGATCATTGCCGACAGCTCCGAGTACTACGGCGATCAGAGTGTCCTGTATCTCATTGGCCACGTCCACTATCGGGAGACGCGTGCAAAGGTGGACTCCGACCGGATGACCTACTACCAGCTCGAGGATCGCCTGCGGGCGGAAGGAAATGTCAACGTCCTGCTCGATAACGGGACGACAATGGGGGGCCCGGTTGTCGACTATTATCGCGTCACCCCCGCGCGGCCTCTCGCGCAGGCTGTCGCCACAGGACGCCCCACGATGCGTCTCGTTCAGCGCAGCACTTCCGGACAGCCTGCGGAGCCGGTGAACGTCGTCGCGAACCAGATCGTATCGCAGGGCGAGAATCTCGTTTTTGCTTCGGGAACCGTGGAGATCACGCGACCCGACGTTGTTGCGAAGGGAGACTCTGCCTTCCTGGACAGCCAGCGCGAGTTCGCCCGTCTGATGAAGAGCCCATCGGTCGAAAGCAGACGGGATCGGCCGTTCACGCTCCGCGGCGGAATCATCGACCTCTTCTCGCGGAACCGGGTTCTTCAGCGGGTCGTCGCTACCCCGGGCGGCCACGCGCTGAGCCAGGACCTCGAGCTCGTCGCCGACAGCGTAGATCTGCGAATGAGCAACGACAGGCTCGAGCGGGTGATGGCCTGGGGGAAGAGCCGGGCCCGCGCAATCTCACCCGACCGCGAGATCACGGCCGACTCGATCGACGCCATAATGCCGGGACAGCGGCTTCGCGAGGTGAGAGCGGTGCGCAGCGCGTACGCCAACAGCGTTCCGGATACCGCCCACTTCACCTCTGACGAGCGCGACTGGATGCGCGGGGACACAATCGTTGCGGAGTTCGACAGCATTCCACTGGCCGACACGACGAGCAGGCCGCAGCCTCGCCGGATCGTCGCCAACGGCAGTGCAAGCTCCTTCTACCAGCTGGCGGGCAGCGGCAGTAGCCGCTCGCTCCCGAACATCAACTACGTGAAGGGACGGACGATTACCGTCCTCTTCGCCAATCGCGAAGTGAGCACGGTGGACGTGGTCGAGCAGGCGTCAGGGGTCTATATCGAGCCAAATCCGGCGGGAGTCATCACCGTGCCGGCGAACGGCACTCCGTCTGCCAATAGGTTGGACAGAGCACGCCGTGCACCGGTAGCGCCACCACCGTCACCCACCAAGCGGCGCGGCAAAACCCAGCAATGACCCCGCAACTGTTTCCGCCCCACATTAACGAGGTCATCCGTCAGCTTTCGGGCGACGAGCGCTCGATAGCGATCGCATTGGCGGCGATCATCCGCGAGGCAGATACCAGCGGCTCGGCTCGCTTCAACAACGTCGTCATCCGCTACCGCGATGAGTATCTCCGCGCCCTCCGGTCAGAGGGAAAGGACGCCGAGCGGGAAGCGGGCCGGCTCGGCCTTGACGAAGTCCGGAGCTACCTCGCGAGCTCGATCATTCCGCGGCTCGTCGGAGACGGCGCCGTCGTCGCGCCCGGACCAGACCCGGATGACGTGGATGCGCGGATACAGCTGTCCGAATCACTGTGGCGCGTCGTGGGGCCGAACAAGAGCGAGATCGCCGAGGTTATCAGTCACACCGGCGAAGCAGCGTCCGTCGATCCACTGCAGCAGGTGCGCCCGGCGCCGAGCGGAAGCATTCTCGAAGCGACGGGTCTCGTGAAAACCTATCGCCGGCGTGCGGTCGTCAACGACGTCGCGCTCAGGCTTCAGCAGGGTGAGATAGTGGGTCTTCTCGGACCGAACGGGGCAGGGAAGACCACGACTTTCTACATGATCGTCGGGCTCATCGAGCCGGAGAAGGGGCACATCTACCTTGACGGGCGGGATATCACCGGGATGCCGATGTACAAGCGGGCGCGCCTCGGAATTGGCTATCTGTCCCAGGAGCCGTCGGTCTTCCGCAAGCTGTCTGTCGAGGACAACATTCTTGCGATACTCGAGACACTTCCCCTGACCAGTGCCGAACGCCATCGCCGTCTGGAAAAACTCCTCGACGAGCTTGGCATCAAGAGGCTGCGAAAGAACAAGGCATATTCATTGTCGGGTGGTGAGAGGAGACGGCTCGAGATCACGCGCGCGCTCGTTACCGACCCCAAGTTCATGATGCTCGACGAGCCCTTCGCCGGTGTCGATCCGATAGCGGTTCACGACATCCAGACAATCGTCGCGGGACTCCGCCACCGCGGGATCGGAGTGCTCATCAGCGACCACAACGTCGAGCAGACTCTCGACATCGTGGACCGGGCATACATCATGTTCGATGGGCAGGTCAAGGTTTCGGGAACGGTCCGCGAGCTGGTGTTCGACGACACCGTCGCCGAACACTATCTCGGACCGACATTGACTGCACGCCTTCGCGACCGCTTTTCGCGTTTGTCCGTTGCCGGAGCAGCGTCGTGAAGCCGGGAATCAGCCAGTCGACGCAGCTTCGCCAGGAGCTCAAGATCAATCCGCGCCTGTATCAGGCGATGGATCTGCTCTACATGCCGCTGCTCGACCTCCAGCAACACCTCAAGCAGGAGCTGCTGAACAATCCGTTCCTCGATCTCGTCGAAGAAGAGGAGGAAGAGGAGGATCAGGCCGAGGCCAAATCGGTCGAGCAGACGGAGGAAAAGGAGCGCGGAGATGAGATCGACTGGGAGGAAATCCTTCTCGATGGCTTCGACACTGTGGGAGGCAGGCGGGAGGAATACGAGGAAAAGGAGTATTTCGAGCCGGTAACCGTCGCGACTCGTGACCTGAGCGATCACCTTCGCGACCAGGTCAGTCTTCTCGAGCTGACGCCGCGTGAGATGCTTCTCGCCGACGAGTTCATCGGCAATATCGGCGACGACGGATATCTTGCATCGCCGGTCGAGCAGGTCGTCCTTTCGATCAACGAGGTAGTGACACGCGCGGCGGAGGACACCGGGCGAGACACCGATGACCTTCCTCTGTACACGATGGAGGAAGCCGAGAAGATGCTGCAGACCGTGCAGAGCCTCGATCCCCCGGGCATTGCCGCACGTACACTGCAGGAATGCCTGCTCCTGCAACTGAAGGAAGCCGGTCTCCAGCAGTCGCTGCCCTACCGCCTGGTACACGATTGCTTCGATGAGCTGATCGCGCACCGGTGGAGCGAGATCTCCAAGCGGTTCGGGATCAGCGCCATCGACGTCCAGGGAGCGGCCGACGAGATCGCCAAGCTCGATCCCAAGCCTGGCCTCCGCTTCAGCAGCGCCAGCGACAATTACATTATCCCCGACTTGATCGTCGACAAGATCGACGGCGTGTATCACGTCTTCCTGAACGACGCCAACCTGCCGAGGCTCAAGCTCAGCAAGGCGTACCAGGAGATCGCGCGCGACAAGAAGAAGTTCGAGGGAGAGAACAAGGAGTTCATCTCCAGCAAGCTGAATTCAGCCAACTGGATGATCCAGGCGATCGAGCAGCGACGGCAGACGATGCTCAAGGTGATGAACTACATCGTTGACCGGCAGCGCGAGTTCTTCGACAAGGGTGTGCAGTTTCTCAAGCCACTCACACTGCGCGAGGTGGCCGAGGTGATCAACATGCACGAGTCCACCGTCAGCCGGGTCACCAACGAGAAGTTCGTCCAGACACCGCGCGGCGTCCTTCCGCTCAAGTTCTTCTTCTCCTCCGGGCTCGCCACGACCGACGGCGACGACGTTTCGGCGCGCGGAATCAAGGCTCAGCTCGAGAAGCTGGTGCACGACGAGGACCCGAAGCATCCGCTCACAGACCAGGCAATCGTGAACATCCTCAGAGAGAGCGGAGTCCAGATCGCCCGCCGCACCGTTGCCAAGTACCGCGATCAGCTCGGCGTTCTCTCGGCAAGGATGCGGAAGAGGGTATGACATCCATCGTACGCTCCGATGAGCCAGCGATCTACACCGGGTCCCAGCCGCCTGCTACGCGGCCGATGGTGAGCGTGCTGGTGCCCGCCAAGGATGAGGCGGAAAACCTGCCGGCGTTCATGGAACAGGCGGCCGCCGCCTTCGGACAGAATCCGGGGATGTACGAGGTCATCGTCATCGATGACGGATCAGTCGATGACACCTGGGCGGTCCTCGAATCGCTGTCGCGCAAGTATCCATTCCTCAGCGCCGCGAGACATCGTTCCAGACGCGGCATCGCCGAAGCCCTGCGCACCGGATATCTGCATTCGCGCGGTTCGGTGCTCGTCTTTTATCCGGCCGATCTTCAGTACAAGCCAGAGGACATCCCGCGCCTGGTCGCGCCGGTTCTCGATGGCACATCCGACATGGTAACCGGCTTCAAGGACGGAGCCTATGAGAAGGCGTTCGTGTCGGGTGTCTACAACCGGCTCAGCCAGCGGCTCTTCCGCGTCCCGGTGCGCGACCTCAATTCGGTGAAGGCGTATCGCCGGGAAGTGATGGAAGCGTTGCCGATGCGACCGGACTGGCACCGCTATATGATCGTCATGGCGGTGGCGCAGGGGTTCACCGTAACGGAGGTCTCGGTTCCGCTTTACCCACGACATGCCGGTGAGTCCAAGTTCGGCATCGGAAGGATTCCCGTCGGCGTCCTCGACATGCTCGCTGTCTGGTTCGAGCTCCGCTTCGCCAAGAAGCCGCTGCTGCTCTTCGGAATGGTCGGCGCTGCGCTGTTCGTTTTCGGAGTCCTGGCGGGGATTGTCGCTGTCCTGTGGCGCATCTTCGCGGGAGAAGGGTTCCGTCCCTTGCTCAATCTGATCGAGACCTGTCTCATACTCGGCAGCGTTTTCTTCGCGACGGGACTCCTTGGAGAGCTGATCGCCGCGCAGCGGGCGGAGATGGCCGAGCTGCGGGCCCGGCTCGAGGAGCTGGCAGAGGGGCGCGACACGCTGCAGAAGCCATAACGGCGTGAACGTTCTCTTCCTGACCCACTCGTTCCCGAGAGCTTACGGGGACGCTCCGGGCTCGTTCCTTCTCCGACTCGCCAGCGCTTTGCGCGACAAGTCGGTGAACGTCCACGTCGTCGCCCCGTCCGCAGCCGGCCTTTCTTCGCTCGAAGAGATCGATGGAGTGACCGTCGAGCGGTTCCGTTATGCGCCTCGCCGCTACGAAAAGCTCGCCTATTCTGGTAACATGGCGCAGGACGTTGCCTCGTCCTGGAGCGCACGTCTGGCACTGCTCGGCTTCATGGGCTCCGACTTCGTCACCGCGGTGCGGGCGCGGAGAAGCTTCGAGCCGGATGTCATCCACGCCCATTGGTGGTTCCCGAGCGGTGTGGTTGGATACTGGCTGTCGCGACTCTCGCATCGTCCGCTCGTAACCACACTCCACGGGACCGATGTCAGGATGGCGAAAAGCGTCGCCATCTCCCGGCCGCTCTTCCGCCACGTCCTTCAGCACTCGTCTGCCGTGACGACTGTGTCCAGCTGGCTCAGTGCTGAAGTGCGCGCACTGCTTCCGTCGGCCACCCCATCCATCGCGCCGATGCCGGCCGACACGACCACGTACTCGCCCGGAGGGCACCGCGAGAACGCACGACTGTTGTTCGTCGGCCGCTTCACACCACAGAAGGGACTCGATCATCTCCTTCGCGCGCTCGCGCTGATGAAGCTTCCGGCGATACTCGACGTCGTCGGCAACGGCGGCGACAGTACACGGTATCGCGCGCTGGCGCACGAGCTGTCGGTCGCTGACCGCGTGGCGTGGCACGGACAGTTGAGAAGCGATCAGCTCGCCGGATTGTATCGCGCCGCGACGGCGCTCGTCGTCCCGTCAATCGACGAGGGGCTTGGGCTGGTAGCAGTCGAGGCACTGCTGTGCGAAACCCCGGTCGTCGCTTTTTCCTCCGGCGGCCTCATCGATGTGATTCAGGACGGCAGCACAGGCGTACTCGTGGCGCCTGGAGACTCTGCCGCACTCGCGGCTGCTCTCGATGGCGTCATCGCCGAGCCGGAGAGAGCGCGGACGCTGGGCGCCGCCGGACGCCTCTATGCGCTGTCCACCTTCGCACCGGAATCGGCAGCCCAGCGATACTCGGACATCTACACGCAGGTACTTGCCTCCCACGCGAAATAGGATCTTTCTGGCGGCGCAGTGGATCTTCGCCGCGGCCATCGTGTGGGCCGCAGCTCGGGCACTGCGCGGACAATGGAGCGCCGCGGCGGATCGCCTCGGCTCACTCAGCATCGACTGGAGCTGGATCGCGATCGCGACGGTGCTGGTGTTGCTCACCTATCTTCTCCTCATCGAGACCTGGCGGAGCATCCTCACCGGATGGAATGCGCACCTGCCATTTGGCGTTGCTTCCCGAATCTGGTTCGTCTCGAATCTCGGCAAGTATCTCCCGGGCAAGATCTGGTCGATCGCGGCGATGAGCGTGATGGCGCGTGAGCAGGCGGTCTCGCCCGTCGCTGCCGCCGGATCGTCAATTCTCATACAGCTGGTGACGGTTGCGACGGGAATTGCCCTTGTCCCCGTA
>JBGPLS010000039.1:0-19743 GCA_041486565.1 Gemmatimonadaceae bacterium
CTCGGCGCGGATGAATTCAGCGAAGCCGACAAACAGGTCGCGCTCACGCTCGCCGCACACGCCGCTGTCGCATACGAAAACGCCCGCCTGATCGACGATCTGCAACGCCAGACCACGGAGATGCGCCGAAGCGACGAACGAAAGCAGTTCGCGCTGCGGGTGGCGCGCATGGGCGTATGGGAGCTCGATCTCATCAGCAATGAAATAACATGGTCGGAGACGATGGGGCCGGTGTTCGGGCTCACTCCCGAGCAGGCGCCAACCAACAAGGAAGCCTTTTTCTCGCTTGTTCATCCGGCTGATCGACAGACGGTCGAGGACTCCGTAGCGCAGGCCTTGCGGGATGGGACCAACCATGAAGTGGAGTTCCGCGCAATCCTGCCCGATGGCAGTGCGCACTGGGTAGCGGGTCAGGCGCAACTGCTGCGCGACCCTGACGGCAAACCGGTGCGGCTACTCGGCGTCGGCATGGACATCAACGAGCGAAAATCGCTCGAAGCGCAGTTCCGTCAGGCGCAGAAAATGGAAGCTGTCGGTCAGCTCGCGGGCGGTGTGGCCCACGATTTCAACAACCTTCTGACCGCGATAATCGGATACTCGAACTTCGTCCTCGATACGCTCGAACCTGAGGATTCTCGCCGCTCCGATATCGAAGAAGTCCTGAAGGCAGGGGAACGAGCAGCAGCGCTCACGAATCAGCTCCTCGCGTTCAGTCGGAAGCAGGTCCTGCAGCCGACCACGGTCGACTTGAATGCTCTCGTATCCGGCATGCGGCAGATGCTCAGCCGAACCCTGGGTGAGCGCGTGAATCTCGTGACGACGCTGGCTCCTGATCTGGGTGCCGTTCGCGCCGATCCAGGGCAGCTCGAGCAGGTGCTGATGAACCTTGTCGTGAATGCCAGAGACGCGATGCCATCCGGCGGCCGACTGTCGGTTGAAACTGCCAACGTCGAGCTCGACGAGTCGTATGCGATGAAGCACACATCGGTTCGTCCGGGCCATTTTGTCATGCTTGCCGTCAGCGACAGCGGAATCGGGATGGACGAAGAGACAAAGCGGCGCTTGTTCGAGCCGTTTTTTACTACCAAGCCGCGCGGCCAGGGAACCGGACTCGGATTGGCGACTGTTTACGGAATCGTGAAGCAGAGCGGTGGCTACATCTGGGTGTACAGCGAGCCGGGTAAGGGTGCGACGTTCAAAGTGTACCTGCCGCGCACGGACCGCGACGAGAATGTCAGGATCGATGTCGCGAGCAACGGGGCGATTGCGGCCGGCACAGAGACAGTGCTCGTTGTCGAAGACGAACAGGCGGTTCGCTTCCTGATGCGCGTCGTCCTCGAGAGAGCCGGCTACAAGGTCTTTGATGCGACAAATCCGGCGCAGGCCGAGTCGCTGTTCGAGGAGAATGTGAACCGTTACGACCTGCTGGTGACCGACGTGACTATGCCAGGGTCGAGCGGTCCTGAGCTGTTCGAGCGCCTGACGCGGCGACGTCCTGACTTGAAGGTGCTCTACGTATCCGGCTACACGGATGACACAATCGTCCACCAGGGTCAGCTCCTTCCCGGAGTCGAGTTCCTTCAGAAGCCATTTACGGCCGACGCGCTCAACCGAAAGGTTCGGGAGGTGCTCGATAGATGACACAACGGCAATCCTTGCCGGCAACGATTCTTGTCGTCGAGGACCAGCAGGCGAATCGCGAGCTGCTGGTTCGTCTTCTCGATGCCCACGGCTACATCGTAAATTCCGTTAGTGACGGTGAGGCAGGCCTCGCTTCGATTGAAAATGAGTCCCCCGATCTCATCCTGCTCGACGTGGGCCTGCCCGGCATCGACGGCTTCGAGGTGTGCCGGCGTGTCAAGCAGCAGCAGGTGACTCGGCTGATCCCCATTGTCCTGGTAACTGGCCTGCACGCTCGCGAGGACAAGATCAAGGGCATCAGGGCAGGCGCGGACGACTTCCTGCTCAAGCCGTTTAACGAAGAGGAGCTCACGGCGCGCGTCGGATCGCTGGTGCGCCTGAAGCGGTACACGGACGACCTCGAATCGGCCGAGTCGGTCATCATCAGTCTCGCGATGACGGTCGAAGCACGCGATCCGTATACGGTAGGACACTGTGAACGCCTCGCCGCGTACGCGACGGCGCTGGGCACTCAGCTCAACCTGCATGACGATCAGATCGCGGCGCTCAGGCGCGGCGGGTATCTCCATGATGTGGGCAAAATTGCCGTTCCCGACGCGGTGTTGCAGAAACCCTCCAGGCTGACGCGCGCTGAGTACGAGGTGATGAAGCGCCACGCCGTCATCGGCGAAAAGCTGTGCGGAGAACTGCGATCACTGTCGGCCGTCCGCCCGATCGTGCGTCATCACCACGAGCGCTGCGACGGCAGCGGCTATCCCGACGGCCTTCGCGGTGACGAGATCCCGCTGCTGGCGCAAATTGTCGGCGTCGTTGACGTGTTCGACGCCTTGACGACGACACGCCCTTATCGAAATTCGCTCTCGCCGGACGAAGCCTACAAAGAGCTTACAAAGGAAATGAAGCGAGGCCTCCACCGTGCCGACCTCGTCAGAAAGTTTATCGCGCTTGGTCGGAGCGGTCGTTTCGACGGGATTGCAGCCGGAGCTGCGGAGAAGAAAATGCAGACCGCGTGAACCCGGGCGCGGCTGGCGACATCCGCGGGGCGAGTCCACATTCACCAGGCAATATCAAAGGTGACTCCATGAACTCGCCCGAAATCGACGGCACGGTCGCGACGCTGGCTCGACACAAGACCGAATGGGCTACGCTGCCGATTCGGCGGAAGATCGCCTATCTCGAGGAGCTGCGGGCGAGAACCGACGAAGTCGCCGAGCGCTGGGTGAATGCCGCGGTCGAAGCGAAGCGGATTCCTCGCGACTCGCCGCTCGTCGGCGAGGAGTGGATGTCCGGGCCGTGGGCGCTGCTGAAGGGATTGAGCGTCCTGAAGCGAACGCTCGAAGCGCTCGAAAAGGGTGAGTCGCCTTTCAACCCCGATGCGGTACACACGCGGCCGGATGGTCAGGTCGTGGTCGACGTCTTTCCGTCGACACTGTTCGATCGCCTGCTCCTCAGCGGATTTTCGGCGGAGGTCTGGATGCAGCCCGGAGTGACTGCGGAAAATCTCTCGGACCATACCGCGTCCTTTTACAGGGAGCCTTCGCCGAGCGGCAAGGTCGCGCTTGTGCTCGGTGCCGGCAACATCGCCAGCATCGCCCCGCTCGACGTGCTCTACAAGATGTTCGCCGAAGGGATGGTATGCGTGCTCAAGATGAACCCGGTAAATGACTACCTCGGTCCGTTCTTCGAGGAGATTCTTGCGCCCCTCGTCGCTGCCGGTTTCGTCGGCTTTGCCTATGGCGGTGCGGATGTCGGGGCCTACCTGGTCGCCCATGAAGGAGTCGATGAAGTTCACATCACGGGGGATTATCGAACCTACGACGCGATCGTCTTCGGACGCGGTGAGGAAGGGGAGAGGCGGCGCCAGCGCGACGAGCCGGTGGTCGGCAAGCGGGTGACCGCCGAGCTGGGGAACGTCTCGGCGACAATCGTAGTTCCGGGCCCGTGGAGCGATGCCGACATCGCCTACCAGGCCGAGCATGTGGTGACGCAGAAATCACACAACGCCGGATTCAATTGCGTCGCAGCACAGGTTCTGGTGCTGCCGGCGGAATGGGACCGCTCGAATGATTTTCTCGCCTCGGTCCGCACGACGATGCAGAACATTCCGGCGCGGGAGCCGTACTATCCGGGGGCGGCAGAGCGGCAGGCAGGGGTGATGGCTGTTCATCCTGAAGCGGAGCTCATCGACAAGCGGTCCGACAAGGGCCTTTCGCGAGCTCTCATCACGGGATTGGATGCCAGTGACAAGAACGAGTACTGCTTCAGCCATGAATTCTTTTCCAACGTTCTGTCGGTAACGACCCTTCCATGCAGGAATCCCGAGGAGTTCCTTCGGGCGGCGGTTCATTTCGCCAACGAGAACCTGTGGGGAACGCTTGGCGTCAACCTCATCATTCATCCGCAGACGATGAAAGAGCTGGGTCCGGCGCTGGACGAGGCAATCGCCGAGCTGCGTTTCGGATGCATTGGCATCAACGCCTGGATTGGTGTCGGCTTTCTCCTGGCCGAGACACCATGGGGCGCGTTTCCGGGGCACCCGCGTACCGACATTCGGAGTGGTACAGGCGTGGCCCACAACTCGCTCCTGTTCGATAAGCCGCAGAAGTCGGTTGTGCGACAGCCGTTCTATCCATTTCCGCGAAACCTGCTTCACGGTGAGATGCACCTGTCTCCCAAGCCGGCCTGGTTCGTCACGAACAAGCAGGCGCACGTGGTTGGGCGCCGCTTCACGCGCTTCGAGTCACGTCCGGGGTTCAGGCATCTGCCCGGCCTCTTTTTCGCCGCCTTGCGGGGATAGTTTCACGCGGTGACAATTCGCGTCAGGCACCGTTTGCCGCATCGCCGGACACGTACGGCATGCTATCGGGCACCGAGCCAAGCGCCTTGACCGAAGCAACAAATCGCGGCGTCAGATTCGGCGGTGAATAACCGCCAGCCCGGAGTCGCTCGAGAACCGACCGGTAGATGAGAGCCCCCTCGTGAACGAATCGATGTCGGCCTCTACCGATGCTCAGGTGACGACGCTTCGTGCGTGGATCGTAAACGAATTTCGGGAAGAACTCAGCGATCCACCACGCACCTGCAAGCGATTCGTGCATCGGCTCGGCCCAGGGCCGCGCAGGCACAGGCGTTCTCGTTCGAACGATCTCGAGACGCGCCGGGTCAACCAGAAGGCCCTTCGCCTGTGCCTCCGACAGCATCCACTCGAAGGTCACCCGCCAGAGCCCGCCGTCCTGCTCGGGATATCCGCCTCCAACGTCGGAATGAACTCCCGCAAACCAACGCTCCGCGGCGTCCTGGCCCGGCACCGTACCGATCAGATTTTGACGGAAAAATGCCCGCCGCTCGTCCAGAGATACGGCGTGGCGTATCACCGCGATCGACGGATTGGAGTGCGTGAAGGGGAATGACGCCGGATCCCAGATCCAGCCAACCGACGAAACCGTGTCCCAGACGCCGACGAAGTGGATGGGGAAGCGCCTGTCATCGCTTCCCGGAACAGGGCGAGCAAATGTCCACCGGAAATTATCGCATAACTGCCAGTAGTCCTCAGCGTCCGTTCGCAGCGAGCGAAATATTCGCATCGCGTAAGGGAGCAGGTGAACGTTGCCCCGTGGCAGCAACCCAAGCGCGTGCAGCATTCCGCCGAGTACCCGCGCAGTGTAGGCACCGCGACTGAATCCGAAGATGAAAACCAGATCGCCCGGCTCCCACATGTCCATCAGCTGCGCGTAGGCGGTACACACCTTGCCCTCGATATCCGTGCCGAAGGATTGCTCGATCAGCTCCGAGACTCGCTTCGCGATTCGCGTCGTCAAGCCAGGCTCCGGCAGGGTGCCGACTCCCGGATCGTAGTAGACGAGCTGTGTGGCGGGATCCTGCGCCGCTACCTGCGTCAGGCGCACGACGTTGGTGTTGCAGACGCCGAACTGGTTGTCCGTTCCGTCGCAGCAGATCACGATGTTTCGCGGCATTCTCGTTCCCAGTGTCAGATTCAATCAGCGGGACACGTCCCGAGCATAATATGCCTGAGTTGTCCAATGTCCCGCTGGGGCGTAGGCACCGGCACGAGGGTTTGCGACTGCCGGGTGTCTCGACGCTACCGAACCAGGACGATCGTCGCCGCGACGGCGGCGGCGATCAACATTATGATGATCGCCAGCCTCGCCCACCGGCGGGTGAGCACGCGGTGGGCTCCCTGATACACCGTGGCTGCCAGTCCGCCAAGAACCACCAGCGCCATCAGGTCCCAGCTGTTCTGTTTTAGCACTGTACTCCGGTAGACGACGTCGAGCAGGAGACCGAACGACAGGAACAGATACGCCCAGCGATAGCTCGCATTTTCAACCGCCAGGATTCGCTCGTCGCGCTCAACGGAAAGTGGGTTGTTCATAGGGCCTCTCATTCCAGGAAGAAGAGCTCATCGACAGGTTTACCGAGACGTTTCGCGAGGAGGAAGGCAAGCAGTGCCGATGGGCAATAGGCTCCAGTTTCGATGGAGCTGATTGTCTGGCGGGTGACGCCGGCCTGCCCAGCCAGATCGGTCTGGGAGAGATTGCGCTCAGCACGGGCGACTTTCACGCGGTTTCCGAGACGGACCTTGTTCTTCATATCTCCTCCTGAACAAAGCATAATCGATCTCGGGCCATTTGTCAAGTAAACTAGGCAGATTGCCTATTTTGACGGCTATTTTGTCTGGTGAAGTAGGCGCAACAGGCGGCACTTGCCGACCGATCGCCGTCACTTTTCAGCGGTGCAGCCAAATCATGTCAGGTTGCTTCGGCCGAGTCCCTGAGACGAATGCGTCTTCTACTCGCCTGGGGTCGCCGCCTTGAAAACGACCTCCAACCGCTGTAATGTCGCTCCTCCCGCGAACTCACATCTAGAAGGAAGGCGTAATGGACAAGAGACCAGGACTGTTGGTGCTTTCGGTCGCGCTTGCGCTCACCACCGGCTGCAAGAGTCCCGAGCAGAAGGCGGCCGAGGATGCAGCGAAGAACATGGCCGAGGCGAGCAAGAAGATGGAGGAAGCCACCAAGAGCGGAACCGCAAACATCGGCGACGCGATGGCCGCGATGAATGCGGCGGTGACCGGCGCCAACGCAGGAAAGAAAGTCGAAACGGTGGACTACAAGCAGCTCAAGGATCTGTTGCCCGAGTCGCTTCCCGGAATGAAGCGCACCGACGCGACGGGCGAGAAGACCGCGGCGATGGGAATGCAGGTCTCGAACGCCGAGGGACGGTACTCGTCAGACCAGGGCAGCTCGATCACGATCAAGATCAGCGACATCGGCAGCCTGACCGGACTCGCCGGCATGGCGGCCTACGCCTGGGCGGCAACGGACTACGACCGCGAGAGCGACAACAGCTACGAGAAGACCACGACCTTCAACGGCTACAAGGCCCACGAGAAATACGACAAGCAGAGCAAATCGGGCGAGCTCAGCGCACTCGTCGGGAACCGGTTCGTCGTCGAGGCGCAGGGGAGCGACGTCGACATGGACGCGATCAAGGCCGCCGTGGGCAAAGTGGACCTTCGCAAGCTCGACGGAATGAAGACCCAGGGAGTTCAGTAGACTAGCGTGTTGTTATGTACACGAGTCGCAGCTCAGGCGCGATTGCGACGTGATCGTGATAGCCGTGACTGGCGCTTACCCAAGATCAGGCGAAACGCCCCAAGGAGCTCCAGGCAGAACCGAAGTAGCTAAAGTTTGTAGGGAATCCGAACTGCCGGGTTGCGACTCGGGAAGTCCCGCGTGTTTCGTGTAACGAGGATCAACCCCAGGTGCTGCGCGGTCGCCCAGATAATGGCGTCGGGCAGCCTGAGCTTCATTTTCCGACGGACATCTACCGCTCGCTCGGCCACGCCTTCGTCAACGGGGTATACCTGAAATCCGCGGAGAAACACCCTGAGGTCGGATTCTTCAGCTTCATTTGCAGCGCCGATCAGGATCTCCATCCAGGAGATGAGGCTGATGAACCGCGTTTCATAGGCGTCGAGCTCGACCCGGGCCTTCGCTGATCCATTCAGGTAGTCGATGAGGATGTTGGTATCGATGACCGCGTTCACGGCCTACCACTCGTTGCGCAGGGAATCCACATATTTCAGAGCGTCGATTCTGCGGCCCTTCCAGATGCCGAAGGCAGCGTCCTTCGCCGGCGGAGGTTTGCTCGCGAGATAGTCCGCCACGGCGCGGCGTACAGCTTCGGCGCGCGAGATGCTCTCGAGTCTGCAGCTTTCGTCGAGCTGTTTGAGGAGGGGACCAGGCAGATCAACTATTGTGCGCATTCTATATCATATAACGTTATCAGGCATCAAACAAGAGTCGAGCCTCCTCCCTGTAGTTTCCTGAGATGCTTTCATTCCTTAAAAGCCGACGCCGGGCCCGTCTGCGTGCCGCGCCATTTCCAGCTGAATGGAGAAAGCTGATCGAACGGAACGTTCCTCTCTTTTTACGGCTGCCCGCGGCATTTGGCCCGAGCTTTTGCGTGCGACCGAAGGCGGTCGACCCAAGAACCAGCGAGTCTTTCCTACCGCCCGCCGCCGATGCGTACCGATTGCGTGGGCGTGCGCGGAATCTCCGTGACCGGCTTTCTCAGGCGGTCCGGCAACTTGTCCCATTGATCGCGCGAAAGAGCCGCTTGCGCAGCTTTCGCTCCACGCTCGATCAGCTCCTGTGCTTCCTTGATGAGCGCGGAGGCGAGCGATTGGGACGTTGACTTGGAACCTGCCGAGCTCGATGTCAGTGCATCCGTGAGCTGCTCAATTACGAGATCGATGCGCGGCTGAAGCGAGTCGGCCACTTCCTGCAAAGCGATGATTTGCTGTACGGATAGATGCAGGTGACTGGAGTCGTTCAATCCAATGACTTGTGTGGGCACGTTCAGAATGCGTTGGGTGAGCTGCTCGCGGAGGGCAGCGCTGGACAAACCAGTTCCCGAGGAGATGAACTCGTCAAGGGACTGCATCGCCGGATCCCCGCCTATGGTCCACCGAAACCGCACCTGTAGCCTGGCCGGGGCGAACTGACCCAGGACTCCCCGCGCGGTGCCGAAATGGGGATTGACCGTGTACCTGAATTGGTGTGTCGCCAGATCGAACCCACGCACATTGAGCAGGGTTGGATCCGCGATGCCGTACTGCCCCCAGCCCCGCAGGTTCACTGACCCGTGCACGAGGTAATCGAGCCCGGCCGCAAGGTTCGTGGCCCGCAATGAGACCGAGAGGCGGTCGCCATGGGGAACGCGAAAATTTATCTGGGCGCTTGCCAGGAAGATCGCGTTCGTTCGGCAGCTCCCTGGCTGGGCGACACGGCCTAACTGAGACAAAAGACAGCTCCGGGTTCCGGCTGAAGCGGTTTGGAGAAGTCGCTGCATTCCTCCCATGAGTGCGCTGTCGCCGCTCCTCGACGGGTCGGAAATCAATCCCCGGTCATTCGCGCTTCCATCGCCGTTGATGTCCTGGTCGACCAATGGAGTATACGGCTGACCGGAAAATGCATAGCCGAAAATGGTAACCTGCCAGTAGTTGAAGAGCTGCGTAGACAGGAACACGCGTAGGGAATGCGCCCCGCCCAGTGGGCTCGGCTGCCACTCCGCGGTATTCGGGTTGCCGGCCGTGCTGCTGCTAATCCCCCCCAGCGCGTCTACTCCGGTGGTAAGAACGCGCGAATGCATATAGGTGTAGTTCACACTGGCAAGCAGGTGATAGCGCGGCGAAAACTGAAACACGCCGTTCCAGGAGGGCGAGACGATGAACGTTCTCGACCGGCCAAACGAACTCACTTCTCGAACCGGCGCGCTTGCCGGGAGAAGGCCGGTAGAAGAACTGATCAGCTCGGCCGGAACGTACACCGGCCGGTCCATCTCCGAAGGCAGAACGAATGCCGGATTACCCAGACTGCGGTAGCTGGCCACCGTCTGAACGCGCCCGAGATCGAATGAGCTGTAGAGCTCTACACGCTGTGAACCGAACCCCCAATCAACGCCAAGTGACCCGTGAACAATTCGAGGCGCACGGAATCCGTTGCCGACCAGCGTTTGTGGCTCCGCCATTCCTGTGCGCACGCCGGACATACAGGGCGATGGACTGATTGCTCTCGTTGTGAGAACGGTTTCCCAATCGGGGGCGATCACATCCTCATCGGCGCACGCGTCACCCGGACCCGCGCCATTTCCGCCAGCAAAACCATTGGCGGTCGCCAGCCCCAGAACCGGCACAATCCCGACAAACTCTCCCACGCCCGCGCGGATCCCAACTCTCGGCGAAGAAAAGCTGACACCCAGGCGAGGACTTATGTGAGTTTCAGACGGAACGTGCGTGCCCGCAGATGCTGCCGCTGCACCGGCAAGTGAATCGCCAGCAGTAGACTGCTCGTACTCCATGTGCTCGCCACGCAGGCCGAAGATGAGGTATGTGTAGTTGCCGATCTTCATCTGGTCGCGAACATATAACGCGGACGTTGTCGCCTTCGCACGAGACTGTGGAGACCCATCGCTTCCGGTGTAGCTCTCCGGGCGACCTTCCGCGAGATCGGCGAGCGAGCGATAGGTGAATTCGCCCGAGGCCGCCACCGACTCGGAAGTTGCGCGATCCAGATCGAGCAGCCCGCCAGTACGCACCTCATGTAACCCGTTTGCGCTCGTGAAAGTAATGTCCTCGCTTACTTCCGCGAAATGTGAGCGTGTGCTGGATGCTCGTCCTCCACCGCCGAAAGCAAAACTCACCGGCGAGAGTGTGTCGCCCTCACTTCCAGGAAGCCAGAGGCGCCCTCTCGGCCCCGGAACCAAGGGCTCCCACAGAGATTTCCCCTGTTCGAGCGAGGCGCGGAAAATGGAGGAAAGGTTTGGAGCAAGCGTGCTCTGCAGCTCGGCGAAAAGGCCGCGTTGCGTGTTTGTGGAGTTTCTCGCGAGCGACGGAGTGCTCGTTGGAGACATGCCCAGGTTGTCGATGGTACCTGCAGAGTGGCTACCCCGGAGCGTGAGCGTTCCCGCGGTTCCCAACTCGACATCCAGTCGCCCCAGGGCGTTCAACGTGGTTGTCGTCAGCGCTCGTGCCGTGCCGAGCGGTACCCCAAGTTGCCGCAGGACGCTTCTCACACGAGTGAGCGAATCCCCGCTTAGTCCATAAGCGCCCAGATCCGCCGAAGTTGCCTCAGTTAGCGAGTGGACAGACTTCTCGGAAGTTCGTTCTGCGTCGACTGCGCCATAGGCGTAGAGATACGGCGGGATGAGCGGACCGCCACCGCCAAGCGAGACAGGAAATGCGACGGGGCCGTGGCGTGAAGTTCCTGGTGCATTGCGCGGGAACGAGAGCCCGGGGCCGGCGATTGTCAGGGATGTGGCTCCTTCCCAGTGCTCGGTGCCGCGACGCGTTGTTGCCGATAGTTCGCCGCCGGAGGAGCCGCCGTGGCTCGTGTCGAACTCGGAAGTGAGCACGGCGATGGAATTCAACGCCTCAACGGGCATACCGCTTCCGCCAAAGCGGGCACCATCCAGTTTCACCCCGGTCTGGGAGGCGGGTTGCCCGTTGATCGAAAGACCCGGTCCGCCGGTCGATGATTCGACTTGATTCACACCTACAACCATCTGCGCAAGCTCCCGAAATTGCGATACATCAAATGGTTTATTCAGGGCAGTCGCGGCAAGCTCCTGCGCGCGGGTCGCCGATGCCTCGGGGCGCTCAGAATGGTGGCTCAACCGCTTTCCCCTCATGACCAGAGGGGTGAGCCGAGAGGCGCGTGCCCGCAATTCCACTCGAAGTGAATCAAGTCGCGGCGAGGACGCCATGTCCGCCGGATTCAGCACCATGCGGCGTTCAGCGTATCCCAGCCGACGCGCCGTGAGGAGGAGCGGCCCGGTGCATTCCGGTATCTGAATGTTGAAAGCACCGTCGGTGTTGCTGCGGGCCTGCAGCGTCCAGTGCTCACCCGCAGGTACGAGTATCATCTGAGCCTCGGGGATCGGTTTGCCTTTCTCATCGACGACGAGTCCGCCGAGGGAATTTTGACATGGAGCGACGTGTGCCTGTGAACGCGCCTGGGAGAGTGGAAGGAGCGCGACTAAAAAGCAAAACGAAAGAGGCCGCAATTGCATTCGCGACCAATTCATCCCTTCGACGAGCGAGGTTCCACGTTTCGCCTCGATTTCAATTGTTGCGCGCGAGCTGCAATTGCATGACAACGATGCGCTTCAGATCCTGCTCACTCTGTGTTCCGGTAAACCTGACGCCGTTCACGAGCACAGTCGGAGTTCCGGTTATCCCGAGCCGATGCGCCGCGGCAGTGTCGGTGGAAATGCGCGCATCAACTTTGCCCTGTTTCATACACGCGGCGAATCGGACTGTGTCAACAGCCGCTTCGTCCGCGATTCTCGTCCACGCAATCGCACCCAGCGAGTCCTGATGCTGGAACAGGAGATCGTGCATCATCACGAAGCGCCCCTGCTCATTTGCGCACTCGCTTGCTCGCGCGGCAGACATGGCGAAGAGGTGCATACGGAGCGGAGAGTGACGAAAAATGACTCTGACTTCGTCAGGGTACAATGAGCGAACTCTCCCCAGTCGCTCTTCGAACAGTTTGCAAGCAGGACACTGAAAGTCAGCGAATTCGGTAATCGTTACCAGAGCGGTCGCTGGCCCGGTGAGGCGCGTGCCGGTAGCATAATCCCGCCAGTCGGCCTGAAGTGTGATTTCAGCGGCTGCCGGAGGTGAGCCTGCCATCTCTCGATGTAACACCGCGGCGGTAATAATGATGGCGCAGAGCACCAGGACGCCTGTCAATCCGTCGGCAATCCTGTCATGCATTCCGCAGCTCCAGTGGGTGAATGCCGTCGGCGTCGGTAGTAGTCTGGCTGTCCGCGAGCCCGGCGTTGATTCGAGCGCGTGACCATGCGTTCGAACCAGCGCCAAGACTTTCTACGTCAACTATGAAGCGTAGCAGGAGTACTTGAACGAGACAGTCCCTCCACTCGAACTGCAATTGCTAACGCTATAGCCCGAAGAATTCTTGCACATACGTCCTGCGTACGCCAACGCTGCGTCCCATTCGTCCCAACTGCAACCCGATACTGCTGCTGACGCTTTGGCAGGTGTGCTGAGGACCGCTGCGCCCAACAGGGTTACGATGCCAGCCGCGGTCGCGATGCGTGTACGTGCCTTCATGTCGTTACTCCGGAAAGAGTGGCAAAACAGTCGCTCGGCAGTGATGCAACAATTTTGCGGGCGCACAAATGGCCATTCTTGGACACAAACGACCCAAAATTGGACATCCGGACGAGTTGACCGCCTCAAACGCATTTTTTTTTGTGCGAGTCGACAAGTGGCTCCCTGCTATATTGCTACGGTTAATCAACTCGCGCCCGGCGTCGTGAATGCCCGTACAAACGACTCGTCCGGGCTGCCCACGATTGCTGAAGGAGATCAAGGCAATGAGGATTCTTACATTCGCGTTTTTCTGTGCGTTGGCTCTTCCACTCTCAGCGCATGCGCAAAGTCACACTGTTTGGCGGCCTGTAGACCCCACAAAGCCACGTGACGGATTCGGCTGGATTTATGAGACACGGCACGAGGTAACTGGCGGCGTGACTGTATCGACTTCATATCCCACCATCGTTGCCTTGACAGACAGCATGCCGGCAAAGGCGGCCGGACTCGAGGTGGGAGACGAAATTCTATCGGCCGATGGGAAGGATCTTGTGCGCAATCCGATTCCTCTCAACCCGCCTGCCGGCACGCGAATGGTGCTTCGCGTGAAGCATAAAGATCAGATTCGAGAGGTGACGCTCGTCTCCGTGCGTCTCTACACTCCGCCGGGGATGACGCCGCTGGACATTGTGAAGAAGTAGCGAGTCTTTCTTGCCACCACGCGCCTCTCAGCCGTACGGAGCGGGCGAGCGCGCGTGAACTGCTAGTCCGAATGAAACTTCTCGCATTCTTGCCTTCGGAGCAATTGCGAAGATTACGCCTGGCTTGCGGCGAGAACGATTTCTTCCACGCGGTCCCGAACGCGGCATCCCGTCTTGAACTTGCTGGCCAGGGTGGATGGGACCTTCTTGTTGTCGATCCGGAGATGGCAAGAGAGAAGAATCGGCCACTGCTTCTGCGTGCACTCTACTGGGACAGAAGTAGCGGCTCTTGTAGTTCCACTCGTTGTTGGTCCGCAGAGAACCTCTGGACAGCGGCGATGCCCAGTCGCTGATGCTCTGGCTAGAGCAATTAGCAGACGCAGTCATTCGGGCTGAATTCCTCTAGCCTCGTCGCAGTGAATGCTGTATCGCAAGTATTCGCCATCGACTCGACGGCGCTATAGTCACCGGACTTTGCTCGACTCGCGAATTAATGCTGCACTCAGCAACTCTACAACACCTGCACGAGACACCGATGCGGACAGTTGCCGCAGTCCCATTCCCGTGAGTGCGAGACACTGCCTGTGGAGCGAATGTGACGACGCATAGCCGACCTTTCTAGCAATGCGCGTTGGGGACATCGCCGCCGCATGATCAGTATCATATGCCCACGCTATCTTGGCGCTTGCGAACAATCTGCGTGTCGAAACAATCCCGCTACGAGCAATCCACCGATCTAACGTTCGCCTGGAGACAGAGCAGTTGCTCGCCAGTTTCTTTGGAGAGGAGAGGTCGGGTGGCTCGCGAAAAAGTCTTTCTATCGCGGTCGAAATTTGCAGAGGGAGACTCGCGAGAATGGATTCGAGCTTCACGAGAAGTAAAGCTCTTGAGGAAGAATCAGCCGCAGGTTTTGGCGGCGCTCCCCCCAAGATCGAGTGGCCGGAGTACCGATCCTTCTCCTCGAGCAGAGCTGAACGGAGGATGAGCGCTATGCTGCATACCAAGGCCGGCCGTGTGTTCCTGCACGCAAAGATGGGAATCGTTGCTTCCTCCAAGAATAATCGATCCCGATGTTCGAGCTGCAACAGAGCTTGCGGAGGGGCAACCACCAAGTCTGGAGCCGATCCTCTAGTGCCAATTGCTATCTTTAGGAGTTCTAGTGATGAAAAGCGCTCGAGCCAAAATCCTGTCGCGTCAGAGGAAATTGCATCGATCCAAATTCCAAGAATCCCTATGACTCCGTCTGATACATCTGCCGCCCCCTCCAAGACCGGATACCGGGTGGACGAACCCGGCAAATGTGGAAACTCGTTCTCCGATCGTGCTTTGCGGTCGCGGAGCTCACCATGGGACAGAATTGCTGTCACAACGTCAGCACGGCTAAAGCTTCCGCTGTCGGACAGCCTTTGTCGCATGCGGGCCAAACGCCGAGCACAACGACAGGAATTGCCGGCACGTGTGCTGCGGTTGTGGTTGTTTCATTCGCCAGTCCTCCTCATTCAAGAAATGAGGACACTGTGGATCAAGGGGGGCCAAGATAAGAACAGGGCGTCAGCGAAGCGTCAGCACGGGAATGTGATGGAAAGTGTATTGCGGGGAACCGAACGCCCCCGAAGGGAAATCAAGTCGGCATCTCGACGCCATGGTATGCCGGTTTCCTAACGGCGAGTGTCGATTCTCTATCAGATGGCCCGAGGTGTGAAGCGGCGCTGTTGATAGGGATCCCACATGTCGCGTTGCAGAGACTGACGTTGACGCCGCGGTCGATGAGCGTCGTCCATCGGCAGCCGGCAAGCCGAGCCCCCCTATAGTTTCCATAGATGCTCTCATACCTTAAAAGCCGGCGCCGGGCCCATCTGCGCGCCGCGCCATTTCCATCTGGATGGAAAAAGCTGATTGAACGGAACGTTCCTCTCTTTTCGCGGCTGCCCGCGGCTGACAGAACGGAGCTGCTCGGGCACGTCCAGGTACTGCTCGCCGAGAAGCACTGGGAAGGCGCGGGCGGCCTCGAGCTGACGGACGAGATTCGTGTGACCATCGCGGCCCAGGCTTGTGTTCTGCTTCTCCATCGGGAGCACGACTACTATCCGCGAGTCACGACGATTCTCGTCTACCCGAGCACCTATGTAGCGGCCGGCGAGCGGCATATCGGTGGGGGAATCTGGGAGGACTCCGAGGAGGTCCGACTGGGGCACACGCAACAGCAGCTCGGCGCGATCGTTCTTGCGTGGGATGCTGCTCTTCACGGATCGCGCGTCTACGATGACGGACAGAACGTGGTGCTGCACGAGTTCGCACATCAGCTCGACTTCGAGGGCGACAGCACTGACGGCACACCGCTGCTCGAGACAAGGCAGCAGTACGTCTCATGGGCGCGTGTGCTCGGCGCGGAGTACCAGCGGCTCCGCAGACTCGACGCGATGGGGGAGAGCTCCTTTCTCGACAAGTACGGCGCTACCAACCCGGCGGAGTTTTTTGCCGTGGTCACCGAGTTCTTCTTCGAAAGACCAGTCGAACTGCGCGCGGGTTACCCTTCGCTCTATGCCGAGCTGAAGCGTTACTACCGCCAGGACCCGGCCGAGTTCACGGGAGCCACTGATAACCCCTAGACGTCAGCCGCCTGCACCTTTACTGAGCCGGAAAAGAAACACCGCCGCTCTTTTCGTCAGCGGAGCAAACATCCTGAGATTGGCGGCTTCCTTGTCGGTGTGATCGTCCCAGCCGGCCAATCCAAGCGCGTCCAATGCGGCCGAGACGTACGGGGCAGTGAACGAGACGTCAGCCGCTCCGGCGCGCATCGGATCGACAGCGATCACGCGGCCGTAGCCGAGCTCACGGCTCACCTCGTCGTACGCGGCGAGAAGGCGACGGTTGCCGTCGGTCGGCGCAAGCGGTGGATATCCGTCGCTGAACGTGATTTGGGAGCTCGTGTGAGGAAGGGACCGCGCCGCGATCGCGCGCATCGTCGTCTTCACATTCGCCAGCTGCTCAGGTGAAATAGCGCGAACGTCGCCAGTCACCTGCATCTCCTTCGCGACGACGTTGGACTTGCCGTAGGCGCTGCCGCCGGGCTGAGTGGTGTCGGTTCGAACGTCGGTCCCGCCCAGAACGTAGCCCGGACTGAAGGTGAGGTACTGCTGCGCGGCCAGCTGCTCGCGAAATTCCTGGAGCACGCGGGCGCCCTCGAGGATTGCGCCGTCGCCGACGTCCGCCCGAAAGATCTGCGACGAATGAGCGGGTATGCCGGTGGACCGCATGGTCCACGAGGTCGCTCCCCGGCGCGAGATGACGGCGGTGCGTGGATCGCCGGAGCCATCCTCGAAGCCAATCGCGAATCGCGATCGTTTCGCGACTTCGATCAGAGCGGCGCGTGCGAGCTCGAGAGGGCGCCCGGCGTCCTCTTCGTCGCCGGAAAAAACGGCGGTGATGCTCATCCCGTTGAGGACCCCCGCGGCGGCGAGGGCCTTGAAGGCCTGAAGCATGATGACGTCGCCGCCCTTCATGTCAATTACCCCAGGCCCGCGAGCCGTGCTGTCTGTAGGTCGCTCGAACTTCTGAAAATGACTGGTGGGCTCGAAGACAGTATCGAGGTGGCCGATGAGAAGGAGTCGCGGTCCCGTTCCGTTACGCTCGGCAATGAGATGTCCCGCGCGCCCGAAAGCGGCGCCGTCCACCCAACGCGTCTCGAATCCGAGCGCGTCCAACTCGGGACGAAGGGCATCGGCGACGCGGCGCACTCCCGCGAAGTTCATTGTCCCGCTGTTGATGTTGACGAGCCGCTCGAGAAGCGCCAGGCCTTCGGCGTTGCGCGCGTCGACCGCCTTGACGATCGCCTGCTCGGTAGCGCTCAGCGAGCCGGGCGTGGTGGCGGCGTTCAGCCCGACTGTCACGCGTGGTGCGCATGCGGGGCCGGCGACTAGCAAGGCCGCGAAGAGGAATCGAAGCCCGTTGCTCAGGAAAGAGTTCATATGGGGTATTATTGGGATGAGGCGAACACGCCCTCAATGTAGCGGACCAATGTCAGGCGCCGTATCCTTTTTCGGGCCAGTATCCTCGACATTGCGGAGGCCTATGCGATACGACCGAGCCGAAGCCGTCGCCCGGCAAGAATTCCGGGCCTTGCGACGATGAGCGCGCAACACATCCCGCTCTTCGCGCAGGTAAACAAGTACTTCGACAAGGCCGCCGCGTATTTCGATTATCCCGTGGGACTGCTGGAGCAGATCAAGGGATGCAATTCGATCTACCACGTCAGGTTCCCCCTCAAGCGCGACGACGGAACCATCGAGGTGATACACGGCTGGCGCGCGCAACACAGCGTGCACCGGCTTCCTACAAAAGGCGGGATCCGATTCGCGCCGGCGGTGGACGAAGACGAGGTCATGGCGCTGTCCGCACTCATGACGTACAAGTGCGCGCTCACGGACGTCCCCTTTGGCGGCGCCAAGGGGGCAGTTCGCGTCGATCCCTCGAAGTACTCCGTGCACGAGCTGGAGAGGATCACCCGGCGGTACACCTACGAGCTTTTCACGAAGAACCTGATCGGCCCGGGTGTGGACGTTCCGGCGCCGGATTACGGCACCGGCGCGCGCGAGATGGCCTGGGTGGTGGACACCTATTCATCGCTCGTGCCTTCTTCCATAGATGCGCTCGGCTGCGTCACCGGAAAGCCCGTTTCGCAAGGCGGCGTGCGCGGACGCAAGGAAGCCACCGGCCGAGGCGTTTACTTCGCACTGCGCGAGGCCTGCAGCTACGCCGACGACATGCGTCCGTTGGGACTCCAGCCGGGACTGGGCGGAAAACGCGTCGTTGTGCAGGGACTCGGCAACGTCGGATACCATGCTGCCAGATTCATTCAGGAAGGTGGAGGAATCATCGTCGGCCTCGCTGAAAGGGAGGGTGCGATCTATTGCGCAAAGGGGCTCGACGTGGAGCAGGTCGTAGCGCACCGGAGCTCAACCGGCTCGATCCTGGGCTTTGCCGGCGCAGTGGACATCGCGGTCAGCTCGGAAGCGCTCGAAGTCGAATGCGATGTCCTGGTTCCAGCGGCGCTCGAGAACGTGATCACCATGGCCAACGTGGAACGCCTGAAAGCGAAAATCATCGTCGAGGGAGCGAACGGGCCGATCACCGCCGATGCCAGCGAGCGACTGCTGGAACGTGGCACGCTGATAATTCCCGATATCTATGCCAACGCTGGCGGAGTGACCGTCTCATATTTCGAGTGGGTGAAAAATCTCTCCCACCTGCGCTTCGGCCGAATGGAAAAACGCTTTGAGGAGCACAGCAACGAACAGATCCTGCTCGGCGTCGAGCAGCTCACCGGGCTGCACTTCACTCCGGAAGCGCGCGCCCAGGCTACCGGAGCTGCAGGCGAGGAAGAGCTTGTGAATTCAGGGCTCGAGGAGACGATGGTTGCCGCATACGGCGAGCTGCGCGGCATTCAGGTCGCGCGGAAGGTAGACCTGCGGACAGCCGCATTCATAGATGCCATCGGCAAGGTTGCGCTTGCCTACATGGAGCGGGGGATCTTCCCATGAGCACAAGTCCTTCAGTGGCAGCCGTTGCCGCCGACGCGGGGTCGCGTCCACTCGATAGCGAGATCGACGTTTATGGGCTGACGCACTGCGGCAAAGTGCGCGCGAACAACGAGGATCACTTCCTCATCTGCTCTCTGCAGAAGCGCATGGAGGTCTATCACACGAGTCTCCCCGATCCCTCTCACCTCGCCGGCATCGAGCGACTCGCGTTCCTCGCAATGGTCGCCGACGGAGTTGGTGGCGCCGCCGCGGGCGAGGAAGCGAGCCGTATGGCGCTGGAAGGAGTCACCCAGTACGTGTCGCAGGCTCTCCACTGCTTCTACACGAGCGATCCTTCCGATGACTCTGCCTTCATCGACACTCTCGAGGAAGCCGTGCTCAAGGTTCACAACGAGCTGGCAGCTGCCTCGAAGAAGGACACCGAGCTCCGCGGCATGGCGACGACGCTTACGCTCTGGCTCGGCGTGTGGCCGAATGCGTATCTCCTCCAGGTTGGTGACAGCCGCTGCTACATCCTGAAAGATGGGGAGCTGATCCAGCTCTCACGCGATCAGACGATGGCCGAGGACCTTATTGAGCAAGGAATCTTCACTCGCGCGGATGCCGCTCACACCCGATGGGCGCATGTGCTGTCCAGTGCCATCGGCGGCCCGCAGGCGGCCCCGATCGTCAGAAAGCTGGAGCAGGTGTGGGGGACCGTCGGGTTATTGTGCAGCGA
>JBGPLS010000040.1:0-19657 GCA_041486565.1 Gemmatimonadaceae bacterium
CGTGTTTCTCTCGAAGATTGGTGTTCAGTCTGGAGCTGACCGCACCGCCGAACACGTGATTGACGGCGAGGAGAGGAATGTAGTCGGGGTCGGTGGCCGAAAAGCCGGCCCGTCCCATCATCAGTGTGGACTGTACCGAAGCCGGGCGATCCACGAGGACGATGCGAACACCCTTGTCCATGCGGACCTGATTCGTGATCGCCGGCAACGGCGGCCTGGTCGCGTTCCACGACCCGAACGCCCGCGTGAGAGCATCCTTCGCCTCAGCGGCGGTGATGTCACCGACCATGAGAACTGTCGTGCCCGCCGGCGCATACATCGTCTTTACCCACGTCAGGACATCGTCCCGCGTCAGCGCCGAGAGCGTTTCCTTGGTGCCTCCCGGCGGGCGCGAGAACGGCGCCGACGGATCGAAGGCAGCCATGTTGAACGCATCGGCGGCGAGACCCGACGTCCGGGAGTGGCTTTGTTCGTACGCCGCGATGGCCTCGCTCTTTGCGCGCTCGAACTCGGTCACCGGGAAACTCGGCTCCATGACCGTTTTCGCGGCCAGCGCGAGGGCTTCGCTGTAAACGTCCTTCAATGCGACGACGTCGACGAACGCAGCGCTGAACGAGCCGAAAGTATCGAACTGCGCGCCAAGCGATTCCATCCGCCGGGCGATCTCGGCGCCGCTCAGCTCACGGGTTCCCTCGGAGAGAAGCGTTGCCGCGACGTTCGCCAGCCCGCCCTTTGATGCCGGCTCGCGCATCGAGCCGGCGTCGAGAATGATGCGGCTCGAAATGATCGGTAGCGTGTGCTTCTCGACGAGCACCACCTTCATGCCGTTGGGAAGCGCGAACTGCTCGATCTTCGGGAATACGTACGGACGCAGCGGTCCAGGGCCGGGCGGCGATTGCTGCGCGCCCGCCAACACCGCGGAGAAAGTTGTTGTCGCGACGACGGCGAGAGTGGCCGCCATCCGCGTAAGACGAGTCGTCGAATTCATCAGTCCATCCTCGATGCTGAGGGCGGTGCGGTCTTGCGCGCGGGAACGTAGATGAACGTCGCGCGATTCGCGGGTACGATACGCTGCTTCGTGAGAGCGTTCAGACCCGATAACGTGACCTTGTCGAAATCGGCGAGTGCGCGATTTACGTAGTTCGGATCGCGAAAGAACGTCCAGCCTTCCGCCAGGCGGTCAGCGCGCCCGCCAAAGCCTCCAGTGGTCTGAAGGCGGTCCACGAACTGGAATCTTTCCGCGGCGCGCGCACGATCCAGCTCGGCCCGCGTAAAGTTGCCGAGTGACGACACCTCGGCCATCGTGGCTTTCTCTAGAGAATCGGCGCTTGCGCCCGGCTTCCCCTGAACGCCGATGAAGAGAATGTCGGCTCCGTCAACGAGCCCGAAGTTGCCGGAGAATACGTTCGTCGCAATCTGCTGCTTACGCACGAGCGACTCATAAAGGCGCGATGACTTGCCAGTTCCGATCACGTCTCCGAGGAGAGTAGCCGCCGGGCCACCAGGATCCTTGACCGACGGGATGCGGAAGCCGATATACACCGCAGGCGCGACCGCCAGCGAATCGTTCACGACCTCACGATGCTCTTTGCCGATGATCGCCGGAACCGTCATGTTCGCCAGCTTCGGCGCTGCCGGTCCGCGGGGAATCGGCCCGAAATACTTGCGAACCATCGTCTTCACCTGCGGCACGTCGATGTCGCCGGCGACCACGAGCACGGCGTTGTTCGGCGCGTAGTATGTCTTGAAGAAGCCGATCACGTCCTCGCGAGTGGCTGCCGAGAGGTCGGCCATCGAGCCGATGACGTCATGATGGTACGGGTGCCCTTCAGGGAACAATGACTCCTCTATCTTCTCGAACGCGGTACCGTATGGCTGGTTGTCGAGACTCTGGCGCCGCTCGTTCTTCACGACCTCGCGCTGGTTGTCGAGCTTCTCCTGCGTCAGCGTCTCCGTGAGCGTTCCCATCCGGTCGGCCTCGAGCCAGAGCGCGAGCTCGACCTGGTTGGAAGGAAGCTGTTCGAAGTAGTTCGTCCGGTCGTTGCTCGTCGTTCCGTTGATGTCGCTCCCGCCCCTGCCGCCCGCCGCCTCGAGCATCGAGAAGTGGCCGGTCTTGGGAACGTTCTTCGAGCCCTGGAACATCATGTGCTCGAACAGATGCGCGAAACCGGTCTTGCCGGGCTGCTCGACCTTCGAGCCGACGTTGTACCATAGAAGGACCGCGGCGACGGGAGTCGAGCGGTCAACGTGATAGAGGACCTTCAACCCGTTCGGCAGCGTCTCTTCCGTGTAGTCGATCCTGATCTCACCGCTCTTTGCAGGGGGGGCGGCGCGTCCTCCTCCCTGCGCGTTAAGATTCGCTCCGACAAACAGTAACAGAGAGACCGCGACTGGTCGTAGTCTCATGGGAGACCTCCATTGAAGTGAAGCCCTGGTCGGGCGAGAGAACTTATGGACGGGGAATGATCGTTGGAAGACCTGTCGGGTCAGCTGGAGGGCCGCACCTCCTCGCCCGCCTCCTCCTCGGTCTCGCGCTGGCGCAGCACACGTCGCAGAACTTTCCCCGCCGCTGACTTCGGCAGCGCCGCGACGAACTCATAGTGCGACGGGACCTTGTACGGGGCGAGTCGCTCCCGGCAGTAAGCCTTGATTTCCGACTGCGTGAGCTTGTGTCCGTGGCGGAGAACGATCCACGCTTTCGCCTTCTCTCCGCGCATCTTGTCGGGCAGTCCGGCCACACCAACTTCCGCCACCGCCGGATGGGTAGCGATTACCTCTTCGATCTCCCTCGGCCACACCTGGTAGCCGCTCGTCTTGATCAGATCCTTCTTGCGGTCGACGATGAAGAGATAGCCGTCTTCATCGAGGTAGCCGAGGTCGCCGGTGAAAAGCAGACGCGCGCCGGTCGCGTCGGTGCGGAGCATCTGCTGCGTCTCCTCGGGACGCTGCCAATAGCCCTGCATCAGCTGGGGGGCACGGATCACGATCTCGCCAACGTCGCCCCTGCCAACCGGCGTCGAACCGTCATCGGCGTTCACGATTCGAACCTCGACGTCGGGGAGAGGCATCCCCACCGAGCCGATCTTTTTCACGCCGCGAACCGGATTGGCGACCACCGCCATCTGCGCTTCGGTGAGCGAGTATCCCTCGACGATCACTCCACCTGTAAGCTCCTCGAACCGCCGCTGCGTCTCTCCCATCAGCGCCGCGGCACCCGAGAAGCACAGCTTGATCGTGCTCCAGTCCACCTTTCCGTCGCGGGTCAGCGTGTGACTCATGAGACCGATGAGCAGCGTCGGCACGGCGCATATGAACGCCGGCTTGGATTCGTTGATCTCCATCAAGACTTCCCGAAGCTCGCGTGGATTCGGAACAAGTGCGATCGGATTGTGATTGATGAATGCGAGGCTCTGCACTCCGGTGTTGGCGTAAGTGTGGAAGAGGGGAAGCGGAAGCATGACTGTGTCCGTCCACTCGTTTATCGCCGGACTGAGCCACGCCTGCAGCTGAAGTCCCGCCATCGTCATGCCACGGTGCGATCCGACGACGCCTTTCGGCGTTCCGGTCGTTCCACCGCTCATGAGGATCACTGCCGGGTCGTCGATGCCGACACGTCGGTGCGGACGCGGCGATCGACGGTGACGCGCGAGAAGTCCGCCGAATCTCTCGTCCCCATCGCTCAGAGTGATCCGGTCGCCTTCTTTTTTTTCCTTCAGGAAGGTGTAGGCTACGCGGAGCTTGAACGGGAGATACTCCTTGATGTTCGTGGCGATGACTCGCTTTACCGACGTCCGTGGCTGAATCTCCTTGATCTGCTCGTACGTGCGATTGAGCACGACCACCGTCTCGGCGCCAGTAGCGGATAGCGCCTCCTCCATCTCGCGCTCGCTATAAGTCGGATTGAAGGGACACGCGATGGCGCCCGCCTTCCACGCACCGAGTTCGGCGATGAGAAATTGGGGACAGTTTGGCAGACAGAGCGCTACACGGTCGCCTGGAGCGACCCCGAGGGCGATCAGCGCCGAGGCGAAGCTGTCGCTCAGGCGCCGAAGCTGTTCGTAGCTGACCTTCGCGCCCTTGAAGAGCAACGCGGGACGACGCGGCCACTGCCGGGCGGTCTCGTGGAGGTAGTCAACAAGGGTCCGCTCGGGATAGGGCTCGAGGGTCGTTGGAATTCCCTCGTCATAGTGCTCATGCCATATCTGCGACGTCATCGCATGACCCCGCCGGCCCTCTGTCACGCCGGCTTCGGGAGACCCATCACGACCCGGTAGGCCTGGATGTCATCGCGGCTGAAACCGTCATGTGCGCCCCACAGATACAATCGGAACTTCCGGTATTGCGCCTTGCCCCAGCGTCGCTCGATCTCCTCGCGGTTGCGCTCGAGGCCCTCGGCCCAGTGCCGCGCGGTCAGGGCGTAACTGTGACCGTCGCAGTGCACGCTCTCCAGCTGGAACGGCGACTCGGCAACGGCGCGAAGGTAGTCGTGAAGGCACATCGGGGAGCCGTTGCCGGGAAAGATGTGTCGCTGCTGAAAACTGGAGACATCGTACTTCTTCCGCTTGGCGCTCGCGCAGGCGTACACCTTGCCGCCGGGCTTGAGCATCGATTCGTATTTTGCGAGCGACCGGTCATAGTCCGGAATGTGTTCGGTAACGCCGACGATCACGATCGCATCGTACGGCTCGGAAGGCTGATGTTCGTAGAGATGCTCATAAATCGCTTCGCAAGGCAGGCGTTCGCGCTGAATCAAGTCCTTCATGTAACGCTCGGACTCTCGCGATATGGTAAGTGAGGTAACGCGAATGCCCTTCTGACCGGCGTATTGTGTGAATGCGCCCCACCCGCCACCGACGTCGAGGACGCGATCGCCGCGCTTTGCCCCGATCGAGTCGATGGCGAAATCGAGCTTCCGGGTGATCGCGTCTTCGAGGGATTCGTCGTCTCTCTCGAAAACGCCGTGGGAATAGCAGCGATGCCGCTTGTCCAGAAAAAACAGGAAAAAATCCGCCTCCACGTCGTAGTGGTCGGAGATCGCCCCGGCATCGGCCTTCGTCTGTCCCATGATTTTCGGCTTGATGAAGTGCCAGGCAGTGGCAAGCGGATGCGTGTCGGAAAAGAACGTCCGATTTCTGACGACGGTGAGCAGATCTCCCTCGATCTCAAGGTTTCCCGAAAGGTAGGCCTCGGCGACAATCAGCCTGTCGAGGGTCGCCAGCGCGTCGAGCCCCGCTTTGTTCGTGGCCGCGATCGTGAATGCCTGGCTGCCTCTACCGATTGCGTGCACGATCCCGTCGGGTGATTGAAGGGCGAATGCGGGCCCCGCAGCAGGACCGAAGTAGTCCGCGTGTCTCTTCTCGAACCTGGAAACCACATCGCTGAATTTCGCGCTCAATGAGGAGCTCCCGTTTCAGTTCTTGAGCGAATAGTCGATCGTCGACACCACGCGGACCGTCTTTACAATCTGACTCGCCTCGGAAATTCCCTGGGCCTGGTCGCGCGGGAGAATCTCGAATACTCCCTGGCAATGCCAGATCACTGTAAGGGGGATCGCGAAGTTACTACGCCATTGCCGCGGCGACAACGCGCTCGACCTGCAACCGCATAATGTCGGGGGCTCCTACCGATCCAGATCTCCTGTATCGCCGGCTTTCCGCTCGACCAGCGCACCGGCCGGTGCGCCGATTGCGCGCAATCCGTTGCCCTCGGTGAAGAGCCTGGTCAGAAAGCGCTGGCCTTCGCCGATTCTCTCGACCTCGATCGCCGTCGCCTCGACAACCTGCTCCATCCGCCCGAGGCGCTCGGCGATCTCCTTCGGCATCGCGGTGACAACCGCCGCGCCGCGCCGCCAGATCCGCCGGGCGTAGGCGATCGTCAGCGGCAGCAAGACAACAATTATGAACATACCTCCGAGCACGAAAACTTCCTCAGGAGGCCCCTGCCTGACGAAGCGAGGCGGCTCGACGACAGCGCCCGGAATCGCGGCGGCACGTGCTACCTGGGCGTCGGCATCGGCAATCTGCTTGTCCATGGCGACGATGCGCGCATCGAGCCCGGCGACGCGCTGCACGATACCGGATCTTAAATCACTGGCCGCGGGGAGCTGCTGGAGGTCTCCTGCAAGACCGGCCCGAGTGTTCTGAAGATCTTCGAGCTGCGACCCAAGCTCGCGCCGCTGGGCGCGAAATCCCTGATAAATCGATGAGGCGCTTGTCAGCGGGGCGCCGCTGATGGTTATCCGTCCCGGGGCGAGTACGGGAGCGGTCGGGGCATTGGGCGTCTGTGGCAGCATCGTCATCTTTCCGATAGGCGCGCAGGTTGGCGCGTGAGAGAATGATCGACAGTCATCCAGAATCTACGCGAGTCGCGAGAATCTGTTTCGCACCCTCTATTTCTTGCTTTCAGCCCATGTCGAGGGCGATGTCGAATGTCCCGGCGTAACCGGTAGGCTCCGCAGTTACCGGAACGATCAACTGAGAGCCGCCGTCGCGGAAGATTCCATCGCCCTCGTTTTTCATGCCGCGCTTTCCCTTCGACGAGTAGGGCGCCCGGGCGAAGACCTTGTCGTTCATCGCATCGTCGAAATAGATCTGCGAGGTGAACTCGTGTCCCGGGCCGGAGCCGCCGTTGCTCCGCACAGTAAAGTGAATGTGAACGGTTCGCCCCTCGTACCAGCCGGGATAGATCGTCTTGAAGGTGGCCCGTCCGGACGCATCGGTGACCTGGTAGCCGCGGAGAAATTTCTTCCCCCTGGTGTCGAAGAATCCGTTCTGGTCGTGAACGTCCGAGTAAACGCCAAGTGCGTCACAATGCCAGACGTCGATGATCGCGCCGGCGAGAGGACCGCACGCCGCCTTCGTGATCTGGGAGACGTTGAATGTGAGCGCGAGCGGCGCGCCATCCTTCACTGATCCGTCGGCCGGGTCTGAGCGGATGTCTGAGCGATTGAGCTTCTCGTCCACATAGTAAGGGCCGGCCGTTTGCGCTGGCCGCACGACGCAGCCCGGCGCGGCGGCCGTCGACGTGTTGGCCACCGCTGTTGAACCGCTCGATTGCGACGCGGTGTTGGCGGCGCTCGCCGTCTCGCTCTTCGCGCACCCTGCGATGAGCGATGCGCTTGCCGTGCCGAGGAGAATCAGCGCTTCGCGTCTGCTGAGGAGCTGTCCGACCTGCCGATCGTCGTTTTCCATCGCGCCCTCCGTTGGGAATGAAACGTTTTACACGGCGTCCGAGAGCGACGTGAAGTTGAAATCCCTCGCGCGAATCGCCGGCATCACCTGGCCCGCGGCCGTGGGCTCTGCGCGCCCAATGTCCTCGATTTTGCCGAGCATGAACAGCGGGCTCTCGTTCCATCTGAAATTCTTGAGACTCCGCGTGATCTTTCCCTTCTCGATAAGGAACGTCCCGTCGCGCGTCAGGCCGGTGAGCAGCACCGTGCGCGGATCGAGAAAGCGGATGTAAAAAAAATGCGTGACGAGTACGCCCCGCTCGGTGCCGGCGATGAGGTCGTCAGTCGAGTTGGTACCGCCGACCATCTTGAGTCCGCCAGGGAATCCGCCGAAGCCGCCACCACCACCGCCACCACCTCCACCGCCGCCTCCTCCGTTGGGCTGCACGCCCTGCTTCTGCGCCCAGAATCGCGAGTACGAGAGATTCTTCAGAATCCCACTCTCTATCCAGGCATTGTGTTTGAGCGGAAGTCCCTCGTTGTCGAACGGCTGCGCGAGGAGATCGGCGTCCGCCGGATCGGAATAGAGAGTGACGCGCTCATCCGCGATCTTCTCGCCGACCTTCGTTCCGCCGCCACGCTTCGAGAATGGGCTTCTCCCTTCGTCGGCCGACCGCGCGTTGAATGCGCCGCCGAGAAGTGGGATAAGATCGGCAACCGCCTGCGGCTCGAGAACGACGGTGTATGCGCCCGGCTCAATCGCTGTCGGATTGCGGGACGCGACCGCCTTCTGCGCCGCACGTGCGCCGAGCGCGGCTGGGTCGATGCTATGCCAGTCCCGCGCGCCCGACGACGCCCACCCCGAGCCGGTGCCATCGGGCGTCCTTACCGTCGCCGATAGATTCGCGTCGGTGGAGCGATGATACGCGAACAATCCTTTCGTGTTCGCAATTGCCCGCGTGCCCGCGTTCGCCTCGAGGTATCCAGCGACGAATACGTCCCCCGCGGCGTTGCCCGCCTGGCCCGCGCTCTCGATCACCCGGCGCGCCGCCGTCGCCCGTGTCTCCGGTCCCAAGTCAGCTGTGCGATCGATATAACCACTTACTGTGGAATAGTTTTGCGGCCCGAGCTCAGGCATTGTCTCAGGATCCTCGGGGGCCAATCTCGCGAGCCGCTCGGAGAGATCCACAGTGCGCCTCAACGACGCGTCCTCGAGGACATTCGTGGTCGCCGATGCGCGCCGCTTTCCTATCGTGCTGGTGATTGTCACCGATCCATCGATGACTTCGCCCGAGGTTGTGATTTCACCGCCGGCAAAGCGAGTGTTGCCGCTCCAATCGCTCGAAACACTGACGCGTGTCTCGTCGGCCTTTCCCATCGCCAGGATCTTGTCCGTCAGCGCCTTTGCCTGATCGCGCGAGAGCAGGGGGGCGGGCGCCGCAAGCCGATCGAAGAGGGACCGGGGCGTCATGCGCTTCTCCCGGTGTTGACGATGTTGACCTGTTTGAATCGCGCCGGCACGCATCCGTGGGTGACCGAGTTCGATTGCGGTGGCTCTCCCTTCCCGTCGCCGAACGATCCGCCGAGCCAGTAGCTCTTCGGGCCGCCGATCATGTCCATGCTGTTCCAGAAATCGGGAGTGCGGGCCTGGTACGCGACATCCTTCAGCATGCCCGTGATCTTCCCGTTCTTCACCTCGTAGAAAACCTGACCAGAGAACTGGAAGTTGTATCGCTGATGATCGATTGACCACGAGCCGCGGTTTTTTACGATAATGCCACGGTCGGTCGCGGCGACGATGTCGTCGAGTCCGATGTCCTTGTCACCGGGCAGGAGCGAGACGTTGGGCATCCGCTGGAACTGGACGCTCGACCACGAATCGGCGAAGGAGCATCCGTGCGACCGCTTCACCCCGGTGAGCTGCGCGATCCATGCCGCCTGCTCGCGGGTCGTCTGGTAATCCTTGAACATTCCCCTCTCGACCAGGAGCCACTTGTCCGCGGGCACGCCCTCGTCGTCCCACGCTGTGCGCGAGAGCGAGCCTTCCTGCGTGCGATCCGCCTGGATGTTCATGATCTCCGAGCCGTAGCGGAGCTTGCCGAGAACTTTTTCCGGCGGAGCGACGAAGCTCGTGCCGGCAAAGTTTGCCTCGTAACCCATCGCTCGATCGAGTTCGGTAGGATGACCGATCGACTCGTGGATCGTGAGCCAGAGGTTGGTGGGCTCGAGAATCAAATCGTAGCGGCCGACGTCCACCGAGCGAGCGGTGAGCTTCTCAGCCGCGAGTGATCCCCAGCGCTCGGCGTTATCGGGGATGTTGAGCGATTCGATGTACTCCCAACCGGAGCCGCGCGGCGCAAGCTCTTCGTTGTAACTCTGGAAGTCGCCGTCGCCGATTGCTGTCGCGGTGAAAGACGGACCGACGCGAATGAACGTCTGAGTCACGAGCGTCCCGTCGGTCGTAGCGAGAGTTTTTTCTTCCCGGAGGAGCTGAAGACCCGAGGTGGCGAAGCGAACCTTCGGAACCTTGAGTGCGGCTTCGTTGGCGGCGAGGAGGAGTGCGACCTTCTCCTCTATCGGGACGTCGATCGGATCGCGGGCGACGGGAGTGCGCCACGTGCCCTTTACGGCAGCGACCGGAGCGAGCTCGACGGGCTTCCGTTGAACCGACTTCGCCGCGCGCGAAAGCCGCGCCGCTTCCCGTGCCGCCTGCTGAACGCCAGCGAGAGTCATCGTCGCCGTTGCCGCGAAACCCCACGAGCCACCGACGAGAGTCCGGATGCCAATGCCGTATGATTCGCTGTCGCTGACATTGGTAACCTGGCGCTCCCGGGTGTTGACCGATTGCCGGCGATAGCGGCCGATTCGCACGTCGGCGTACGAGGCGCCCGCTCCGCGCGCGGCATTGAGCGCCTCCATCGCGAGGTCGTCGACGAATGGATCGGAGCTCGGCGATATGAGCGAGCCGATCGGAGCAGGTTGGCCGAGCGCTACGCGAGAGCCGAGCAGTGCGGCTGCTGCGGCGGAGGTCTTGAGGAAATCGCGGCGGGAAGTCGACATGATTATCGTCCGTGACGGTCAGTGAGTGAATCTGCACCGCGTGTCGTGGCCTCGGAAAGGTAAGAAGGAAAAATCATCGCTGCGGCAGGGCGCTTGGAATGCCACGGTTGACGGAGAGCGTTTTCAGTCTTACTGATTGGTATCCCCACTGTGTCTCGGTTCAAGGAGCTTGCATGAAGAAGCTCGGTTTCGCCGCCGGCATCCTCTTTGGTGTCGTCGCCTGTCAGGACGCTTCAAAGCCGGTTCAACCCGCCGCGCAGCCACAACCCCGGGTTCTGAGTGTCCAGCAGTCCGATGGTGGAATTCCCGGACAGTACATCGTCGTCTTCAAGAACGACGTCCGCGACGTTCCCGGAATCGCGCGTGCGCTGGCGACCGCGAACGGCGCGTCGCTTCAATTCACTTACAGCAAGGCGCTCAAGGGCTTCGCCGGCCGGATGTCCGATGCTGCCGCGATTGCATTGGCTCACAATCCGAACGTCGCTTATGTCGAACAGGACCAGGTCGCCACTGCGACTACGGACCAGTCGATGGATGCCAACGGCGATCCATGGGGTCTCGATCGGATAGACGCGACATTGGGGCTGAACGGGAAATACTCGTACACACTCACCGGCAGCGGAGTGACGGCGTACATAATCGACACCGGCATCAGGACGACCCACAGCGAATTCGGCGGTCGTGCATCGGGCGGCTATACCGCGATCAGCGACGGAAACGGGACCAATGACTGCAATGGCCATGGCACCCACGTCTCCGGCACCGTTGGTGGCAGCACCTACGGCGTCGCCAAGGCTGTAACTCTCGTCGCCGTCCGTGTCCTCGACTGCGGCGGCAGCGGCACCTATTCCGGCGTCGTTGCCGGCGTCGACTGGGTGACGGCCCATCACGCGGCGCTCGCGGTTGCGAACATGAGCCTCGGCGGCGGGGCTTCGAGCTCACTCGACCAGGCTGTACAGAACTCGATCGCCTTCGGTGTGAGCTATGCGATCGCGGCGGGCAACAGCGGGGCGGACGCCTGCAACTATTCGCCGGCGCGCGCTCCCAACGCGATGACCATCGGCGCGACGGGAAAGACAGACGCGAAGACCTCATGGTCCAACTACGGTGACTGCGTCGACTGGTTCGCCCCTGGCCTCTACATCAAGTCAGCCTGGAACACGAGTGACGGCGCGACCAACATCATCAGCGGTACATCGATGGCATCGCCGCATACTGCCGGCGTCGCTGCTCTGTATCTGCAGGCGAATCCAGCCGCGACGCCGCAGCAGGTACGCGACGGACTGTACGCCGCGACGACGAAAGGCGTCGTGACCAGCAGCAACACGGCGAACAATCATCTGCTGTACACGCCACCGGCCGGCTTCGGAGCTGTCGGTCCGCCGCCACCGCCGTCGTCTTCGACCGCGAGCTTCACCAAGAGTTGCTCCGGCTTCACTTGCAGCTTCAATGCGAGCGGCTCGACGAACGCGACCTCATACAGCTGGAGTTTTGGCGACGGCTCCAGCGGAAGCGGCGTCACGACCTCACACAGATTCGTTAGGAACCGGACCTACACGGTCACGCTCACGACGCAACCTGGTTCCTCGACGGCATCCACGAGCGTCACCTGCACCAAGAAGGCGTGCAGCTGAAAATCAGCGCCCTGAGCGGCTGACACATTTTGACAGCGCCCGGCACCATTACTACTGGTGCCGGGCGCTTTTCCTTCTTACATCGCGCGATTCGTTCATACTGGATGGGTCCGTCACCCGCCTTTTGCGTCGGCGCGAAATGGCGCTACACGCGGCCGCCTCGCGAGCTGCTACTTTCGGACGCCCTCGCTGACCACAATCCGCACGGTGTCGGGACCAGTCGTGGCGTAGCGCGCAACCGTCCTGGCGACCAGCTTCCCATTCTGGTAGCGGTAGACGTTGTGGGTCGTGACCTGCAGGCCCTTGCGAAGCACACTCGGGTACGGTCCTGCATCGGCGACGATGCTGTCACCGGCGACCGACATGATGCGGATCGGTATCGGCTTCCCATTGGGAAACGTGATTGTCCAGCCGGTGGTGTCTCCCGTGGCGTTCAACTCATAGGTGACAAGCGTGGTATCACCGGCTTCGTTCTTTCCGGTGACGGCGTACTTGCCGGCGACGTCCGCGAGCGAGATAGGCGCGGGGGCCGGCGCGACGGGGGCGGCAGCCATTCCCGTATCGACAACGGGCGGACTTTCGGACTTGGCGCAGGCGGCGAGGACAGCTGCGGAGCAGAGCAGGGCGAATCGGCGCATCGAAACCTCCGGGGGCTTTAGACGGATTGCGAGCGGCGGTAGAGCGAGAAGCGATCAACATGCTTACGGATTGAGCCAACGGCAAGATGCTATGGCCGCTGATTGCGCTCGAGGAGGACAAAGGCCGACATGCGCCTGAACTCCTCCCGCATTCTTTTTGGATAGAAACGCATCATGAATCGCCAGAAGGGCATCATCTTCATCTCGCGATTCAGTCGCTGTGCCTCTTCCATCGCCGCCCTGTACTCGGCCTCGTGCCACCCGAACTTGCGAAAGAACTCCGTTCCTTCCGGTGGCGCGAACTTGAATGGCGCGTTCCCCTTCTTCAGCGCGTCGCCCCAGTGACGCTTCATGATGTTGAGCAGGCGGGGACTCGCGAGATCGATCAGCCACCACTCGAAGCTCGACTGCCGCGCGAGATCCTGGGCCAGATCGCCGACCTGCTCCGGCGTGAGGTAGACCAGCAGTCCCTCCGTTACGACCAGGACGATCCGGCTTTCGGAGCCGATCCTGGTGAACAGCGATCGCCGTGCCGCCGCATCAGTCATGTCAGCCGCGACCGCTTCGTACCGGCACGTCGGTCTCTCGTCTTTCAAAGTGCCGGTCTTGTAGCTGAGGATCTCGGGCAGATCGACATCCACCCAATGCAGCGCCGGCGGGAGATTGAGGCGCCAGGGGCGGGCGTCGAGACCAGCGGCGAGATTGATGACCGTGTCGACGCTCCTGTCGAGCACCGCCGAGAGAATGATCTCATCGAACACGGCCGTGCGGACGATCATCGCCCACGCCATCGCGCGCCCGCGACGCATCGTATCTACGATTTCCTCGCCGCGAAGTCCGGCCAGCCCCCGCGCGAAGGGGTCGCTGAAGATCGCGTCGGGGCGCTCGGTCTCCATGGCACGGTAGAACGCCACCCAGCGTGCCGTGTCGGAAATATTCTGGATGACCATGAGATCCCTCTTGGACTTGAGGTTTGTCGGGCCAAAGGAACTAACCGAGAGTGTCTCTCTCTCTTGATCCTTTTTCAAACATCGGTCATAGCCCCATCTTCTCGACCAGAGCCCGAAAGCGCTGCTCTCCACGGAGCGGATCTACAACCGGATGCACCTTGAGGTACGCCATCCATCCGCGGCGTTCCTCATACGCGCGCTCGATCCAGTCCAGCGCGATCTGATTGTTGCCAAGGCCGACGTGGAGTGTTGCCAGCTCGACCGGCGATACGTAGTCGTTGGCCCGCTTGTCTTCGAGCTCCGGCACGAGTGCCGCGGCATACTCGCGTTTTCCGGCTCGGGAAAGTGCGTAAGCGAGTGTCACCTTCGTGTAGGTCCCTGCTCCGGGAAGTTCCACCGCCTCGCGCAGCGTATTTTCCGCGTCGTCGAACTGATCGCTCAGCGCCAGCGCAAGGCCGAGCACGCGGTAGCTCTCCTCGGCGACCGGGTTCATCGCTATCGCGCGCGTCAGGTGATACCGCGCCTGGTCGTACCGGCGCGCGTAGAGGTACACGTATCCCAGCGCGCGCCGGATCGACACCGATGCGGGGTCGAGCTCTTGCGACGTGTGGGCCTCGACGAGCGCTTCGTCCAGACGGTTCTCGGAGGCCAGCAGGAACGCGTACCACTGATGTGCCGTCGCATATCGCGGATCCAGCTCGATTGACCGGCGGAACTCGCGACCCGCCTCAGCCCAGTTCCAGTCGTAGATGAACAACGTCCACGCCAGCGATGCATGTGCCTCGGCGAGTGAGTCGTCCAGCTCGAGCGCCTTCAACGCGTACGCCTTGGCGCGCTGAAAGCCATTGGTCACGTGTACGTTCCGGTAGTCCACATGGAGCGCGTAGGAGTCTGCGAGACCGGTGTACGCTAACGCATAACCGGGATCTTCCGCGATCGCCTGTTCGAAGTACTCGATGCCTTCGGTCACTCCCTCCTGCGTCCGCTTGTTCCAGGCATAGCGCCCCTTGAGATAAAGTCCATAGGCACGAACGCTCTCGGTGTAGCGCTTCGCCACCGGCTGATCGAGGTCGGCGAACCACGTCGCGCGAAGCGTCGTCACGATCGTGTGAGCGAGCTCGTCCTGGATCGCGAACACGTCGCTGACCGTGCGGTCGTAGCGCTGCGACCAGAGGAGGCGGCCGTCCTCGCTCGACGTGAGCTGCGCGGTGACGCGCAATCGCTCGCCAGACTTTCGCACCGTACCCTCGAGAACGACCGCTGCGCCGAGAAGTGCGCCGATTGCACGGATGTCCTGCGCCTTGCCCTTGAGGGCGAAGACCGATGTGCGCGATGCCACCCGCAGACCCTCGACTTTCGCCAGCGCATCGATGAGCTCGTCGGTGATTCCGTCACTTAGATATTCGTTCTCGGGGTCGGAGCTGGCGTTGACGAATGGCAGCACCGCAACCGTGCGGACGGCGGAAGAAGAATGCGGCGCGTCGCCGATGGGACTCGATTGAAGAGCGGCCGTGAATTCCGCGACGCTGGCGAAACGCTCGTCGGGACGCTTGGCCAGTGCCCTGGCCAGCGTTCGCTCAATGGTGAGAGGCGCGTCAGGCCGAAGCACTCTCACCGGTCGAGGGGTCTCCATCACGTGGCGAACCATCGTCGCGCGTGCGCTGTCACCAGGGAAGGGCGGCTCTCCGGCGAGCATTTCGTAGACGACGCAGGCGAGACTGTAGATGTCCGACGTTCCGGTGATGTTCTGCTCGGCGGTCGCCTGTTCCGGGCTCATGTAGGCGGGCGTCCCGACGGCGAGTCCGCCCTCCGTCAGCACCTGCGAGCCGGGAGCCCAGAGTGCATGCGCGACTCCGAAATCGGCGAGCAGCGCGTGACCATCGGCAAACAGGATGTTCTCCGGCTTTACGTCCCGGTGGACAAAGCCGTTGCGGTGTGCATAGTCGAGGGCGTTCCCGATGTCCTGCGCGATCCGCTGGGCATCTCTCAGCGGAAGCTTCCCTTCGACCTCGAGGCGATCGCGGAGCGAGCCGCCGGGAATGAACGGCGATACATAGTAGAGCTGGCCGTCTGACTCACCTGAGTCGATGAGGGGAACTATGTGAGGATGCGACAGCCGCGCGGCAATTCCAATCTCGCGGAGAAATCGCTCGGCACCCACCGACGCGGTGAATTCCGGGCGGAGGATCTTTATCGCCACCTTGCGCGCGTGCTTCTTCTCCTCGGCGAGATGGACGACGGCCATACCCCCCCGGCCGAGCTCGCGCTCGATCGCGTAGCGGTCGTGGAGCGCACTCATTGCTTCGGCATCGTGCGCTGCGGCGACTGGCCGTGGGCGGATGCGAAAGTGGAGAGGCAGCCGAGCTCCACAACCGGGACCGCGGTGACGACAGAGCGAGACATCCGATTTCCTCGGTTAGATTGTTCTTGAGTCGTGAAGCTACGCCATCGCGCCGACGATTGTACGAGCGCGGCTCGAATCGTGCGGCGAATCCTCTCGATCGTCAACGTCCGACCAGTTTCCGCGAAACCGACCAACGGCCATGTCGTGTCCGCATATCAAACTGATTCGACCTGTAAGCCCACGCACACCCGAGGGCTGTGAGGAATGTCTCAAGATGGGGATGGACTGGGTCCATCTCCGTCTCTGCATGACATGTGGCCACGTCGGCTGTTGCGACCAGTCAGCGGCGAAGCACGCGACGGCGCATTTCCATCAGTCGACTCACCCGATCATCCGCAGCTTCGAACCGGGAGAGGATTGGGGTTGGTGCTACGTGGATGACCTTTTCATGGAGCCGATGCCGTTGCCCCGCTGACCCTGGTGGTCAGCCCGCTTGCTGGGGACTCGCCAGCTCACCGCCCTCCGGTCCGAGATACATCACCCAGGTCGCGAAGTCCGGGGAAAAGTCCTCGAACCGATGAGGGACCCCGGCCTCGACGAAAAGGAAATCACCCGGCGAGAACGGCTTGCGCGTTTCGCCGTTGAAGAACGTCCCGGTGCCGCGCATTACGACATAAACCTCGTCACGCGTATGCGGCGTCTGCGGGTCGTGTCCGCGCGGGGCGTAGAGCTTCACGAGAAGCGTTCCGTGCGCAAACAAGGCAACCGAGCCCGCATCATAAGGCCCCGGCAGCCGCGACATCGCGTTCTCGATCGAAAAATGCGCCGTTGTTTCACCGATCATTTGCTCTCTCTCCGTGCTTGAGTCGAAGGCGTTTTCGTGGTGATCATCACTAGTTGGCCGCAAGAACATGGCCGCGGCTCCATTGCTTGACCACTTTCGCCAGCGACAGTTAATTGAGCGCCGCTCCACGTCCTCTCTCCCAGGCGACATGAAGAAATTCTCGCGACGTGACTTCGTCCTCCGCGCCGGCCAGCTCGGATATGCGCTTATTGTATTGCCATCGGATGTGGGCGATCTGCTGCTGCGATCGTCAGCGCCTGCGGTGTTGACGGCCGAACTCGAAAAACTGCGTCTGGGCGCGGGGTCGGCGGGGGACTTCAGCGCCGTTTTGTCCGGGCTCGGCTGGCGGATGCTCGGACCATTTCGCGGCGGACGCGTCGCGGCGGCGACCGGCTTGCCCGGCCGGCCGGACGAGTTTTACTTCGGCTCGGTGAACGGTGGCGTGTGGAAGACGATCGACGCGGGACGTGTCTGGTTTCCGGTCTTCGACTCGCAGCCTGTTGCATCGATCGGCGCGATCACGGTTGCGCCGTCGGCCCCCGACATCATTTACGTCGGAAGCGGGGAATCCACGCTTCGCGACTCCGTCGGCTATGGCAACGGCATGTACAAATCCGTCGATGCGGGCAGGACCTGGACGCACATCGGCCTCGACGGCACACAGCACATCGGCAAGATCGCAGTTGATCCGCGCAATCCAGATGTGGTGCTCGTCGCGGCGATTGGCCACCTGTACGCCGCAAACGAACAACGCGGTATCTTCCGCTCCACCGATGGCGGGCGGAGCTGGAAGAAGGTGCTTGGCGATGCGAACGTCGGGGCCGTGGAGGTCGTGATCAATCCGACCGACTCGCGCATTGTCTTCGCTGGTTTATGGAATACCCGGCGTCCTCCCTGGTTCACCTACGCGCCCACCAACGGACCGGGTGGCGGGATCTACAAGTCAGTGGATGGCGGCGTCACGTGGAAGCCCGTAACGACTGGGCTTCCGAAGCAGGATATCGGCAGAACGGGAATCGCAATCGCAGCGAGCAATCCGCAGCGGGTGTACGCGATCGTCGATTGCCTCCTGCCCGAAGCGCCACCAACCACCGAGCCGCCACTCGGAATGCCACCGCCGGCGCCTTCACCGGTCGCAGCCGCTCCCGGCGTCCCGGCCGCTCCTGCCGGAGCGCCGTCGCAACCGCCGTCGGGGCAGGGTGGACTCTTCCGCTCCGACGACGGTGGCGAGACGTGGACGAAGATGTCGGGTGACACGGCGCTCTGGGGACGTGGCTGGTACTTCGAGAAGATCGCAGTTGATCCAAAGGACCCGGACGTCGTCTACGTTCCGAACGTGGCAGTGAATCGCTCCCGGGACGGCGGAAAGAGCTGGGTCGTATTGAGAGGATCACCCGGCGGCGACGATTACCATCAGGCGTGGATCTCACCTCAGGATTCGAACACGATGATCGTCGCCAGCGATCAGGGTGCTATCATCACGCACAATGCGAACGCCGACGATCCGCGACAGGTCACGTGGAGCTCGTGGCTCAATCAGCCGACAGCGCAGCTTTATCATCTCTCCGTTGATTATCGCTTTCCTTACTGGGTGACGGCGGCGCAGCAGGACTCAGGCGCGATCGCCGTTCGCTCGCGCGGAAAGTTCGCCGAGATATCGATGCACGACTGGGAGCCGATCGCTCCCGGCGGCGAGAGCGGCTATACTGCCGGCGACCCGTTGAACCCCGGAGTCGTTTACGGCGGCGCGGGCACGCGCTACGACCTCGAGTCGAACACTCCGATCGAGGGAACCACAGCGCCGAAGTCTCCCGAGCCCGCGCGCAACGACTGGACGCAGCCGCTCGTCTTCTCGAAAGCCGATCCGCGCGCGCTTTACTACGCGAATCAGTTTCTGTTCAAGACAACGGACGGCGCGAGAACCTGGGTTCAGATCAGTCCCGATCTTACGCGTCCGGATCCCGGCGTTCCGGCGACACTCGATGCGACTGCCGCCGGCGCGATCGATGGCAACGGCAAGCGGGGCGTCATCTACACGATCGCGCCCTCGCCCCTCAATGCTCCCATGATCTGGATCGGCACCGACGACGGCTACATCCAGCTCACGACCGATGACGGCAGGAGCTGGCAGAACGTGACGCCGCCTGCGATTGGCTCATGGAGCAGAGTGACGATGATGGAGGCGTCGCACTTCGACCAGAAGAAAGCGTACGCGGGCGTTGACCGGCACCAGCTCCAGGATTTCGATCCATACATCTATCGCACGCGCGACATGGGGAAGACGTGGACGCGAATAACCAGGGGACTTCCGGCCGGCGTCTACGTGCACTCCGTCAAGGAAGATCCGGTTCGTGCCGGGTTGGTTTTCTGCGGCACCGAACGGGGAGTGTACGTCTCGCTCGACGATGGAGACAACTGGCAGGCGCTGAGAATCAACATGCCGGTGACGTCCATGCGTGACATTGAAATCTACGGCAACGATCTGATCGTCGCGACGCACGGCCGCGGACTCTGGGTGATGGACGACATCAGCCCGCTCCGTCAGATCAACGATTCGATCGTCAGCTCGGACGCGTATCTGTTCAAGCCGGCAGACATCGTTGACCTGATGCCGACAAGCGATAACGGAACTCCGCTCCAGAAGGACGAGCCGCAGGCGCCCAATCCGCCGAATGGCGCGGCGATCGACTTCTACATCGGTAAATCCGTCACCGGCCCAGTGACGCTCGAGATACTCGACGCGAGCGGCGCGACCATCCATACCTACACTACCGCGCCACTGCCTCAGCCCGGAGCAGCGACCGGCCGGCTGGGTCGTCGCGGCGGCATCCCAAATGTCTCCCCGTTGTGGCAAATCCCGCCCGAGCCGTTTTCGGCGGCAGCAGGGATGCATCGCGTGGTGTGGGAGCCGGTGACGCGCCCTCCGGAGGACGCAGCCACGGCCGGCGGTTTCCGGCGAGGTGAAGGAACCCGCGTCAACGGAACATTCACCGCGAAACTCACGGCAAATGGTAAGAGC
>JBGPLS010000041.1:0-19633 GCA_041486565.1 Gemmatimonadaceae bacterium
CCCATCTCGTGCGTGATGTGCGACATCGATCACTTCAAGAAGGTGAACGACACATACGGGCATCACGTGGGAGATGAAGTCCTGAAGGCGTTCGCCGGGATTCTGAAGGCCGAAGCGCGCGAGATAGACAGAGTCGGACGCTACGGCGGAGAGGAGTTTCTGCTGCTCCTCCCGGGAACGGTCCTCGATTCTGCCGTGACCTTCGCCGAGCGCCTGCGGCAAAGTGTCGAGGAGCATAAATTTTCGTACGACGGCGGGACATTCACGCGGACCATGAGCTTCGGCGTTGCGACGTGGCCGCACCCGCGCGTTGCCGATGCCGAAGCGATGCTCCGCGCCGCGGACGATGCGCTCTACGTTGCCAAGGAGCTGGGGCGCAACAGGGTCGTTCGCTTCGACAGCGCCGAATTCAACGCGCACACCGAATCACAACCGGAAGCGGATGCCACGACAGAAAGCGCAACCCATAAGTTCACGCCACCAGGCGCCCGACCCGAGGTCGAGAGCGGCGCAGCTGAGGGAAGCGCTTAACCGGGCTTCCCACGAGTACTATGTCCTCGACCGGCCGGCCATTTCCGACCGTGAGTACGACGAGCTCTTCCGCGAGCTCCAGGCTATCGAGACCGAGCATCCCGAGCTGAGAACGCCCGACTCGCCGACGATGCGGGTCGGGGCTGCGCCGCAGAGCCAGCTCTCGAAGCACAGCCACATCCAGTCCATGCTGTCGCTTGGAAATGCTTTCGACGATTCCGAGCTCCAGGCATGGGAGAAGCGCCTCGTGCGCATCGCCGGAGACGACATCGCCGGATCCGGGTACACCGTCGAGCTCAAGATCGACGGCGCCGCGGTGAGCCTCACCTACGAGGACGGGATCTTCGTGACTGGAGCGACTCGCGGCAACGGTCTGATCGGCGAGATTGTCACCGAGAACCTTCGCACGGTGCGCGACGTCCCGTTGCGGCTCGCGGGCGGTGCGCCCAGGGGTCGTATCGAAGTAAGGGGCGAGGTTTATCTGCCCTTCGACCTGTTCGAGCAGATGAACGAGGAGCGCGTGCGCGACGGAGAGCCGGTGTTCGCCAATCCGCGCAATGCGGCGGCGGGAAGTCTCCGGCAGCTCGATCCGGCGATCACTGCGAAGCGTCCGCTCCGGTTCTTCGGTTATTCGGCGGTCGCTGGAGAGAAGGTCGCGCTTCCCTTCCGGACGCAGTGGGAATTGCTCGGCACGCTCGAGAAGTGGGGCGTCCCCATTGCACCGCATCGCAAGCGTTGCCCGCGCCTCGAGGCGGTTTTCGCGTGGGCGCACGACGTCGAGCACAACCTGCGCGGCGACTTGAATTTTGCGATCGACGGCGGCGTGGTGAAAGTCGACGCGCTCGCGCTGCAGGACGAGCTCGGCGTGATCGGTGGACGCGAGCCCCGATGGGCGATCGCACGCAAGTTCGCGCCGGACATCGCCGAGACGCGTCTGCTGGACATCGGCGTAAACGTTGGACGCACGGGAGCGCTCAATCCATACGCCATCCTTGAGCCCGTAGAGATCGGCGGAGTGATCGTCAAGCTGGCGACGCTCCACAACGAGGACCTCGTGCGAAGAAAAGATCTTCGCGTGGGCGACATCGTTCAGGTCAAGCGCGCCGGCGAGGTGATTCCGCAGATCATCGGCCCCGTGCCGGAAAAGAGCGAGCCGCGAGGTCGCGGGTGGAGAATGCCGAAACGGTGCCCGTCGTGCGGGACGACGGTTGAGCGCGATGAGGAGGAGGTCGCGATCTATTGCCCGAATGTCGCCTGCCCCGGCAGACAGCTCGAGGGGCTCGTCCATTTCGCGTCCCGCGGGGCGATGGACATTCGCGGGCTTTCGTACTCGCGCATCGAGCAGTTGATTACGGAGGGATTGGTGAGAGATGCGAGCGACCTCTACACTCTCGACCGTGACCAGCTGCTGGCGCTCGAGGGCTACGCGGAGAAGGGCACCGAGGCGCTGCTGGCGGCGATCGAAGCATCGAAGCAGCAGCCACTCTCGCGACTTCTGCACGCGCTTGGCATCCGCCACGTCGGATCGGCGGCAGCGCAGCTCCTGGCGCGGCACTTCGGTACGCTCGACAGGCTCGCGGCTGCGTCGCAGGCGGAGATCATGGCGGTGCGCGGAATCGGCGAGATCATCGCGGTGGGCGTGGAGTCATACTTCCGCGATCCTGCCGCGCGACGGCTGATCGGAAAGCTCCGCGCAGCCGGCGTGAATCTCACCGAGCCACACCAGGTCGCGTCGGGGGGTGCCCTCAGCGGGAAGACGGTCGTCATTACCGGCACGCTGCCGACGCTCACTCGGACGCGCGCGACCGAGGTCGTCGAGCAGGCGGGTGGGCGCGTCACGAGCTCGGTCTCGCGCTCGACGAGCTTCGTCGTCGCCGGCGACGACGCGGGCAGCAAGCTCGAGAAGGCGAAGTCGCTCGGCGTCGAGGTGATCGGCGAGGCCGAGCTCCTGAAACGCATCGAAAGCTCGACTTGAGAACGCTACCGGCTAACTTGGACGACGAGATGGCTGAAACGGCAGCGGCACAGCTAATCGGCATTGCGATCCCGACTCTCCGTGAATTGAGAGCCGCGACGCTCGCCTGTCTCTCAGCCGGTCCGACCGGCGAGGCGGAGGCCGTGGACGCTTTGCACGAAGCCGGCTACGCAGGGGGTCAGGCGGTTTACGAAGCCTTCGAGCAGTGGCTGGCCGAGACGAGCGTGTCTTCAGATGAAGGGGACCGCCGCTCGGCGCCTGATCTGACGATAGAGGAGTTCGGCGATCGGGTAGCCGCGTATTTCAGAGCCGCCGGATGGGGTGACGTTGAATTCGACTCCGAGCAGAGAGACGGTGTCGCGACCCTCACGATGGAGAACTGCTGGGAAGTGGATGCTAGCGGCAGCTCGGCTCCGTCGTGCCATGTGACGACGGGAATGCTGGCGGCGTTCTTCGGGCGCCTGGCGGGCTATCCGGTCGCGGTGCTCGAGGCCGAGTGCTGCTCGGCGGGGGTGAACCGCTGCCGTTTTTTACTCGGCAACGCCGAGGTCATGGCATTCAAATGGGAAGAGCTGCGCTAGCCTGGGCTTTCTAGCGCGTCGGCGTAGGCCGGATTCATGACGAGCTCGCCACCGATGATCATTTCGCGGTCCCAGGGAAGCACGATCGTGCTTCCTGTGGCGAGGGCATGGAAATCGGGCTGGTAGGACCCCGTCTTGAATCCCACCGCAGTGCGCACCTCGGCCGCTCCGGCGTTGATGATCGAAGCGATGGCGAGGCGCATCGTCTCCCCCGAATCGCAGGTCTCGTCCACAATCAGCACGCGGCGGTCGCGTACCTCAGCCGGCGCGGCGCCGAATACCGCCGGCGTCTCCCGCACCGTTTCGGCGCGGAACTTCCGGCTGACCATGATCGAGTGGAACTCGCAGCCGAGCATCGCGGCGATGACGGCGCCGGGGACGACGCCCGCAGTCGCGACTCCGACGACAATCTCCGGGTCGTATTCCCGCGACACCTTCAGGGCGAGCGCGCGAGAGAGCTCGCCGAAGAGGGGCCACTCGACGTGGAGCACACCTTGAGAGGGATCGACGGTTTGTTTTCGCGGTGACATGGGGGTTTACGCAAGGTAGCCCCGCGCGAAGCTCGATGGTAGATTCGGAGCGATGTCTTTCTGGAGCCGGCTCGGCGGCGGTAAGTCAAAGAGCGAGCAGAAGCGCCTCGACTACCTGAGCGAGGGGCTCGCGCTCGAACGTCAGGGTGATTACGAAGCCGCGCTGACGTCGTATCAGCTCGCGCTCCGTGACCAGCCGACGAATCATCGCGTTCTCCAGAACATGGCGATCGCGTACTCGAGGACCGGCAGGCAGACCGAGGCGATCCGCTGCTATCGACGCGCGCTGGATATCCAGCCGAAGCTCGCCGGAGCGCACTACGGATTGGCGTTTCTCCTCCTCAGACGCGGGGAGACGGGCGACGCAGCGTTCCACCTCGAGGCTTTCCTGATGGATCCACCGCCCCCGAGTGCCGAGGCGGAAAGGTGGGTTCGCCATGCAAAGGAGACGCTCGAGCGGATTCGCACGACTCCGGCTGCCGCCGAAGGCGGCCCACTGGGTAGTGGCGAGTACCCAGAGGCCTCCGAGTAGATGGGCGATGTTCTCGCGATCGTCAGCCAGAAAGGTGGAGTAGGCAAGACCACAACAGTGGTGAATCTCGCGGCAGCGTTCGCGAGACGGGGATTGAAGACGCTGGTGGTGGACGTCGATCCGCAGGGGTCGGTTCGATACGGCGTCGGGTTGCGCCGCGACCAGCGCAACGCCGGCTTCGCGGACTATCTCAACGGCCAGAAATCGCTGCGTGAAGTAATCCTGCCGACCGCGCTCCCCTGGCTTCGCGTCATTCTCGCCGGCTCAGTTACCGACGATGCCGATCATGTGACGTATCAGCAACTCATCGCCGAGACATCGATTTTGCCCGACCTGCTGGAGACGGCACGGGCGCGCTGCCACATCGTGGTCGTCGACACGCCTCCTGGTCTCGGGGCGATCACGAGGTGCGTTCTCGGAGCGAGCCAGCATGTGATCGTCCCGCTTCAGTGTGAGCCGCTGGCCCTCCAGACGACGCCCCAGATTCTGCGTGGCATCCAGGATGTCGTGGCGACCAATGAGGAGCTGACCCTCGACGGCATCCTGATGACGATGTTCGAGGCCGGCAATCCGGCGAGCGAGCGCGTCGTGGACTACGTTCGCCGCCACCTGCCGGCGAACATCGTCTTCGACACCGTAATCCCGAGGACGCTCGCGACGGCGGATGCATTTGCCGCCGGCCAGCCGGTGGTGCTCCGCTCGCCGGCCGACGCCGCATCGCAAGCCTACATGGATCTCGCGACCCAGCTCGTCGATCGTTACTTATGACTCCGGGCCGTATCGCATGCGCCGTCGCGCTCGCGGCGATCAGCGTCGCCTCTCTGCTCTCGTGCACCGACATTCCAACGTCCGACACCGCCGTGCTGTCGATCGCATTCGACTCGCTGGCCGCGCCTTCGGTGGTGGTGGGCGACACGCTCCGCGACAGCACGGGAAAGGCGGTGCCGATCCAGGCGACCGTTTTCAATTTCCAGGGGACCGTAATTTCCGGAGCGCCGGTGCGGTTCCACGCGCTGGACCGCGGACTGCGCGTGGACAGCGTCACCGGATTCGCGATCGGCGACAGCGTACGCGCCACACCGGCCCGTATTGCGGTCAGCGTCGGCGGCCTCCAGGCGATCCGAACGCTCGACGTGGTGCTGAGGCCGGATACGGTCGCCTCGGTTAACGGGCGCGACAGCGTGCTTTACTCTCTCCTCGATAGCACGAAGAACGTGTCGCCAGCCCTTTCAGTTCGTGTCTTGCATTCGCTTACCAGCTCCGATAGTGCGGTCAAGTCGTATGTCGTGAGCTTCGCGGTCATCTCACCGGCGGACACACTGCTGGCGATCCTCGTGAACGAGGGCGGGAAATCCTCGCGTGTGGACACCACCGATGCCACCGGGCTCGCATCGAGGCAGATCCGCATCAGCCCGGGGCGCCTCACCGCGCTGACCGACTCCGTCATCGTGCACGCAACCGTCAAGTACCACGGGGCTCACTTGCGCGGGAGTCCGGTGCGGCTCGTTCTGAAGGTCAAGCCGGCAGCACCATGACAAAATCCATTTTCGGGAGGGAATCTTGATTGAAAGCGGCGGGCCGCCTCCCCCACCGGGGACGCTCAACGAGCTCTTCTTCGAAGCTGCCGAGCATCACGCCAAACCCGATGCGATGCTGTACAAGTCGGGCGGACAGTACCGGCCGATTTCGCATCGCGAAATTCTGGATCGCGTGCGGCGAGTCGCCCGCGGGCTGTGGCTATCGGGTGTCGGACGTGGCGACCGGGTCGCGATTCTTTCCGAGAATCGGCCGGAGTGGGCAATTGCCGACTACGCTTGTCTGACGGCCGGCCTCACCGACGTTCCGCTGTACCCGACGCTGCCGGCCGACCAGATCGCATACATTCTGCGCGACTCGGGGTCGGTGGCAATCTTCGTATCGAGCGCCGAGCAGGGAGAGAAAATCGCGTCGATCCGCTCGGAGGTTCCGACGCTGCGAACGGTCATCTACTTCGACAAGGTGAGTGACGATTCCGGTGTCACGATGGCGAGCCTCGAAGCGAAGGGAGCGGAGGGCGAGAGCGCGGAAATGATCGCGGCTTACCGGCGCGGGGCCGATGACGTGAGGCCCGACGATCTTGCGACGCTGATCTACACGTCGGGAACAACCGGCCCGCCAAAGGGCGTGATGCTGACCCACAACAACATCTACTCGAACGTCGCCGCGACTCGCGACGAGATTCCCGTAAGAGGTGACGACGTTTCGCTGAGCTTTCTGCCTCTGTCGCACATCTTCCAGCGAATGGGCGACTACTGGATGTTCGCCACCGGCTCGTCGATCGCCTACGCCGAAGGCATCGACAGCGTTCCGATCAACATGCAGGAAGTGAGGCCGTCGATCATTCTCTCCGTGCCGCGGCTTTACGAAAAGATGTACGCCCGCGTTTTCCAGAATGCGCTGGCGAGCGGCGGACTCAAGCGCAGAATGTTCTTCTGGGCGCGGCGCGTGGCCGATCGCTGGTCGGACGTGACGCTCGCCGGCGGCAAGCCCGGCCCGATTCTGGGAGCGAAGTACCAGCTCGCTCAGAAGCTCGTCTTCTCGAAGATCAAGGAGCGAACCGGTGGCCGGATGCGCTACTTCGTATCGGGAGGCGCCCCGCTCGCGCCGGAGATCAACAAGTTCTTTTACTCTGCCGGACTGATGATACTCGAAGGATACGGGCTGACGGAGACGTCCCCGGTGATATCCGTCAACACGCCGGACGCCCTTCGCATCGGCACCGTCGGCAAGCCGATCCTGGGTGTCGAAGTGACTATCGCGGCTGATGGTGAAATCCTCACCCGGGGTCCCGGCGTGATGAAGGGCTACTACAACAATCCTGTCGCGACGGCGGAGACGATCGACGCCGAGGGATGGCTCCACACTGGCGACATCGGCGAGCTTCGCGACGGCTTCCTCGCCATCACCGATCGCAAGAAGGACATAATCGTCACCGCCGGCGGCAAGAACATTGCGCCACAGCCGATCGAGAACCGGGTCAAGTCGAACAAGTACGTCAGTCAGGCGGTAATGCTCGGCGACAAGCGGAAGTTTCCGTCGATGCTCATCGTTCCCAACTTCGAGCAGCTCGAGAAGTGGGCGAAGCGTCAGAACCTCCTGTGGACCGACCGGTCGCAGCTGCTGACGATGCCGGTGGTTCAGGCCAAGATCAACGAGGAAGTGATGAGCGAGCTGGACGGTCTGGCCCACTTCGAGACGCCGAAGAAGATCGCGCTGCTGGAGCACGATTTCTCGCTCGAGCGGGGCGAGCTCACACCGACGCAGAAGGTGAAGCGGCGGGTGGTGGATCAGCACTACAAGCAGTTGATCGACTCGCTGTACATCGAGGACACAGCTCCGATCGCATGAGACGTTGGATGCGCGTCGTGCGTGTCCCGTCTACCGTTTCCCCGTTTTTCGTGAGTCGAGCGCAACGAGCTCACCGACATATTCGGCTACCACGAGCTTTGCGTCTCGCGCCAGCTCCCGAAAGTGCGGAGGCAGCGCGGCTTCGGCTCCGGCGGCCAATCGGCCGCGCGGACGCAGCAATCGCGCTGCCTCGGCGATCATAGTTGCTGTTCCATACGTTCGGTCGAGCGCGACTCCGTCCAGCGAATGCTCAGCGAGGGGAATCGGAAACACCGCGCGGACCTCGGCGACAGAGTCGGAGCCGCTAACGCGTGAAGGCGAGTTGAGAGCGATGATGCGCGCGCCAGTCGACTCTGCGACAGCCTCCGACGCGCGAGCGAAATCTCCGGAAAGGAGCGCAAGCATGCCGGGCCGCGCCAGATCGAGTAAGGCCGCCAGCATGGTGTCGTCTGAAGCAGGCTCATCAGTAGAGAAGGTTTGTCGTCGCGCGTCATCCTCGCCAAACACGGCGACTCCATCACTGATGAAATACTCCGCGCCGCACACCGGACATCCAAGCTTTCCTTCGACGACGACCCTTCCATCCATCTTGTAGAAGGCGGCGACCAGCCAGCTTTCTTCGTGCACGTTCGGGCAGCGCAGCAGGTCAATGAACTCGATGTGCATCGAACGACAGGCGCGACGTGCGTCGCTAGGCGCGGGAAATACGGAGCTCGTCGACGTTCACCGCTGCCGGCTGTGTCAGCGCAAAGAGCACGGCACGGGCGACGTCGCCGGGAGTCAGCATCTCGCTGCGCGAGGGATATTCCGAGTCCTTGCTCTCCGTGTCCACTCCCTCCCAAAGCGCGGTGTCCACGGAAGACGGGGATATCAGCGACGCTCTGACGCCGCTCCCTCGCAGTTCGGTGAGCAGTACCTCATGCATTGCACGCAGACCGAACTTTGCCGCCGAGTAAGCGCCGTTTTCCGCGAAGATCTTTCTGTCGCCGGCGGAGCCGATCGTCACCACGTGCCCACTTCCCCGCCGGTGCATTTCAGCCAGGAATTCATGCAGCACGAGAAACGGACCGATCAGACTCGTAGAGACTGACGCGATGAAATTCTCGGGCTGCATCGCCTCCAGCGGAGCGACCCGGAAGACACCGGCGTTGTTGACGATGATATCGGGCGCACCGCCAAAGGCCCCGCGCACGCTGGCGGCCGCGGCGGCTACGGAGACTCGATCGGTTACGTCGCATTCCACGGCGATCGTCGAGCCGCCGAGCGACGCCGCCATCTTGTCGAGCTCGGCTCGCCGTCGGGCGGCGAGCGCCACCCGAGCACCGGCGCCCGACAACTGTCGCGCGATCTCGGCGCCGATTCCCTGCGAGGCACCGGTGACGATCGCTGTGCGTCCGGCGAGCGGCTGCATCAGCGCGTTATCCGCCGTGAGCGAGTCTCAGGAACTCATCCCGCGTCTTGGAATCCTCGCGGAAAACACCTCGGAGAGCCGAAGTGATCGTCTTCGAGTTCTGCTTCTGTACGCCGCGCATCATCATGCACAGGTGGTACGCCTCGATGACCACGCCGACGCCGAGTGGGTCGAGTATCTCGCAGATCGCCTCGGCGATCTGATCGGTGAGCCGCTCCTGGACCTGGAGTCGCTGTGCGAAGACGTCAACGATCCGCGGCAGCTTCGATAGTCCCACGATTCGCCCGTTGGGGATGTATGCGACGTGGGCCTTTCCGTAGAAGGGAAGCATGTGGTGCTCGCAGAGCGAATAAAGCTCGATGTCGCGCACCATGACCATGTTTTCGTGCGTCTCCTCGAACACGGCGTCGCCGATGACCTTGCGAACGTCCTGTTCGTAGCCGCGCGTGAGCCACGCGAGCGAGAGAGCGACACGCTCGGGTGTCTTGAGAAGGCCTTGCCGCTCCGGATCTTCCCCGAGGAGCTCCAGCTCCCGACGGACGAGCTGCGACAGCTCCTCGATGCCCTCGGGAGCTTCAAGACTCTCGATGTCGGCGCCGGCGTTCAGGCGATTAAGACCCATTGTACTCGACATAGTTGTTCTCTGTTTCCCAAAGGACGAGACGGACGAGTTTCGCCGGAGCGATTGCCGGCTCGAGAATCTTCCAGAAAGCGACGACGATATTCTCTGATGTTGGAATCCGGTCGCGCATGAAAGGCACGTCGAGGTTGAAGTTCCGGTGATCGACAACGCTGATCACCGCGTGCTCGACAAGCTCCTTGAGCTTGCTGAGGTCCATCACATAACCTGTCCGGGCATCTATCGCGCCAGCGACGGACACGTCGAGGACGTAGTTGTGACCGTGCCAGTTCGGGTTGTTGCACTTGCCGAACGTTGCGTCGTTTTCCGCGTCGCTGAGCGATGGATTGAAGACGCGGTGGGCGGCGTTGAAGTGCAGCCGGCGGGTTACCGTGACGGTGGCCATCTGTCTGCCCGGTGGGCGAAGCAAAAACTCCGCCGTCACTCATCAGCGGCGGCGGAGCTTAAGGTTGGAACGAAGAGGTTTTTTGAAGCCCGGTCGAATTGTTGAGGCTCTCACCCGTGCCTACCGCCTTCCCCGCACTGGGGCATGACGTCAGCTCGATTTATCGAACCCACCCGAAGGACTTATCGGCTCAAAAAGTGAGCTCCCCGTTCCTCAAAGGTGTAACTACACACCTCTGATATGACTATAATTTACCGGCGCTGCAATTCACCGTCAACGAAATCATTAATGGACCTGGGTCTAATCGCTGCTGTCGTCATGCTCGTGGTGTGGGGATTCCTCACTTTCACCACCGAAGCGCCGGGCTATGTCCATCTGCTGCTGACGCTCGGAGTGTTTCTCCTCATCTGGCGGATCACGGTGCGAGGTTCGCGCGGCACCAGGCCACCCGCGGGAAAGTAGCGGTCGCATTCGGCGAAACGTGACCGACAACTCGGCGAGCGGATTCCCGACGGACTTTCCGGCTACCGCGACAGATAGTGAGGCCGCGACAGCCGTGGCCGAGCAGCCCCAGCCAGAAGAGATCTCGCAGAACCGCCCTGTCGTCGTGACGGGTGGTTCGGGACTCGTTGGCACCCACCTTTGCCGGCAGCTCGTCGACGCGGGTTGGAAGGTCAGAGCAATCGTGCGCGACGCCGAGAAGGCGGCGGCACGGCTCGGCCATTTGAGACTCGAGATCCGGGTCGGCGACATTCGCGATGCCGAGGCGATGCGCTCGGCCCTTGCCGACGCTGGCGCACTGATACATCTCGCGGCGATCGCGATCGAGAAGCCCGGCGACAGCTACGAGGCTGTAAACACCGACGCGACGGCCGTGATACTCGCTGCCGCGCGCGCAGCCGGCGTCCAGCGAATCGTCTACATGTCGCAGAACGGCGCCAGCAGCTCCTCCCCCTACAGATTTCTGCGGAGCAAGGGGATCGCCGAGGACATGGTCACGACGAGCACGATGAAGTGGACCGTGCTCAAGCCTTCGGTGATCTTTGGACCGGAGGACGAGTTCGTCAACGTGCTCGCCCGCCTTGTGCGCCTCTCGCCCTTCGTTTTTCCGCTGCCGGGAGGAGGCGTTGCGCGGTTCCAGCCGATCGCCGCTGACGATGTTGCACGCGCCGCGCGAAAATGTCTCGAAGACAGGGAAACGGTGCATCGAAGTCTGTCGATCGGCGGATCAACCCCGCTTACTCTCCGGGAGATGACGGAGCGCATTCTTGTGGCGATGAACGCGTCGCGGAAGCTCGTCGGCGTCCCGGTCAGCGCCCTTCGTCCTCTCATCGCCGTGGCGGAGAGACTGCTGCCGAGACCACCCGTGACCACCGGGCTGCTCGAGCTGCTGGAGATGGACAACGTCATCCCCGAGAACGATCTCACGACGACGCTGGACATCGATCCGATCCCCTTCGCGCCCGAGGAGCTCCTCTATCTCCGCCAGATAACAGTCTCGTCGGCGATCGCCTCGCTCTTTCACGCCTGATTCGGAAGAGCCGAGCTCAGATCTCCCAGTTCGAAAAAACGATTCCGGGCTCGGCTCGTTTTTCGGGGTAGTCAGCAGCGGACATGCGAAGGTCGGTCCACCGAACGTGAGCGTCTCTGGCAATCAGCATCCGATAGGCCTCGGGGTACTGGCCCTGCACGCGTAGCGCGACGCGGCGTGTGCCGATGCGACGCGCATGATCGGCAAGAATCGTGACGAGTGAGCCGAAATCGTCCTCGTCGCGCGCGACGAGTTTGAGAACCCGCAGCTCCTCGCGCACCCGTCCTTCGACGAGCGGCACCGAATGCGCGATCGCGAATCCGGCGATCTCGCCGTCACGCATGACAAGCAGGGTATCTCCGAGCGCCAGCTCCTCGGTGAGCTGTATCTCGCGGGAAAAGTCGTAGCCGGCGAGGAGGGAATTCGACAGCTCCCGGCAACGGGCAATCGTGCTGTCGACATCGGCCGGCTGCATGCTCCCGATTCGGACTGCCCGCGCATGGATCGGCTGCGGCGCGTACGCGGCATCCACAGTCACCGTGATCGTGAGATAACCGGGCACCATCCCCAGCGAGGAGTAGAAGCCGATGTTGTCCAGCGTGCGCGGCATCGTTTCGAGACCGATGACGTGCGCGGTCTGGCGCTTGAGCCACTCGATCCCGACGTTCACGATCGTCTTCCCGAGACCGTGCGACTGGAAGTCGGGATGCACAGCCAGCGGCCCCATCCAGCCTTCGGTGCCGGAGAGATGGGTGACGTTGAATGCGGCGATGTTTCCGCGGTCGTCACGCCACAGCATCGCCCCATCTCCTGCGTCGGCGATGGCGAACCGCCAAACCGCCGGATTGAGATACGGGACCCGCACCCCCGCCATCCCGTCCTTCCGATAGCGATCCGTGAAGGCGTCGCTGAACACGGCGTTCAGGAGCGGGATGTCGCTATCCTGGATCCGGTACGGACCGTCGGGCGGCGGCGGCTGTCGCCAGGTGCGGGCCACCGCCATCAACCGACCCCGGCCGGGACAAGCTCCAGTACTTCGCTGGTCACCCCGCCGGGTACAGATTCGACGACGGAGGCGGCCACAACGGGATCGTACCGCACGGTGATGACGTGATCCAGCCCGTCCCTCACCCCCTCGATGTGGGTGATGAGAATCACCTGCTCGAACCGATCGCCGAGTGCGCGCATCAGCTCGAGGACGTTGAACCGACGGGCCTCGTCGAGCGACCCGAACACTTCGTCCAGAATCAGCAGCGAAAATGCCTGTCCGGAGCGCTCGGCGATCATCTGCGAAACGGCGAGACGCAGCACGAGGTTCGCGATATCCTCTTCGCCCCCGGAGAGAACCGGTTTGGTGACGCCATCCTCATGGACGACAATGTTGTACTTCTCATCGAGCTCGAGCTCTACTGTCCGCGAATCCATGAGCTCGCGCAGGAAGGCCGTCGCCAGCTCCGACAATTCCGGACGGAGCTCGGTATTCAGCTGAGCGCGCAGCTCGTTGAACGCACGATCCAGCTCTTCATGAAGCCGGCGCTCGGTCTCGCGCTGGGTCACTGTCGCCTGAATGAGCCGCGACTCCTCGCCGACGGCGAGGGCCGCCTCCAGTGACTCGCGCGCGCTCGCCAGATCGGCTTGCGACTTGTGCAGATCGAGCTCCGCGGTCCGCGCGTCGGCAGCGCACTTTTCGTAGCCCTGGCGGATCGAATCGAATTCGGCTGCAGCGAACGCCATCTGCTTCTGGCGCACGCGCAGCGTGCCGAGGAGCGATCGCAGCGACAAGAGCGAATTCACGTATTCCTGGCGCTCCGCAGCAAGCTGCGGCTCACGTTCGGCGAGAGCGCTGAGACGGGCCGCCCTGGCCTCGAGCGGGGTGAGCCTTGCGATCTCGGATCGCACGAAGTCGAAGCGCGCAGAATCGAAGCCCTTGGAAAGAATCGAGATGTCGCGGCGCATCTGCTCGACGCGACGCTGCTTTGCAGTGATCTCACGCACGACGCCGGTGAGCTCTTGCACGGCGAGCTGGACGCGCGCCAGCTTGCGCTCGAGTGCTCCCGCTTCGGCCGTCAGCTTGCGCCGGCGCTCGTCGAGCGCCTTCACATCCCCCGGCATCTCGGACAGCTGCTCGAGCCGGGTCTTGAAGTAGAGGCCGTCCATCCGCAGCGTCTCTTCCGTTTCAGTCAGGTGGTCCACCACAGTGTGCAGGCTTTCGCCAAGTGTCCGGCTGCAGGTCGGGCACGCCCCGTCCTGTCCGAGGCTGATCACTCGCTCGCGCTGCTGCTTCACCTCGGTCCATTGGCGGAGGAGATCGCTGCGCTTGGTCTCCGCATCCTGCCTGTCCCGGACCCACTCGGTCCGCTTCGCCTCGAGAGTTCCCTGCGCTTCTTCGAGCTCGGCGCGCTTCTTCTCGAGATCGAGCGTCACTTCTTCCTCGAGCGCCGGCGCGCGCTCGATGGTCGCGTGCCTCGCCGAAAGCTTCTCTATCTCTTCGCGAACCACGGCCTCGTTCTCCACCAGCGCCTTTCGCCGTCCTTCCTCACGGTAGAGCTCGTCGAGGATGTTGATCTCGTCACGAAGGTCGGGAAGCGGCTCGATCGTCCCTTGGAGCTGCGCGAGCTCGGCCCTGGAACCGGCCATCGTCGCAAGCTCTCCCTCGACGCGCTCGAAGTTCCGCAGCAGTGAGCTCTCCTCGCGCTCGTTGGCGCTGATCTCCGCCAGAAGCGCCTGCGCCTTTTCGCGGTCGTGCTGGGCACGCGCCCACTTCGGCGCGATCATCGAGAATGTCCCCTGAATGATCCTGTTCCGGTGCTCCGCGCTCTCGGCTGCCGCAGTCGCCTCGCTTGTTCGCGTGGACGCGTCAGCGATTGCGCGCGCGACGAGCGCCGGGTCTGTCATCGCCTCGCGAAGCCCCGAGATCTCGGCGCCGAGTATTCCCTTGCGCGAGCTCACCAGATCCTGCGCCGAGCGAAGCTTCTCGTAGCCCAGAACTTTCGACAGAAAGCGGCCGCGATCGGACGATGCCATCGCCGCCATTGCCGCGAGCTCCTTCTGACCTGTGAAGTAGGTCTTGAAGAACTCGTCCTTCGACATCCCCATGATGCGCTGCAGCCGCTCGGTCACGGCGGTCGGCGAACTGGCGATCGGGACGGGATCGCCGTCGAGATAGAGCTCTGCCGAGGTCCTTCCCCGCGTAACGCGATAGTGATGACGGCCGAGCTCGAACTCCAGGTCGATGCGCATCTGTCCGCGGCCGACGGGATGCTGCGCCACCATGTTCTCGCGCGTCGTGCGCCCCACTGAGTACAGCGCAAACGCGATCGCTTCGAGGAGTGTGGTCTTGCCCGCTCCATTTGGTCCGATGATGCCGGTGATTCCGGATTCGAACTCGATCTTCGTCGCCACGTGCTGGCGGAAATTCTGGAGCCGCAGGCCGGTGAGCTTCACTCGGCTTCACCAATCGAGATTGACGCAGCGCGCTCGGCCTCCGCCAGGTAGCGCAGGCCGAGCTCCACGAGCGCAGCACGGTCGATCCCCGGCGTCAGCGCACGCTTCTCGAGCATCGCGCGCACCGTCTCCGTCAGCGACGTTCGGCGGCCAGGTGCTCCGCTCGCCTCCATCCGGAGCGGTTGCGGGCGCCGCGCGTCGAAGAGAAAATGCAGCGCACGGCGCTTGTACTCGCGAATCGCCTTGTGATTGAGGTCCCGCAGGACAAAGCGAGAGACGTCGCGTACCACGAGGCGGACGATCTTGTCGTCGATTCCGCCCTCACACGCATCGACCGCGTCACGGATGGCTGAGTCGAGGTCCGCCGCCGTCAACCCGCCGCCACTCAGCTCGGGGAGGTCGATGACGCGGCGCGCGAGAGATACCGGATGGAAGCGATGCGCGCCGGTATCGAGGTCGTGCTCGATGAATCCCTTCCCCGGAATCCCGTTTTTGATCTGTTCGTCAACCTCGCGCCAGACGTTGGTGCTCGTGTACTCGAGAGAGCCCGAGTAATAGGCGTTCGGAGCGACCTCGTGGTAGACGTGATAGTGTCCGAGCGCGACGTAGCTCCAGCGCTCGGGGCCGAGCTCGGCGAGAGTAAGGTCGCCCGCCGGGCGCTCGGCGATCGTGCCGAATTTCCTGATCACTCCTTCCACTTCGTCGTGGATGAGGAGGATGTTGTACCGCACCTTTGGATCGGGGTCGAGCCGCGGCCTCGGCCTGACGCCATCGGGAATCGCAAGAACCGAAAGCTCCCATTCGGGGAATGAGAGACGCTGAGCGTCCCCGACGACGACACGTATACCGAGGCTGCTGAAAAGACCGAGGATGCAGCCGGTCTCGCTCGTGCGCGGAGTGTCGTGGTTCCCCGCCACCATGACGATGATCGAATCGGGCAGCATTTCGACGAGACGCGAGAACTGCTTGTACGCGTGGAGGATCGCCGGATTCGTCGGACGGACGTCGTGGAACACGTCACCGCCGATCAATACCAGGTCAGGCTGCAGCTCGATCGTCTTGTCGATCGCCTTCCGGAAAGCGTTGGCGATATCGGTCTCGCGCTGATTGATCCCCGAGGGCGTGCGCCACTGGTACTGGCGGAATCCGAGATGCAGGTCGGACAGATGAACGAGTCTCATCGAGCTTCGGATACCCGGAGGAACTGAAGGACCCTGGTATGCACCTGCATCGGCTGGCCCGACGACCGCGCCGTGACGGTCGACCATACGTCGATCGTCGCACGCGTCTCGGTGATCCACGCGAGCCGGCGGTCGAGCTGCATCGTGCCGGTCAGCGAGCCCGAAGTTTCGGAATCGCTTCCGTCCGAGTGGTCGTGTGTGAGCACTCCACGCATCGAGATGTAGGCGACATTCCCGTTCCGCCCGAGGGAATCGAGCTGGAAGGTGGTACGCACGCGTCCCGTCGCGCCGGGCTCGCCGGCGAGAGGCACGCGCATCTCGTGAATCCACTTCTCTCCCACGGCGACCGCCCTGCGCGACAGCGTCGCCGGCATCTGTCCGAAGAGCGTTCGGACCTCGTCGCTGGCCGGCCCTGCACCGAGCTCGACCCCGCCATCGGTGGAGATCCTGATCTCCACCGGGCCGCGCGACGCCGGCTGCTTCGTCACCCGCTCATCCGCGCCACGCTTTCCGCTCGACGTCCGGACGGAATCGGTAATGGCGAGCATGTCGGTCGCGTCACGCGTGGCGTTGCGCGCAATCGCCCGGCTGAACACCTCCACCCGGGTGTTCATCGTGCGGATGTCGGCGCAGTTGGCGGGCACGCTCCTGGCGCGAAGACGCGAGACTCCCTGCTGGCTCCCGCATCCCGCTGGCATGCCCGTCATTTCGACCTGCTGGTCGAGTCGCACGTGTAGCGTGTCGCCCACGTGAGGACGGATCTGGAGAAGAACCGATTGTGCCTTCGCCGCCGGTGACACGACGGTCAGCGCGACGGCGGCAACCAGTCCACGCCTCAGCCTAGAAGCCATACGGATCGTCTATCGGCAGCGCGCGGACAGCCCGCGCATCTTCCCGCGACGCAGTCGCGGCGGCAGTTGCGGCCTCAGTGGGAACGATTCGCCTGAACTGCGATTCGAAATACGCTTTGACGTTTGCGGGCTTCGCCAGAGTCGTCGCGTCACGCGCCCGCAGCAGCTCGGCCTCGTCGTAGAGCGCGACGAACCTCTGCACCCATGGCAGCGTGACGGACGGGTCGAGCGGTCTCAGAGATCGGTAGATAGCGACGTCGAGGCCGGTCTCCACCCCCTGGGGATAGCGTTCGACTCCGTCCCTTCCCTGCATGACGGCGGGCCGCGGAAAGCGGACGAAGATCGGTTGTGTGAAATGCGGGTGACGCACCATCAACTGGCCCTTCTCCAATGTCGCGAGCTTTGTCCGGGTGGCAAGACTGAGCACCGAGTAGCCGGGCGTCGCGAGCTCGTCGGCGTCCATCCGCCCGAAAAGCGACGTCCCGGAATTTCCCACGACGCGCCGATGGACCTGTGACCGGAACTGCTGCGCGCTGAAGAGAACGAGTCCCAGGTACCGGCCGCGCTCGGCGAGGTCGAGTAACATCTTGCGGACATAGGTGTCCTGTCCATCGCTCGGCGCGTATTTGTTCAGCTCGTCGACGAATACGATCAGGTGCTTCACGCCCAGGTCGCGCCGCTCGAGGTGCTCGCGAAGCCTGGATACGACGCGCGCGAAAATGAGGTCCTGCGCGTCTTCCTCGAGAGTCGCTACGTCCACTACGTACACCATCCGGTCCTCGAAGCTCCCGAACGGAAGGTCGCTGACCGTCCCGGCGTCCGTCACCAGCCCGGCGCAACGCGTGGAAATGTTGGACAGCCGGTTGCGAACCTTCCTGATCGTCGCGATGTGGTGTGTCCGCCACGATTCGGCGTTGGAATTCTCGAGCCCCCGGAGCAGATCACGGAACCACTCCTCGAGATCGCCGAACGACTGTACCGTGTGGTCCCGCGACAGATACTTCTTGTCCTCGAAAACATGGTCGACGACGCGCTCCTTGATGAAGTCGATCAGCGCGTCAGCCTTGGCGTCGATGTCGTCGCGGTTGAGGAGGACTTCGGCGTACTGGAGAACTTCGCGAAGCCCCCACGTCAACGGCGTGACGTTGTGGAGCAGCGCCTCGTTCGACCGAAGAGTGTTGAGCGAGAAGCCCTTGGCCGTGTAGGGAGCGAAGTACTGCACCTTCTCGAAAGGCGTAGGACTCACGCCCATCTTGTCGTAAAGCTCGATGTCGCGATCCTCGAGTCTTCCCGGCTGGTCGAGGAAGAGGAGGTCGGGTCCCTTGACGTTGAAGCAGACCGCGGCGATCGAGCCCTTGCTCTCCGGGAAGTGCGTGAAAACCGACGACAGCAGCCACTCGACGGCGCTCGTCTTCGTCGCCAGCCCCGACATCCCGGAAATGTTCAGGTGCGCGGCTTCCGGGCCGAGCAGAAATTCGGCGTCGAGATAGATCACCGAATCGGTCGCGCCGGCGCGATAGACACCCACCGGAATTCCGGTGCGCGCGCCCTCCTTCAGGTAGCTGTCCATCCGCAACGCAACCGCGACGTCCTCTTCTTCGGCGAGGTGAACTTCACCCATCGGGACCGGCTGCAGCGGCTCGTCGGGAATCTGTCGCAGCACGGCCGCCGAGTAGAGCCGGATCTCCGCGCGCTCGGTGACGGAAAAGCCGGCGTTGCCCGGCGAGCCGTCGTGGCCGAGCACGTCGTGCATCGGTGACTGAAGATCGGTGTAGCTGAAGCCTTCGACGACGATTCCGTAAACCCGTGGAATCTGTCCGTTGACCGGATTCGACCCTTCCACGCGCACGATCGTGCCGATTCCCACGGGAGAATCCAGCGCGGTCCAGAAATGGAACTCGTGCGGCGTGTTCGGGCGCCGTTCAGTGGCGACGACGCGTCCCAGCGGCTCGGTCAAGAGATCGCTCGCAGAAATTCTTCGGTATCCCGAATGCCGTAGCTCATCTTGTCCCAGCGCCCATCGGGCAGCGCGAGCGGAGAGCCTTCGGCGATTATCCAGCGCGAGATCTCGTCGGCTCGCGCGGTTGGAGCATCCATCAGCGCGGCCTCGACACGGACAAGACCAAAGAGCGCGTCACGTCCGCTAGCGCTACGTACCCGGACGTACCAGCTGGCAACCGGATTCCGCGTTCGCGGCGCCACGCGAAACACCGACGAGCGCTCGCCGGCATCCAAGCCAACAACGACGCGAAACGCAGCACCATCGGCGTAAAGAGTGCGGTGGCTCTTGATGACTCCCACCGCAAGCAACGAAGCCGAGGCGATTGCGCTGGCAGTGATGCTGCCGTCCACGTAGAGAGCGGACGATTCCGATGCGCACCAGGCGTCCGCCAGCATTTGCTCAAGAGCCTCGCGATCCTGCTGTACCTTCTGCATCGCCCGCTCGAGCAGGGCAGCGGGATGCCGTGACGGTATCGCACCGGAAGCATCCGGTCGCGCCGTGTCCACTACGCGCAGATCGTCGCGAAAGGATTGCCGGACGTCGTCGAGATATCGGAGAGGGACGTAATATCTCCGCTCCACCACGGGCGCGTGACGCTGCCATGCAAGGAGCCTGCGGTTCTGGCGCACCCGCACCGCGGCGGATACGGTCG